>PNIU01000104.1 GCA_002878035.1 Sulfurihydrogenibium sp.
TCAGACCAAGCTAATATTCCACCTTCTACGTTTTTTACTCTTGTAAAGCCATTTTGTAAAAGCCATAAAGTTGCCTGTAGGCTTCTATTTCCACTTCTACATATAATGTATATATCTTTATCCTTTGGAAGACTGTTTATAACCCTTGGTAAACTCATAAGAGGTATAAGCATGGCTTCTTTTTCTTTTATTCTTGAGTAGTTATATTCCTGTGGCTCTCTAACGTCTAAAAGAATGAAATCTTCACCCTTGTCTATTTTTTCCTTTAACTCCTTAACTGATATGTGTATCTTCTTATAGGTTTCTTTGTCTAAAAACATTTTTCCTCCTTCAAATTTATAAAGTATCTTTATATTTTAATATACAAAAAAGCTCAAACTATGAAAAATCTCAGATTTTTAGATTATAATTATTCTGATTAAAATATAGGGGGAATAAGATGAAAGCAGTTGTAATGGCGGGAGGATTCGGCACAAGAATCCAACCTTTAACAAACAGTATACCAAAGCCTATGCTTCCAATCTTAAACAAACCTATGATGGAACACATCATAAAAAAAATAAAAACCTTAGGTATTACTGAGATAGTTATTCTCTTGTATTTCAAGCCTGAAGTTATCCAAAACTACTTTAAAGATGGAAAAGACTTAGGCATAAAGATAGATTACGTTCTTCCAGATGATGATTATGGAACGGCTGGAGCTGTAAAAAAAGCTGCTAAGTATCTAAACGAAAGATTTATAGTCATAAGTGGAGACCTTGTTACAGACTTTGATTTAAAAGAGGTAATAGGATTTCATGAAGCTGTAAAATCCAAGTTAACCATAACTTTAACTTCTGTAGAGGACCCTTTACAGTTTGGTGTTGTAATAACTGATAAAGATGGTAAGATTCTTAGATTTTTAGAAAAACCCGGCTGGGGAGAGGTATTTAGCGATACTATAAACACTGGTATATACGTAATAGAACCAGAAATACTTGATTACATTCCAGATAACGTACCCTTTGACTTTAGCAAAGACCTTTTTCCAAAACTTATGAAAGAAGGAATAACCCTTTACGGCTACAATGCAAAAGGCTACTGGAGAGATGTAGGGAATCCAGAAAGTTATAGAGAAGTAAACAAAGATATTCTTCAAAACAAAGTGAAAATAGATATAGAAGGAGAAAAAATAAACTTTGATAATGGAGTCCTTTACACAAAAACCACAGACCTGCCAAACGACTTAAAGATTCATGGAAAAGTAGTTTTAGACCAAAACGTAAAAATCGGAAAAAACTGTTATTTAGAAAATGTAGTTATTGGTAAAAATGTGTATATAGGTGATAACGTTTATTTAAAAGACTGCGTTTTATGGTGGGAATGCAAGGTAGATAACAACAGTAAAATCGTAAACGGTGTAATCTGTAATAACGTTGAGATAGGAAAAAACGTAAAAGCGGAGCATGGTGTCATTATAGCCGAAGGAACTGAAGTTAGAGATAACGTCCATTTTGAAAAAGATGTGATAGTATGGCCAAACAAACTGATAGAAGAAGGAGCCATTATAAGTAGCAACCTAATATGGGGAGATAAATGGAAAGCTTCCATCTTCGAAGGAGGAAAGGTCTCCGGAAGAACAAACATAGAACTTTCTAACGAAATGGCAGCAAAACTTGCGGCAAGCTTTGGTTCTATACTACCGGCAGGAAAGACTATACTTATGTCAAGAGATTACCACAGAGCTTCCAGAATGCTAAAAAGGTCTTTCCTTGGGGGATTACTTGGAGCAGGTCTTGATGTAGTAGATTTAAAGCTAATGCCTATGCCTGTTATGAGATACCTTCTTTCAAAGTCAGATGCCGTAGCAGGCGTCCATTTTAGACAATCACCAGAAAATCCATCTATAACCGAGATTCTGTTTTTTGACAGTGAAGGACTACCAATAGACACAAACACAGAAAAATCTGTAGAAAGAATATTCTTCAGAGAAAACTTTAGAAGAGTAAACTACAACCAGATAGGAGAGATAAAAGATGACCCGATAGCTTTAAAATCCTATAAAGAAAAGTTTTTATCTCTAATGGACAAAGAAGTTATCCAAGGTCATAAATTTAAAGTGATAGTAGACCTTCTTAACGGCTCAACTGCAGTAATCTATCCAGATATAATAAACAGTTTTTCCATAGAAAACATAATACTAAACGCTTACTTTGACGAAAAAAAACTATCTCAAATATCAAACCTTCACAGAAAGTCAGCAGAAGAAATATCCAAAATGGTTAAAGTCCTATCTTTAGACTGTGGCTTTATAATGTATCCAAACGGTCAAAGAGTAGTTATAATATCCGATGAAGGAGAGATACTGTCTCACGAAACTGCCTTACTATCAATCCTTTACCTGATAGATAAAACCGTTAACAGACAGGTTAAGGTTTACCTTCCAGTTTACGTTCCAGAAGTTATGGACGATATGTTTGAAAACATAATAGTAGAAAGAGGTAAATTTATTGGACTAAAACACAATTTCTTAAAAGATTACTACTTTTTTGCAAACCTTGAAGGAAACTACGCTTTTACCGATATGTCTTTTAGCTACGATGGAATGTTTACTTCTATAAAACTTCTTGAGATGCTCGCAAAAACTAAGATGAAAATATCACAGGTACAGAAAATAATTCCACCGCATACCTTTATACATAAGATAGTTGCCTGTCCTTCAAACTTAAAAGGAAAGATGATGAGAAAGTTTACAGAAGAAGCTATAGGAAAAGACTCATCTTTTATAGATGGAGTAAAGATACACTTAGACAGAAGAACGTGGATTTTAATGATTCCAGACCAGTATTCAGACAATCTACACCTTTACGTAAACTCAGATAGTCAAGAAAAGGCAGAAGCTACGATTAACGAATTTGTAGAAAAAATCAACAGATGGATTGAGGAAAAATGAAAAAACTTTACCTTTGCTTTCTTTGGCATATGCACCAGCCCTACTACAAAAACCCTTACACCAACCTTTTTGAGATGCCATGGACTTTTTTACATGCCATAAAAGACTACTACGATATGCCTTGGCATCTTTCAAAACACCCAAAGATAAAAGCAACCTTTAATTTAGTTCCATCTCTTTTAAAACAGCTTGAAGAATACATACAAAACCCACAGGTTTGCTATCTTCTAAACACTTTAGAAAAACCTGTAGAAAAACTTACACAAACAGAAAAACTCTACCTAACAGATATACTTTTCAGCGCAAACTCAAAAACTATGATAAAACCTTTTGAAAGATACTACCAACTCTACTTAAAAAAACATTCAAAAAATTCAACTTTTGACAATCAGGAAATTTTAGATTTACAAGTCCTCTTCCTTCTTGCTTGGAGTGGAAACTACTTACGAGAAAACAACAACACAGTAAAAAAACTTATAGAAAAGAAAAAAAATTACACCCATCAAGAAAAGTTAGAACTAATAACAGCCCTAAAACATTTTATAAAAGAAATTATAGCATTTTACAAAGACTTAAATCAAAAAGGACAGATAGAGATATCTACAACACCTTACTACCACCCTATACTACCGTTACTGATAGACATAAATACAGCAAAAGAAAGTTTACCAAACGTAAATTTACCAAAATTAAAGTCTGGCTTTAAAGACGATGCCGCTTTGCACGTAAAAAATGCAGTAGAATACTACGAAAAAACCTTTAGTAAAAAACCAACAGGATTTTGGCCTTCAGAAGGTAGTATAAGCAACGAAACCATAAAACTTTTTAAAGAAAACCTAATACTTTGGACAGCTTCAGACGAAGATGTCCTTTTTAACAGTATAAACGATAGAAAAATAGAAAACATATACAAAGTCTACAACTACGAAGGAGTAAATATATTTTTTCGAGACAAATATCTATCAGACGCTATAGGTTTTAGATACCAAAACTTGGACCCTAAATCTGCTGTTAAAGACTTTATCTTAAGATTAAGGTACATATACGAAAGAACAGATTTTAACCCAGTGGTAAGCGTTATACTTGATGGAGAAAACGCTTGGGAGTTTTACGAAAATAACGCAAAAGACTTTTTCCAAGAACTTTACACTCAGATTTCAGAACAAGATTGGATAGAGACAACCACTTTTTCCGAAGTTTTAGAAAAAGACATTGTGGTAGAAAAACTAAACTCTATAAAAGCAGGAAGCTGGATTTATGGAAATTTCTCTACTTGGATAGGCCACCCAGAGAAAAACACAGCTTGGGAGTATCTTTCAGAAGCAAAGCAAATACTGGAGTTTGAGAAAGAAAACAAAAATTACGATACTGCTAAAAGTTTACTTTTTGTAGCAGAAGGAAGTGACTGGTTTTGGTGGTATGGAGATGACCATTTTAGCCATTACGCCGACAAGTTTGACTTACTGTTTAGATTAAACCTTCAAAAAATCTACGACTTACTTGGTAAAGATATACCATCTAAACTCCAAAAACCTATAAAAAAACTCTACAAAGAACCCATAATAAAAAGACCTTCTTACTTTGTAAAACCTAAGATAGATGGCTATGTATCAAACTACTTTGAGTGGCTATCTGCAGGAGAGGTAGACCTTACCTACGATATGTCTTCAATGTCCTTTGAACCTATTTTAAAAAAGCTTTACTATGGATACGATGAAGACTACCTTTACCTAAGAATCGATGGTAAAGTAGAATCAATAACAAATAAAGGATACATTCTTAAAGTGTTTTTCTTATCAACCTGTGAGTTTGAGATTGAACTACCTTTAAAATCTGAAATAACAGAAATAAACGGTATAAAAGTAGTAGCTAACAAAGTTATAGAGATAGCTATACCACTTAAATTTTTCGATTGTAGAGATTTTGACATATCCTTCACTCTTACGAAAGATGGAAATGTAGTAGAAAAATTACCTTTATACAGTGTTTTAAATTTAAATATATCAGAAGATTTTTCTCATGACTGGTTTGTGTAATGAGTAAAGTAAATACTATGATAAACTTATCTTACAAAGAAGAAATATCGGAAGATACACTTGCCGATTTTATAAAAAATTTAAAAAATTTCGACGACGAAAGAATGGAAGTGCTTTTTACAGAAGTGCCTATAACAGACCTCATTCAATGGTGTTTGCAAAAAAACATAGATTTTGAGACATTGAAAGAGTATTACGAAAAGTTTATAAAAACAAAAGGTTTGAGAAATCCATATTTAGAAGGTTTTTTTGAGATATGATACACTGGAAAAAACTTCTTAACATTGCATACGAGATTTTAAATGAAGCAAATATACCATTAACAGAATGGACTTTTGGTGGAGGAACAGCTTTATCTTACTTCTACAATCACAGAGAAAGTAAAGATATAGATATATTTTTTCATAGCGCCCAAATTTTAACCTACGTTTCACCAAGGCTTAACTCCAAAGCAGAAAAAGTATCCGAAAACTACACTGAACAGTCTAACTTTATAAAATTATATATACAAAACCAAGAAATAGACTTTATAGTAGCACCAAACCTTACTGGGATTAGCCCAAAATTTGTTAAAATAGAAAATATGGAGTTGTATATCGATGACCCTGTTGAAATCATTGCAAAGAAGCTTTTTTACAGACCAGAAAGCCTAAAAGTTAGAGATATTATAGATACTGTAGTAGTTTATACAAACAACGAAAACCTTACGAAAATCTTAAAAGAAAAAAAGATAACCATAAAATCAAGTTTGATAAAGAAAAGATTAGAAATCATAAAAAGCAGTCCCGATTTGCAAAAAGTGTTAAAAAATCTTAATCTTAAGATAACAGATTTTTCATTTGAAGAGTATATCAATATTTTTGAAAGATTTATTGGAGAGGTGGAAAATGGTTAAAGTTTTGTTTGGAATACACTGTCATCAACCTGTTGATAACTTTTACGAAGTAGTGGATGATGCTATAAACAAAGCCTACAAGCCGTTTTTAGAAACTGCTAAAAACTATCCAGACTTTAAGTTTTCAGTTCATTTTTCCGGCTGGCTTCTTGAATATATAAAAGAAAACGACAAAAACCTTTTTAACCTTATGCAAAAGATGGCAGAAGACGGACAGATAGAGTTTTTCTCTGGAGGTTACTACGAGCCCATACTTGCATCTATACCGTCCGACGACAGAAAACACCAAATAAAAAAGTTAAACAAGTTTATAAAAGATAACTTTGGTCAAACACCTAAAGGTCTTTGGCTAACTGAAAGAGTTTGGGATAGTAGCATCATTCAAGAATTGGTGGAAAGTGAAATAGAGTATGTTATAGTTGATGATTACCACTTTTTATCAACTGGTTTTAAGAAAGAAAGTCTTTATGGTTATTACACTACGGAGTCAAACGGCTACAAGATAAACCTTTTTCCTATAGATAAAAATCTAAGGTATATGATACCGTTTAAACCTGTTGAAAGAGTTATGGAATATTTAAACTCTATATCTAACTACGGTTTAAACCCTGCCGGCATAATATTTGATGATGGAGAAAAGTTCGGTGTATGGCCTAAAACCTACTGGTGGGTTTACGAAAATGGTTGGTTAAACAGATTTTTAGAAATCTTAACTTCTCAACAGAATATAAAGCCAGTCCTTTTCTCAGAGTATGTGAAAGAAGAAAAACCCCTTGGCATAGCATACCTTCCTATAACTTCATACCAAGAGATGGGAGAGTGGAGTTTATTTGCAGAAGATTTTCAAGAGTTTGAACATTTAAAAGAATTTTTGATAAACAACTCTATGGAACATTACGTTGAAAAGTTTTTAAAAGGCAACATATGGCACAACTTTTTAGTAAAGTATCCAGAAAGTAATAGAATACACAAAAGAGTTTTAGACCTTTCAATATCTGGAAAATCCCACAAAAAAAGCAAAGTATTTTTAGAAAACCTTATGAAAGCCCAGTTTAACGATGTGCTTTGGCATGGTATATTCGGCGGCCTTTACCTACCAAACCTTAGAAACAACGCTTACAAATACATTATAAAAGCCGAAAAAGAACTTGAAAAACTTGCCAAAAGTCCAAAAATTCAAGTAAAAGATTACGACTTTGACGGCTACGAAGAAGTTAAAGTAATAACTGAAAATCTTATAGTAATCTTTGACTCAAAAGAATCAGGTCAGTTAACAGAGTTATCACTTAAAGACAAAGAGTTTAACTTTCAAAACACACTTACAAGAAGAAAAGAAGGCTACCATCAAAACCTATTAAACCCAAAAGTCAGTCAAACAAACGAAGAAGGAATAACCACAATCCATAACGCCCAACAACAGATAGACCCAGAAACAGTAAAAAACCTTTTAATATACGACTGGTATACCAAAAACTCCTTTATAGACCATATAACTGACGATAGCTTTAACCTTGATAACTTCTACACCTGCACCTTTAGAGAATACTCAGATTTTGCAAACCAACCCTTTAACCTTGAATACGTAGGAGAAGAAATAGTATTTAAAAGGAAAGGAGGAATTTACAAAGATACAAAATACGACACAACCATTACAAAAACCTATAAAGTAGATAAAAACCAAATAGAAGCAGTTATAAAGATAGAAACCGATTATAAACAGGAGTTAAAATATGTATGTGAGTTTAACTTCCACTTTGCACATCTACCAGAACATCTAAAACACCCAACTTATCATGGAAAAGCAGATACGTTTAAAATTTACGACCCTTACACCCAAAAAACTATCACATTTAAGTTAAACAAACAAGCAGACATATTTACTTATCCTATAAACACCGTAAGCCAATCAGAAAAAGACATAGACATAACCAACCAAGGATTGACAATAGGCTTTGCTATAAACTTTAAAGAAGA
>PNIU01000065.1 GCA_002878035.1 Sulfurihydrogenibium sp.
CTTTCTTCCACTTGATGGGCTGTAGCCTAATTGAGTAAGCAAATCAGACACTTGCTCTAATAAGGTAAAGCCATTCTTTATTTTTTACCTGTGGTTCTGGCAGTCCACCGATTTTTTCAACTATATCTTTTCTCTTTTGAATAAATTTTTCATCTGTCACGTTTAAAATACTCCGTTAAAAATTTAATAAAATTATACAATAACTTAAATCTGTCACGAAAACCGATAGATTACAAAAACGTGACAAAGTAGTTTGTTTACTCTTCAGATTTAAAATAGTAGTAAGAGTTTGGGAAGTCTTCCTTACCTAACTGGTTTAGTAGTTGTATAGCTTGTTTGCTTTCATCGTAAACTGGAATGCCAAAAGATATCTGTTTTGTAGGAATAAAGTTTGCCTTTATAAACTTTCCATCTTTAGTTAAAACTACTTCAAGTATACCACCTATTCCGTTGTATCCTTTAAGGTTAAAGTTTCCGTAAGTTAAAAAGTTTCCTAAGGAGTATGCTATAAGTTTGCCTTTGTAAATCTCAACGGCTCTTAAAACGTGGGGACCATGGCCTATTACAAGGTCTGCTCCTGCATCTACAACACCTCTTGCAAACTCAACTACGTTACCTCTGTTTTCCCCCAAGAAATACTCAGTTTGATTTCTAACGTGTAAAGCACTTTTTCCTTCCGCTCCACCGTGAAAAGATACGATAACTATATCGTATTTACTCTTTAACTGTGAAACCTCTTTTTTAGCATTCTCTATATCTGTTATTCTATACTTTCCACCGTTAAATCCAAAAGCTACAACTGCAACTTTTTTACCTTTAACTTCTATAACTGTAAAATCTTCCCGCGTTGCGTAGTTTATGTTCATACTTTTCAGTAGTGTTTTTGTAAATTCGTATCCTTCGTATCCGTAATCAAGAACGTGGTTATTGTTAAAGCTAACCACGTTAAAGCCAAGATTTTTTAGTGTTTGTGCTAAGTAGTAAGGCATTCCAAAATTAAAAACCTTTCCACTTCCCTTTTTAACAGGTTTAAAATCTTCCTTAACAAAACTCCCTTCCAGATTACACATAACTATATCTGCATCTTTAAGTAGATTACCAACACTTTCTACAAACTCATCACCATCTTTTGGCGGTAGTATCGTTTTTGGAGTGTAAGAACCAAACATCGTATCGCCAACTGCTTTGATAATGATAACATCTTTGTTAGATAGACTGTCTAATGTTTGCGAGAAGGAGAAAGTTATAAATGTAAGTATTATAAGTAGAAGTAGCTTTATTTTCTTCATACTCTAAAACATATTTTCATCTTCTTTTACCTGTTTCTTTATAAAGTCTCTACCTTTGTATTCCAAGTAGTCTTGATTTTTGTATATGTATCTAAAAGTGAATACATAACCTATAAAAGCCGATGTATGGAAAGCAAGTTGAACTGGTGAAAGTAATCCTTCATCAAAGAAAAAGCTAAGAAGTTCAGATACCAAAATTGCAAAAAGCAAAAACAACAACGTTACTCCGTAAATCAACGTTACTCTTCTATTTATGATAAAATCCCTTTCAGAGTAAAGTTCTTTTGCTTTCTGTCTTTCCTCTTCTATAGCTTGCTCTACTATACCCGGCTGCTTTTCTTTTATCCTAAGTATAAATATGATTGCGCTACTGTAAAGTGTAACTGAAATAACAACCCATACCGCTTTAAAGAAATCTGCTTTTTCTGTCACTATCTCGTTTTTATATATGAAGTTAATAACCGAAAGACCAAGAATAATTAAGAAAGAGAATATTAAAGTTGCCACAAACAAAAGTAAAAGTTTTAATTTAATCATAGCCATCCCTTCTTCTTAAATATGTAAAGTGGTATAGCCGCACTTAAAAACATCATGATAAGTGAGTAGTAATAGCCATATTTCCAATGAAGCTCTGGTATGTTTTCAAAGTTCATTCCGTAAATACTTGCTATTAATGTAGGTGGAATAAACATAGTTGCAAGGATTGTGAATATTTTAATTACTTTGTTTTGCTCTATGTTAAGTAAACCTAAGAATGTGTTTTGTAGATAGTTAAGTCTTTCAAAGTTAAATCTTGTGTAATCTATCAGGGAGTTTACGTCTTTTATAAGTATTCTTATCTCTTCTCTTACATCGTTTGGAAGTTTATAACTTTTGAGTAAAGAAGAAAGGACTCTTTGTTTGTCTATAAGTGATTCTCTGATTGTCATGTTTATATCTTCGTAGTATGATATAGACTCAAAAACCGTCTCGGTTACGTCTAAGTTTCCAGAAGAAACGATTTTACCAAGTTTTGATATCTCTTTTGCAAGATTTTCGAGGATATCTGAGTCTGAAGCAACCTTTATTTCTAAAATTGATGAAAATATATGAAAACCTGTTTTATAAACGCTTGGATTTGTCATAAGCCTTCTTGCAAACTCACTGAACGTTTTTAGCTCTCTGTACCTTATAGTTATGATGTAATGGTCTTTTATGATAAACGATACAGTTTCGTTAAAAGCGTTTTCTCCTTCACGGATTAGGAAGAATGTGTTTATCGTTATACTATCTTCCTCTTCCCAATACCTTGAACTTATCTCTATATCTTCCCTTTCTTGGACGGAAGGAAACTCAACTTTAAAGTTATCAACAACCCATTTTACCTCTTCTTCCGATGGACTGTAAACATCAACCCACAGAATTACAGACTTATCCTCTACTGGTTTTAACTCTTTACACTGAAAAGACCTTATTATTAAGCCTTCTTTGTAGAAAATTCTAATCACAAAGAATAATTATACACTTCTACTGGCTCTATGTAAATTTCATCAAAAGGCTCTTCTTGATAAAGGTTTATCTTGTTATCGTTGTTTAAAAACAGTAAGGCTATAAATGCCTGTGGTTTGTTTGGATAGTTAATCTGAGAAAATCTTATAACTTCTGAAACGTATTTTAACTCTTCTTCGAAATACTTTATGGCATCTTCAAGAATGTTGTGGGCAAGTTTGTAATCGAAGGATAAGGGTTTTTTTGTAGTATTTTTTCTTTCGTAAGGTTTTCTCTCTTTTTTGGGTTTAGTCTCTATCGGTGGTGATGTGTAATCTTTAAGTATCTGTGCTATCTCTTCTATGGTGTAAAAACGTTTTATACCAAATATTCTTTTTCGTTGGACTCCTTCTTTTTTCTCTTCCTGCTGGTCTAAGCTTTCGGCTTTCATTCTTAGTAAAAGTGCTGCCGCTACCAAGACCTTGGAAGCAGTTAATAAATCTGGAATATACATACTTTTTATCTCGTTTAGAAATTTATCTGCCAAAACTGTAATGTCTATGTTCCAAGGGTCTATCTCTCCCTTTACCACAAGCTTTAGTATTATATCTATAGGGTTTTGGTTCTCCATAGTTTCCCTTCCATAAATTCATAAAACTCTTTCGGCAGTTTCAATCTATAACTTAAGGCATAGATATTATCGTAATTTTTTAATTTAACTAAATCTTTTTCTGTAGTCAAATACAACTTTCTCTTATCTGGTGTAAAGTCTTCGTAGTGGTAGTGGTCTGGAAAAGATATTTTTTTCTCTATTAAAAAACCGTAGGTTGTAGATAGATTTTCTACAGTTTTAAAAAACTGCTGGTTGTTGCCAAGTCCTGCAAAGACGACTACTTTTTTACCTTTCAAAAAATCTATACTATGTAATTTCCAACTGTTATCTAACACTCCTTCAAACTGACTTTCTGCTACAAAGAAAGGTTTTTTGTAGGTTTTAAGTTTTTTAAAAAAATCTTCTTGTTTTTGTAAAAACTCAGTTCTTGTGATTATAAAGCAGTCTGCAAATCTGTAAAAAGATTTTGGCTCTCTAAGGTTCCCTACCGGTATTAGGCTGTCTTTCCAAAACGGTTTTGTTGCATCTATAACAAGTATGTTTAAATCTCTTTCCAGTTGAAAGTGCTGGTATCCATCGTCAAGTATGAACACGTCGGCTTTATCTAAGTATAAAAGTCCATTTTTATACCTATTCTTACCTACAACTACCTCTATACCTTTCAGTGTCATAAGGTAAGGTTCATCTCCACATTTTTCCCAATCTTTGACTTCACTACAAACAACGTAATCTTCTTTGCTTTTTCTTTTGTATCCTCTGGATAAGACCACTGGTTTAATGGATTTGGACTTTAGATAGCTTGCAATTTCTATGGTTATAGGTGTTTTTCCACTTCCTCCTACGGAAAGGTTGCCAACAGATATAACCTTTTTTGGAAGGGTTTTTTTCTTTCTTAAACCTGTTTCGTAAATAAACCTTCTAAATATGGCTCCAAGTCCATACAGAAGGCTAACCGGGAAAAGGATTTTACGAAACATTTGGGAAATACTTTCTTACTTCATCTAAAACGATATCTTTGTTTTTTCCATACCTTCTGGAAAAGTGGAAAACTACGAGATTTTTTACGTTTGCAAGGTTTGCGATTTCTGCGGTTTGAGTGGTTGTAAGGTGGTAAACTTTTTCTGCTTGGTCTTTATCCCTTTCTAAGAAAACTGCCTCACAGTAAAGGTAATCTGAGTTTTTTACAAGTTCTACAATCTTTTTCTTATTCTTTGGACTGTATATAACGTCAGTAATGTAGGAAATTTTTATACCTTTCTGGGTGTAAGTGTATTCATTTCTTAAGTAATCGTAATCGTATTCTTTATCGCCTATTTTAAATGTTTTACCTTTGTTGTTTTCATCGGAAAGCCACTGTTTAAACTCTCCTATCTCTTTACCTTTCAAAGGTAAGCTTTCTACTTTTTCCTTTTTTAAAAGGATTTTGTCTTTATACTCGAAGGAGTATCCCATAATCTTTATTTTATGGTCTAAAACTGCGTATCTTACTCTGTAATGTTCGTTTTCGTAGATAACATCGTTGATTACTGGTTCTTCGTATAAAAAATCTTTTGCAAACTTTCTTTTTATGTTAAACTCGTAATATTCAAAAACATTTTCTTTAAGGCATTTTACCTTGAAAACAAGCTCTGGTTCAAACTCTACCAAGTTCCAAGTATAACCTTGCAGTTTTGAGTAAACGTTGTAAGCCAGTGGGTCTATACCAAAAATATCTACAACTTGCGGTCTTCCAAGTTTGTTCCTTAGCATAAAATCAAATCCTATAAAGTGGTCCATATGGGTGTGGGTTATAAAAACTTTGTCTATTTTTCTGATTAAGTCTCTATCCAATTTGTATATGTTTCCTACGTCAAAAAGTAAATACTGGTTTATGGAAGGAATTTCTATAACTATTCCCGGGTCTTCGTATTTTTCGTTTATTAAGTAGTGTTTTATTCTTGGCTCTGACATTTACTTAAGCAAACCTTCCAAACTTTCTTCGTAAATCTGTTTTAGTAAAGAAATCTTAGTATTTAAGACTTCTTTTCCATTTACTTTTAATGTAAAGTTATCTTCTTCTTTTGTTTTTCCTAAAACTTTAAAGCCAAGTTTAAGGTTTTCTGCTATGGTTTTAATGGTTTCTAAATCTTTCTCTTCAAAAGATATAACTACTATTGACCTTAGCTCATCAAAAAGCTCAAAGTCTGGTCTGTAAGGTGTCTCTATACTTAAATCTAAACCTAAATAACCTTCTCCTTTAAATGCAGGTTCCAGTAAAGCCGTTATAAGTCCTCCGTCTGATACGTCATGGGCAGATTTTATAACTTTTTTAGCCTTCTGTATAAACTCCATTAGCTTTAGTTCTGTGTCTAAATCTACTTTTCCTATATCTCCAGCTACTATACCGAAAACTTCTTGAAGATACTGACTTCCTGCAACGTTTGGTTTTTCATCTACCTGACCTACTATTGCTACCAAGTCCCCTGATTTTTGGTAGAATGAAGGTATAGCTTCTTCGACGTTTTCTAAGACTCCAACAGCTACAACTATAGGCGTAGGGTATATATTTATTCTTTTATCTGATAAAACTGTTTCATTGTAAAGGGATACGTTTCCGCTTATGACTGGTGTATTTAGTTTTTGGCATGCCTCTGCCATTCCTTTGGTAGCTTGTTCAAACTGCCACATTATTTCAGGGTTTTCTGGGTTTCCCCAGTTTAAACAGTCAGTTATAGCTAAAGGTTTTGCTCCAGTTATATAAACGTTTCTAACACTTTCAACAACTACTCTCTTTCCTCCTTCATAAGGGTCTAAGTAAACATACTTTCCGTTTCCATCGGAAGATATTGCTATTCCTTTCTCTGTTTTGACTTCTGGTCTTACAGCCCATTTTAGTCTTAAAACTGCGGCATCATGGCCCGGTTTAAATACTGTGTTAGTTCCTACTTCGTGGTCATACTGTGAGTATATCCAAGATTTTTTAGCAACCGTAGGTGAAGATAAAACTTTTTCTAAAGATTCTAAAAGGTTTTTTTCTGGAAGTGTGTCTTGGTTAAAGGACTTAACTTCTTTAAGGTAAGAAGGCTCTTTTCTGGGTCTGTCGTATACAGGTGCATCATCTACTATAGCCGATATAGGTAAGTCTGCTACTTTTTCTCCTTTGTAAAATACTTCCATTCTTCCTGTATCGGTAGTTTCTCCTATTACTGCAGCTTCAAGACCGTGTTTTTTAGCAATCTTTAAAACTTCTTCTACGTTTTCTTCGTTTACGGCGTAAAGCATTCTTTCCTGAGATTCTGAAAGAAGTATTTCGTAAGGTGTCATACCTTCTTCTCTTAAAGGGACATTTTCAAGGTAAACTCTAACTCCCATTTTAGATTTGGAACCAAACTCTGAAGTAGAACCTGCAAGACCAGCAGCTCCAAAGTCCTGACAGCCTTCAATCAAACCTTTATCCATAACTTCTAAAGTGCATTCAATCAGCCTTTTTCCAAAAAACGGGTCTCCAATCTGAACGTTTGGCCTTTTAGACTCTGTCTCTTCGCTAAACTCTGCCGATGCCATCGTAGCTCCGTGTATACCGTCCCTTCCAGTAGAAGAACCTACCATAACCAACTTTTGACCTAACTTTGTAGCCCTTGCTCTAAACATTTTATCTTTCTCAAGGATTCCAAGGCAGAATGCGTTTACCAAAGGATTTCCAGCGTAAACTTCGTCAAAAACAGCTTCTCCCCCAACCGTAGGAACGCCTATACAGTTTCCATAAAAACCTATACCTTCTACAACTCTTTTAACTATCGGTTTTGTATCTTTTATACCTTTTCTTGTGCCGTCCTTTCTAACATCTCCAAATCTAAGGCTATCCATAAGTGCTATAGGTCTTGCTCCCATAGATAAAATATCCCTTATTATTCCCCCAACTCCCGTAGCTGCCCCATGAAAAGGTTCTATGTAAGATGGATGGTTATGGGATTCTATTTTAAAAGCAACTGCGTATTTATCATCTATCTCAATTACTCCAGCGTTTTCTCCCGGTCCTTGAATAACCCAAGGAGCTTTTGTAGGAAAAACTTTTAAAAAAGGTTTTGAAGATTTATAAGAGCAGTGCTCACTCCAAAGAGCCCCAAAAACTCCAAGTTCAACTTCGTTAGGCTCTCTACCTATAAGCTCAACAATCCTTTTATACTCTGAAACAGTAAGCCCATGTGCTTTTAAAAATCTTTCTTCCATTTTATACCTCTGACTGTGAATATTGAAAATATTATAACATCTGAAAGGCTTGAGACTTTTTAAATGATTGTATTAATTAAACATTAGACAAGAGAGCAGGCAGTAAAAAATTAGCCTGCTCTTTT
>PNIU01000085.1 GCA_002878035.1 Sulfurihydrogenibium sp.
CTTCATTTTAACCTTTCTTTTCCTTTTGGGAAGATATTTTACTATTTTTTAAACATCCTCCTTTTCTATCTTGACAAAAACAGTATCCATAATGTATACTATTTAATCTGTAGATTGTTAAAACTAAGTAAAAGCTTATTTTTTATGCCCAGGTAGCTCAGGCGGCAGAGCACACCCTTGGTAAGGGTGAGGTCGCGGGTTCAAGTCCCGTCTTGGGCTTAGGAAAGCCTTTGAGAAAATGTTTTTTAGATATTAGGAGGTAAAGATTAATGGCAAAAGAGAAATTTGTAAGGGGTAAAGAGCATCTAAACGTAGGAACAATAGGGCACGTAGACCACGGAAAGACAACATTAACAGCAGCAATAACCTACGTACAAAGCAAGAAAGGATTAGCAAAATTCGTAGGATACTCAGACATCGATAAAGCACCAGAAGAAAGAGAGAGAGGAATCACAATAAACATAACACACGTAGAGTATGAGACAGAGAAAAGACACTACGCACACGTAGACTGTCCAGGACACGCAGACTACATCAAGAACATGATAACAGGTGCAGCACAGATGGACGGAGCCATACTTGTAGTATCAGCAGCAGACGGACCAATGCCACAAACAAGGGAACACGTACTATTAGCAAGACAAGTTAACGTTCCATACATAGTAGTATTTTTAAACAAATGCGACATGGTAGACGATGAAGAGCTAATAGACTTAGTAGAGATGGAAGTAAGGGAGTTATTATCAAAGTATGACTTTCCAGGGGATGAAGTACCAGTAATCAGAGGTTCAGCATTAGGGGCATTAAACGATGATCCAAAATGGGTTGCATCAGTAGAAGAGCTATTAAAAGCGATGGACGAATACATACCAACACCACCAAGAGAGACAGACAAACCATTCCTAATGGCGATAGAGGACGTATTTACGATAACAGGAAGAGGAACAGTAGTAACAGGAAGAGTAGAGAGAGGAACATTAAAAGTAGGGGACGAAGTAGAGATAGTAGGTTTATCAGATGAGAAGAAGAAGACAGTAGTAACAGGAATAGAGATGTTCAGGAAGCAGTTAGACGAAGCGATAGCAGGTGACAACGTAGGGGTATTACTAAGAGGGATAACAAAGGACGAAGTAGAGAGAGGGCAAGTATTAGCGAAGCCTGGAACAATAACACCACACAAGAGATTTAAGGCACAGGTATATGTATTAAGCAAAGAGGAAGGGGGAAGACACACACCATTTTTTGTAGGATACAGGCCACAATTTTACATCAGGACGGCAGATGTAACAGGAACAGTAGTAGGGTTACCAGAGGGACAGGAGATGGTAATGCCGGGAGACAACGTAGAGTTAGAAGTAGAGTTGATGGTACCGGTAGCTATGGAAGAGCAGATGAGGTTTGCTATCAGGGAAGGTGGAAGGACGGTAGGAGCTGGTGTAGTTACTAAAATATTAGACTAACGTGAGGATGTAAGATGAGAGAAATAATAACCCTTGCTTGTACTGAGTGTAAAAGGAAAAATTACACGACCACAAAGAACAAGAGAAAACACCCAGATAGATTAGAGTTAAGAAAATACTGTAAGTTTTGTAAAAAACATACACTTCATAGAGAAATAAAGTAAACATGTATACTGCGGGGCAGTAGCTCAATTGGCAGAGCAGCGGACTCCAAATCCGCAGGTTGAGGGTTCGAGTCCTTCCTGCCCCGCTTCGGAGAAAAGATGAAAAAATATATACAATTTTTAAAAGAAGTTTACGAAGAACTTAAGAAAGTTACGTGGCCTTCTTCACAGCTTGTAAAAACGGCTACTGCTACCGTTATAGTTTTTACACTTTTAGTTGCAGTTTATTTATGGGTTTTAGATATATTTTTTGCAAAAGTTATTACCTTCATTTTAGAGAGGTAGATAGTAGATGTCTGAAGAAAACTTAACTCAGCAAAACGTTAATACGGAAACTCAAGATAAAAACGAAGAAAAGAAGAAGTGGTATGCTTTATATACACAGTCAAACTTAGAGATAAAAGCAAAGGAAAACTTTTTAAAGAATCTCGAACTTAACGATTTAAAGCATTTAGTTGAAGAAGTTGTAGTGCCGGCTGAAGAAAAAGTAGTTATAAAATCTCAAGGAAAAGAAAAATACAGACTTTCTTTAAAAGGTCAAAATAGAGAAATTCCTGTAGAAGGTAAAAAAGGGATAACAAAGTTTTTGATAGAAGAGGGAACAGTTAGAGTGCTTGAGAGTGTAGAGGGAGATGAAGATTGCGTAGCCCACAGTCCAATATTTAAGCCCGGTCAAAAAATATCGTGTAAAGAAAATAAGACCGAAGCAAGAATAGTTTTAGAAAACAAGATATTCCCAGGTTATATTCTTATAAAAGCTAAACTTACAGATGATTTGATAGATTTAGTTAAAAAGACACCTTATCTGATAGGCTTTGTTAGTGCTGGTGGTGTACCTGTACCTATAGAAGAAAAAGACGTTGAGAGAGTTTTATCTCAGATACAAAAAGGTACTCCTAAAGTTAAAAAACTACTTTTTGCTAAAGGTGATATGATTAGAGTTATAGAAGGACCTTTTATGAACTTTACTGGAACTGTAGATGAAGTGTTCCCAGATAAAGAAAAATTGATAGCACTTATAACTATATTTGGTAGAGCAACACCGGTTGAACTTGAATTCTCCCAAGTGGAGAAAATTTAAACCTGTCGGTTCAATCTGGTAAAAACTTATGGCAGGGAATGAATTCAAGGAGGTGTAGTTAGAAATGGCAAAAAAAGTTACGGCAACGGTTGAGCTGATGATTCCGGCTCAACAAGCAGCTCCATCACCACCAGTTGGTCCTGCGTTAGGTCAACATGGTGTAAACATTATGGAATTTGTTAAGAGTTTCAACGCAGCCACGTCAAACATGAAACCCGGTACTATAGTCCCGGTAGTAATCACTATCTACTCTGATAGGTCTTTTACGTTTATTCTAAAAACTCCACCAGCTTCCTACCTTTTAAAAGAAGCTGCAGGCATCAAAACAGGTTCTGGAGACCCTAAAAGAAACAAAGTGGGTAAAATTACTGTTGCACAGCTTAAAGAAATAGCTGAAATGAAGCTTAAAGACCTTAATACTGATGATATCGAAATGGCAATGAGAATTATAGCCGGAACAGCTCGTAGTATGGGAATTGAAATTGAAGGATACAAGGGGTAAGAGCCATGGCAAAAAGAGGAAAGAAATACTTAGAAGCTATAAAGCTTATCGATAAAGAGAAGGCTTACTCTCTTGATGAAGCTATAAAAAAGCTAAAGGAAGTTTCTAAAGTTCTCCAAAGAAAGTTTGATGAAACGGTAGAGTTTATCGTTAGATTAGGTGTAGACCCAAAGTATGCCGACCAGATGGTAAGAGGTTCTGTTGTTTTACCTCACGGACTTGGTAAAGAGTTGAAAGTTTTAGTTATAGCTCAAGGTGAAAAGTTAAAGGAAGCTGAAGAAGCGGGAGCTGACTACGTAGGTGGAGAAGAGTTAATCAACAAAATTGCCAACGAAAACTGGATTGATTTTGACGTAGTAATAGCAACACCAGATATGATGCCTAAAATGGCTAAGCTCGGAAAAATCTTAGGTCCAAGGGGATTGATGCCTAACCCTAAAGTTGGAACTGTTACAAACGATGTTAAAAAAGCCGTAACAGAAGCCAAAAAGGGAAGAGTAGAGTTTAAAGTAGATAAAACAGGAAACTTACACGTTCCGGTTGGAAAGATATCTTTTGATGATGAGAAATTAAAGGAAAACATATTAGCTGTGTTAGATGCAGTTTTAAAGGCAAAACCTACTGGAGCTAAAGGGCAGTATATAAAAAATGCTGTTATTAAAACAACTATGAGCCCAGCTATTAAATTGGATTTAACAAATCTACAAAAATCCTTAGAAACTAAGGCTGCATAAGGAGTGAAAGATGATGACTGCAGAAAGAAAATCTATACAGAAAAAAGCTCAAGTAGTTCAAGAGCTTAAAGAAAAAATCGAAAAGGCTCCTTTGGTGGTTCTTTTAGACTTTAAAGGTATCGACGCAAACTCTGTAGCCGATTTTAGAAAGCAAATAAAGAAAAGCGGCGGTGAGATGAAAGTTGTTAAAAATACTTTACTCTACAGGGCTTGCAATGGTACCCAACTTTATGATAGAATAGATATCTTTAAAGAACAGACAGCTGTAATTTTTGGATACGAAGATATCGTTAATATTGCGAAACTTTTAAAAGAGTTTTTAAAAGGAAAGGAAGACGCTAAGGTAAAAGGCGGTTTAGTTGAAGGTGTTTTTGCTGATGCTCAGAAGATTGATTACCTTGCATCTCTACCAAGCAAGGAAGTACTTGTGGCTCAGCTGTTGGCTGTTCTACAAGCACCAATTACAAACTTTGTACGTGTGCTTAACGCTATACCACAGAAGACAGTTTTAGTTTTAGACGCTATAAGAAAAGAGAAGGAAAAACAAGGTTAATATTAAAAAATTTTAGATAGGAGGTTTAAATAGTATGGCAACTATTACAAGAGAAGAGATTAAAGAAGCTATCAAGTCAATGACTGTTTTAGAGTTGGCTCAGTTGGTAAAAGAGTTGGAAGAAGAGTTTGGTGTTTCTGCTGCTGCAATGGTAGCTGCTGCTCCAGCTGTTGCAGGTGGTGGTGCTGCTGCTCCAGCTGCTGAGGAAAAAACAGAGTTTGACGTAATTTTAGCAAATCCAGGAGCTAACAAAATCAACGTTATAAAAGTAGTAAGAGAGATAACTGGATTAGGCTTGAAAGAAGCTAAAGACTTAGTAGATGGAGCTCCAAAACCAATAAAAGAAGGAGTATCTAAAGAAGAAGCTGAACAAATCAAGAAGAAGTTAGAAGAAGCTGGAGCTACAGTAGAAATAAAATAATCAAGCTTGATTAAGAAAATTTTATATATAACTTCTAAACCAGTTTAAGGTAGATTACCATGTTTTTGTGGTAGTCTACCTTTATTTATTTTTAAAACAACTAAATAAGGTGGTGTAAGGATGAGAGTAATAAAAAACTTAAAGCACAACCCGTTCCGTAAAAGTTTATCTAAAAGAAAAGAGATAATGACACCTCCTGATTTACTTTCAGTGCCAAAAGAATCTTTCGAAAACTTCACTCAATTTCATGTTCACCCGTTAAAAAGGGATCCAAATAAAGGTTTGGAAAGTCTATTCAGATCATCTTTTCCTTTTGTTGACCCAAACGGACAGTTGGAAGTTAGATACATAGGTTATGAGATAGGGGATTGGGAATGTGGAAAGTGTGAAAAAAGTTTACCTGAAGAAGTTTTAGGCGGACCAGGTGTAGAATGTCCTCATTGTGGAAGTCCTTTAATATACAAAGAAAAGTTAAGTGTAGAAGAGTGTAAGTATAAAGGTTTAACTTACGGAGCTCCGTTAAGAGTTCTCTTAGAGCTTGTTATATACAATACAGACCCAAAAACTGGAGAAATAGTTCCTAAAACTATAAAGAAACAAAAACTTTACTTTGGTGAGCTTCCTTTACTTACAGATTATGCTTACTTTATGATAAACGGTAGTGAAAGAATAATTGTATCTCAGTTGATTAGGTCTTCTGGAATATTCTTCTCGGCAAAAGAGGATAAAACTAAGGATATAATTACGAGAATAATCTACGAAGGTAGCGTAATACCTGAAAAAGGTTCAAGGGTAGAAGTTCAGTATGCAACAAACTCAGAGATATTCTATGCAAAAATAGACAGAAGAAAAATATTAGGAACACAATTACTTAGAGCTTTTGGTTGTGATACCGCTTACAAAATACTAAAAACGTTCTACGGAAAAGTTGAAAGGTATAAAGTAAAAGATGGCGAGATAGTAGAGGAAAACACTGGTTTACCAGTATCTATAGAGCAGTTATCAAATAGAGATGTCTTTATAACTTTCACTTACGAAGAGCAAACAGAAAAAGGACCTGTAACTATAAGACAGGAAAAGTATGCTCCTGCTGAACTTTTAGAAAAATTACTTAAAGATGATAGAGTTAAAGTAGAGGAGATAGTAAGTGTAGAACCACAGGTATGCAACAAATCACCTTACCAAAGGGTTATAGTAGAAACTCTTAAGAAAGATGAGCCAAAGATAAACGCTATATTCAGTTTCAGAGATGCTGCTTTAGTAGAGATATACAAAAAAATGCGTCCTACAGATACGGCAGTTCTCGATCCTAAAGCTTTCATGAAAAGAGCAAGAGAACTGTTTGAAAATATGTTTGAAGATTATCAGAAGTATGACCTTTCAAGAGTCGGTAGAGTTAAGTTAAACGCTAAAGTTCATAACGTTCCAAAAGTTATAAAACCTCTGGACCTTGAAGATTTCTTTGAAAAGTTCCCACCTCTTGCTTTAGATGAAGATGTTAAGATAGGAGAGACCGTATACCCTGCTGGCACAAAAATAGATGCAAACCTTTTAGAAGAGTTAAAGAAACACTCATTTAAAGAGATAAAAGTTAAAGAGTATTTAGATGAAGAAGCAAGAACATTACAGATGGCTGATATTATAGCCATCGTTAAGTATCTTTTAGAGTTAAGGTATGGAAAGAAAAGCCTTGACGATATAGCACACCTTGGAAATAGAAGAGTTAGACCTGTAGGAGAGTTGTTGGAAGCTCAAGCCAGAACTGGAATTGCAAGAATGCAGAAAGCTTTTAAAGACAGGGTTGCTACAGTTGATATAGAAGACCCTCAGTTAAAACCAAGTGATTTAGTAAACCCAAGGTATCTGATAAGTTCTATCGTAGAGTTTTTGAAAAGTGGTCAGCTATCTCAATTTATGGACCAGACTAACCCACTTTCTGAGCTTACACACAAAAGAAGACTGTCGGCTTTAGGTCCCGGTGGATTAACCAGAGAAAGTGCTAAATTTGAAATCAGGGACGTTCACCCATCTCACTACGGTAGAGTTTGTCCTATAGAAACACCGGAAGGTCAAAACATCGGTTTAGTATCTTCTATGACTGTTTATTCAAGACTTAACGAATTTGGATTTCTTATAACTCCTTACAGAAAAGTTGTAGATGGAGTAGTAACTGATGAGATAGAGTATCTAACGGCATACGATGAAGAAAAATACGTTATAGCTCAGGCTAACACAGAAATAGACGATAAGGGTAAATTCGTTTCTGATAGAGTCCTTGCAAGAGCTTACGGTGATATTAGACTCGTAGACCCTAAAGAAGTTCACTATATGGACGTTTCTCCAAAACAAGTTGTATCTCCATCGGCCTCTTTGATACCTTTCTTAGAGCATGACGATGCAAACAGGGCGTTGATGGGTTCTAACATGCAAAGACAGGCAGTGCCACTTATAAAAACTGAGTATCCTCTCGTTGGAACTGGAATGGAAGTTATAATAGCAAAAGACAGTGGCTCTGCAGTTGTTGCTAAAAGAGGCGGCGAAGTTATAAAAGTAGATGGAAATTCCATTGCTATAAAAGTTAACGAAGATGAGATAAACCCACACGACCCACTTGATATAGGTTTGGACATATACGAGCTTAAGAAGTTTAGAGGTTCAAACCAATCAACTTGCATAAATCAAAGACCACTTGTAAGAGTTGGTGATAAAGTGGAAAAAGGTGCCGTTATAGCAGATGGAACATCTACTTACAAAGGTGAGCTTGCTTTAGGTAAGAACGTTTTAGTAGCGTTTATGCCTTGGAGAGGTTATAACTTTGAGGACGCTATCGTTATATCTGAAAGATTAGTAAAAGATGATGTATTTACTTCTATACATATAGAAGAGTTTGAGGTAGAGGCCAGAGAAACAAAACTTGGTCCAGAGGAAATAACCAGAAACATACCTAACGCTAAAGAAAGACAACTTGCTAACCTTGATGAGCACGGTATAGTGAGGGTTGGAACGTACGTTAAACCGGGAGATATACTTGTTGGAAAGGTAACTCCAAAAGGAGAGTCTACACCTACTCCAGAAGAAAAGTTACTACTTGCTATATTCGGTGAGAAGGCAAGCGATGTAAAAGATACATCTCTTAGAGTTCCTATAGGAGTGGAAGGTGTAGTTATAGACGTTCAGATATTCTCCAAGAGAAGAAAGGATAAGAAAGAGAAGAGAGAAAAGTACTTTGATACACTAATCAAGCAAGAGATTGATAAACTCAATGCAGAACTTGAAGAGAAGAAAAAGTTTATCTTAGAGAGAAGAGACGAGTATTTAAAATCTCTGCTGTTAGGTGCTAAGGTATCAAAAGATATAAAAGTTGCAGGTGAAGTGTTAGTTAAAGAAGGTGAAACACTATCAGAAGAAAACATAGATAAAGCTATCAAAATAATAGCTATAAACCCTGCAAACTTTATAAAGGACAAAAAAGTTGTAAACCTTGCTAAAGATATTATAGAGAAAGCAAAAAGTCAGATAGAACTTTGGGAGAAAATATACGAAAGGAAGAAGGAAACACTTGAAGAAGGAGCGGATTTAAAACCGGGAGTTATAGAACTTGTAAAAGTTTACATAGCTCAGAAAAGAAAGATTCAAGTTGGTGATAAAATGGCAGGTAGACACGGAAACAAAGGTGTAATATCCGTAGTCTTACCTGTTGAAGATATGCCTTTCTTAGAAGATGGCACACCAGTTGATATAGTGTTGAACCCACTTGGTGTTCCTTCACGTATGAACGTAGGACAAATACTCGAAACACACCTTGGATTAGCTGCCAAAAAACTTGGCGAACAACTTGGTAAAGAGTTAGAAAACATATTCGATAGAGAAAAAATCATACAGAAGATAGTTGAGTATTACTCAATAGTTAACGAGACACCGGATAAAAGGCTAACAAAGAAAAGAGTAAATGATACAAAAGAGCTTGAGAAAGCATTAAGAGAGTTGGACGATGAATCCTTAAGGTCTTTGGTAAAAGATTTAAGTAAAATCGGAATACCTGTTGAGACCGCTATATTTGAAAGTGCAACCGAAGATGACATTAAAAAGATGTTGTCTAAGGCTGGATTCAAAGAAACTGGTAAAGTAAAACTCATAGATGGAAGAACTGGAGAACCTTTTGACTTAGAAGTAACAGTTGGATACATGTACATGTTAAAGCTTATCCACATGGTTGATGACAAAATTCACGCTCGTTCTACAGGTCCATACTCTCTCATCACTCAACAACCACTTGGTGGTAGAGCTCAGTTTGGAGGTCAAAGGTTTGGAGAGATGGAAGTATGGGCTCTTGAAGCTCACGGAGCTGCTTACACGTTAAGAGAGATGCTAACTGTAAAATCTGACGATATCCAAGGAAGAAGAGAGGTTTACGAGGCTATCGTAAAAGGTAGACATTACTACGATATTGGAGTACCAGAATCTTTCAAAGTCTTAGTTAGAGAATTAAAGGCTTTAGGCCTTAACGTAGAGTGTATCATGGATGGACAAGCTCAACCTTGTGATACATCAGAAGAAAAGAAGCATACAGTTTAATTTAGGAGGCAAGTTGCCGTGGAGAAGATGAAAAGAAAAAACTTTCAAAGATTTGATGCCATAAGGTTATCTTTGGCATCACCAGAAGTTATAAGGTCTTGGTCCCACGGAGAGGTAAAAAAGCCGGAAACACTTAACTACAGAACTTTAAAGCCTGAAAAAGACGGTCTATTTGATGCAAGAATCTTTGGACCTATAAAAGATTACGAATGTTTGTGCGGTAAGTATAAAAAGAAAAAGTATGAAGGAACTATATGCGATAGATGTGGTGTTGAAGTTACAAAAGCCGATGTAAGAAGAGAAAGGTTTGGCCATATAGAACTTGCTTCTCCAGTAGTTCATATATGGTATCTAAAATCTACACCATCTAAAATTGGTACTCTTTTAGACTTAACATCAAGGGATATTGAAAGAGTTGTTTACTTTGAATCTTACCTACTTATAGAGCATCCAGTTACAGAAGAAGAGGAAGAAGCTTTTGCAAAAGACCAAAGAACGTTACCTATAATAGAAGGTGGTCTTACTAAGTTTGTAAAGTTATCCGTTATCAGTGAAGAAGAATTAAGACAAAACGAATACCAATACTCCAACACTGAAAAATTCGAATACGGGATGGGAGCAGAGAAAGTTAAAGATATCCTATCCCGTATAGATATGGAAGTTTTGGTTAAGAAACTAAAAGATGAACTTCACGGTTACGCCGGAACGTTTGACGATTTAAACCTTGAGTTTAAGACAAAGTATCCAAGAATTTACAATAAAGCTATAGCCGAGGTAGCAAGAAAATTCCAAGAGGTCGGTTTAAGGTTTGGAGATATAGAGCCTACAGAGAAAGAGATAGATGCCATCGTTTCTCAAGGTTATCATGTTGTTGTAGACCCTGGAAACTCTGAGCTTAAATTTGGTCAGATAATAAATTTAGAGCAAACTCCTGTAGATGAATCAGTTGTAGTCTTAACTGGTGTCGAAGCATTAGAAAAACTTTACAAAGCTTACAGAGAAAAAGTAAAAGAGATACCTATATTTGAAGTAGTTAAAGAATCTGTAAGAAATGTTATCCTAAAAGAAGGCACTGACGCAAGATTAAAGAAACTTATAAGAAGACTAAGACTTGCCGAAGGATTTCTACACTCTGGTAACAAACCAGAATGGATGATACTTGAAGTTTTACCTGTTATTCCTCCGGATTTAAGACCACTTTTACCTCTTGATGGTGGAAGGTTTGCATCATCAGACCTAAACGACTTGTACAGAAGAGTTATAAACAGAAACAACAGACTAAAAAGACTTATAGACCTTGATGCTCCTGAGATAATCATAAGAAACGAAAAAAGAATGCTCCAAGAAGCAGTTGATGCACTTATAGATAACGGAAGAAGAGGAAGAATAGTAACTCAAAACAACAGACCTTTAAAATCTCTCTCAGACTCGTTGAGAGGTAAGCAAGGTAGATTTAGACAAAACTTACTTGGAAAAAGAGTAGACTACTCCGGACGTTCGGTTATAGTAGTTGGACCTGAACTTCAGATGCACGAGTGTGGTCTTCCTAAGCAGATGGCTTTAGAGTTATTTAAGCCTTTCATATACAGAAGACTTGAAGAAAAAGGATACGCCACATCAATAAAAAGTGCTAAAAAACTTGTTGAAGAAAAAGCACCAGAAGTTTACGAATGTTTGGAAGAAGTAGTAAAACAACATCCAGTTCTTCTAAACCGTGCTCCTACACTACACAGAATGTCTGTCCAAGCTTTTGAACCAAAACTTGTTGAAGGTAAAGCAATAAAACTTCATCCTTTAGTCTGTCCTCCGTTTAACGCAGACTTTGACGGAGACCAGATGGCTGTCCACGTTCCTCTATCTGTAGAAGCTCAGCTTGAAGCTTACATACTTATGCTATCTACCCAAAACATACTATCACCGGCTCATGGTAAACCTGTTACAATGCCTTCTCAAGATATAATACTCGGTATACACTACATGACTCAGCAACTTCCCGGAGCCTTGGGAGAAGGAAAATATTTCGCTTCAGAAGAAGAAGCCATACTTGCTTACGATTTAGGAAAAGTTGATTTACTTGCAAAAATAAAGGTAAGAATAAATGGAAAGATTGTAGAAACGACTGTTGGAAGAATACTATTTAATCAGATACTTCCAAAAGGTTACAAGTTTGTTAACGAAGTTTTAGACAAGAAGAAGTTGTCTAAGTTAATATCCGAGATTTACGAGAAATTCGGTAACGAAATAACAGCTCAAACCTTAGACAAGATAAAAGATATAGGATTTAAGTTTGCTACGAAGTCCGGAGTATCTATAGCCGTATCCGACTTAGTAGTACCTAAAGAAAAAGAGAAAATCCTAAACAAAGCTATAAAAGAAGCTGAAACAGTATGGAAACAGTATGTAGATGGAATAATAACCAAAGGAGAAAGACACAACAAAGTTATCGATATATGGTCAAACGCTACAAACGAAGTTTCGGCTAAGATGTTTGAAGAGATAGAGAAAACCGAGAGAATCGAAAACGGTAAGAAGTACCCTGGATACTTTAACCCTGTTTACATGATGGCATCTTCCGGTGCGAGAGGTAGTAGAGACCAGATAAGACAGCTTGCCGGTATGCGTGGACTTATGGCAAAACACTCAGGAGAATTTATCGAAACTCCTATTATGTCAAACTTTAGAGAAGGTCTATCTGTAGTTGAGTACTTTATATCAACTTACGGTGCAAGAAAAGGTCTTGCAGACACAGCTTTAAAAACTGCTGTGGCAGGATACCTTACAAGAAGGTTGGCCGACGTAGCTCAAGACGTTATCATCACTGCGGAAGACTGCGGAACTCTAAAAGGTATAACTGTAGGAGCAATCATAGAAAGCGGTGAGATAGTCGTTCCATTTAAAGATAGAGTAGTTGGAAGGTACGCAGCTGAAGATATTTATGACCCATACACAGGAGAACTTTTACTTGCAGCCGGTGAAGAAATTACAGAAGAAATTGCCGACAAATTTGAAAAGGCAGGTATAGAGAAAGTAAAAATCAGGTCTGCTTTAACCTGTGAGATGGAACATGGAGTATGTGCAAAATGTTACGGTAGAGACCTTTCACAGAAGAAACTGGTTGATGTTGGAGAGGCTGTAGGTATAATCGCGGCTCAGTCTATCGGTGAACCAGGAACACAGTTAACAATGAGAACATTCCACATTGGTGGTGCTGCTACAGCAAAAGCCGCTCAAACTCAGCATGTAGCAACAGAACCGGGAATTGTAAAATTACAGAACGTTAAGTTTGTTATAGATAAAAAAGGTAGAAAACTTATAATAAACAGAGAAGGCTCTATAAAAATATTAGATAAAGAAGGAAAAACGATAGAAAGATTTCCGGCTCCTTACGGTGCTGTCCTATACGTTGAAGATGGTCAGGAAGTAAAAGAAGGAACTGTCCTTGCAGAATGGGAACCATTTAGCGACCCAATAGTTATAGAAAAAGGTGGAGAAGTAGAGTTTAGAGACGTTATTCTCGATGTAACATTAAAAGAAGAGAGAGACAACATAACAGGAAAAACAAGTTATGTAATTACGTTCCTAAGACCAAAAGACGCTCAACTTCACACTCCAAGAATGGTTGTAAAAGATGAAGAAGGCAAAGAGTATGTTTACGACTTACCAGTAAACACAATACTACTTATTCCAAAAGACCAGTTAGAAGAAGTTTGGGATAAATGTTTCTCCTGTTCTGAAGCTGAAAAAACAGACGTTTACCATAAGTATTTACAAGTTAAAAAATCCTTCAAAGTTAATGAAGGAGACATTATTGCAAAAATACCAAAAGAAAAAGCTAAAGTTAGGGACATAGTTGGTGGTCTACCAAGAGTTGAAGAACTTCTGGAAGCAAGAGAACCTAAAAACAAAGCTATCATTTCCGAAATCGATGGTATCGTAAGAATATACGAAGACGCAAAAGAGATTACAGTTATAAATCCTAAAGAAAACAAAACTCAAACCTACAAAGTCTCTGATAATACTTTTGTTATAGTTAAAAACGGTAGCTTGGTAAAAGCTGGTCAAAGTTTAGTAGACGATGGCTCTATAAAAGCAGAGTTTGACGGAATGGTTAGACTCAAGAGTGAAGGCTCAAGAATAGTAGTATTTAACAAAGAAACAGGTCAACAGAGAGATTACAAAGTTCCAAAAGGTAAGTTTATCATCGTAAAAGACAACGCCACTGTAAAAGCTGGAGACCCTCTAACGGACGGTTCTCCAAACCCTCACGACATACTCAAGGTTATGGGTGTAGAAGAGTTAGCTGCTTTCCTTGTAAAAGAAGCTCAGATTGTTTACAGACTTCAAGGTGTTGAGATAAACGATAAACACTTTGAAGTTATCATCAGACAGATACTTAAGAAAGTAAAAATCGTTGACCCAGGAGACGGAAGATTCTTACTTAACGAAATAGTAGATAAAGCTGACTTAGAAGAAGAGATTCAAAAAGTCCTTAGTGAAGGTGGAAGACCACCGAAAGCTGAACCAGTGCTTGTAGGTATAACTAAAGCATCGTTAACAACAAGAAGCTGGATATCTGCCGCTTCCTTCCAAGAAACAACAAGAGTCCTTGCAGATGCCGCAGTCGAAGGAAAAGTAGACCCATTGAAGGGATTAAAAGAAAACGTTATCATCGGTGGATTGATACCTGCAGGAACTGGAATAGAAGAGTATGCTGAAGTAGACGTTGTTTTAGAAGAAGAAAAGATAACTACAGAAGAAAACTAAACTTATAAATTTCCCAAAAGGGAGGTTAACTCCTCCCTTGATTTTTTTTAATCTTTTCAGTATAATATTCGTTTTAGTTTTACATTAGAAAAATTTTGTTTATATTTTAGGAGGTATACAGTGCCAACTATAAACCAGCTTGTAAGAAAAGGTAGAGAAGTTGTAAAGAAAAAATCTAAAGCACCTGCTTTGCAAGGAAACCCTCAGAAAAGGGGAGTTTGTGTCCGTGTTTACACAACCACTCCAAAGAAGCCAAACTCCGCTTTAAGAAAAGTTGCAAGGGTTAGATTATCTAACGGTTATGAAGTTACATGTTATATCCCTGGTATAGGACACAACTTACAGGAACACTCAATCGTTTTAGTGAGAGGTGGAAGGGTTAAGGACCTACCTGGAGTAAGATACAAGATAATCCGTGGTGCTCTTGATGCTGCAGGTGTTAAAGATAGAAAACAATCCCGTTCTAAGTACGGAGTTAAGAAACCTAAACCAGGTCAAGCTGTAGCCGCTGCAGGTAAGAAAAAGTAATTAATTTAAGGAGAGGTAAAGATGCCAAGGAAAGGACCTGTTAAACCAAGAGAGATAATGCCAGACCCAATTTACAGAGATGTTTTAGTGCATAAACTCATAAATAAAGTGATGGTAGATGGTAAAAAGTCTAAAGCAGAGAAAATTGTTTACGGTGCTATGCAGATACTTGCAGAAAAAACAGGAGAACAACCTTTAGAAGCTCTATACAAAGCAATAGAAAATATAAAACCTATTTTGGAAGTAAGACCAAGAAGGGTTGGTGGTGCTACTTACCAAGTGCCTATGGAAGTTCCACCAAGAAGGCAAATATCTCTTGCTTTAAGATGGCTTGTAGAAGCAGCAAGAAGTAGAAGCGGAAAAGGAAACTATACAATGCTTGAAAAATTATCCAACGAATTATACGATGCTTACAATAATAGAGGAAACGCAGTTAAGAAAAAAGAAGAAACCCACAGAATGGCAGAAGCAAACAAAGCTTTTGCTCACTACAAATGGTAAATAAAATGATAGTTTGAATTTGAATTAGAAAATTAGGGAGGAAAATAAAAAATGCCAAGGCAAGTGCCAATTGAAAAATTAAGAAATATAGGAATTGTAGCTCACATAGACGCAGGAAAAACTACAACAACTGAAAGAATACTGTTCTATACAGGAAAAACTTACAAAATAGGTGAGGTCCATGAAGGTGCCGCTACTATGGACTGGATGGAACAGGAAAAGGAGAGAGGTATCACAATCACAGCGGCAACTACGGCTGCATACTGGAAAGGATACCAACTTAACATAATAGATACTCCAGGACACGTAGACTTTGGTGTTGAAGTTGTAAGGTCTATGAAGGCTCTTGATGGTATAATTTTCGTTTTTTCTTCAGTTGAAGGTGTTCAACCACAGTCAGAAGCTAACTGGAGATGGGCTGACAGATTCCAAAAACCAAGAATAGCTTTTGTAAACAAAATGGATAGAGTTGGTGCAAACTTCTTTGGAGTTTATGAAGATATAAAGAAAAAACTTGGTGCAAACCCAGTGCCTATACAGATTCCAGTAGGTGCTGAAGACAACTTCATAGGTGTTGTAGACCTGTTTAAGATGAAGGCTATCATCTGGGATGGAGATGAACTTGGAGCTAAGTTTTCTGAAAAGGAAATTCCTGCTGATTTAGTAGATTTAGCTCAAGAATGGCGCGAAAAAATGATAGAAGCCATCGTTGAAACAGACGAAGCTTTGATGGAAAAGTACTTTGCTGGTGAAGAAATATCAGAAGAAGAGTTAAAGAAGGCATTGAGAAAAGCTACGATAGATAGAAAGCTTGTTCCAATGCTTTGCGGAACGGCGTTTAAGAACAAAGGAATACAACCTCTCTTAGATGCCGTTATAGATTTTCTACCATCTCCTGTAGATTTACCACCTGTTAAAGGAACAAATCCAAACACTGGTGAAGAGGTTGAAAGAAAAGCTTCTGATGATGAGCCTTTCTGTGCGTTAGCATTTAAAGTTATGGCAGACCCTTACGCAGGACAGCTTACATACTTTAGAGTCTACTCTGGTGTAGTAAAAGCTGGTCAAACGGTATACATCTCCAACAAAGGTAAGAAGGAAAGAATTGGAAGACTTCTTAGAATGCATGCTAACCAAAGAGAAGAAATTACTGAAGTCTACGCAGGAGATATAGCTGCAGCGGTAGGTATCGATGCTACTACTGGTGACACACTCTGTGATGAGAAAAACCCTATTGTCTTAGAAAAGATGGAGTTCCCAGAACCTGTTATAGCTATGGCAATAGAACCAAAAACCAAATCAGACCAAGAAAAACTTTCACAAGTTTTAAATAAATTTATGAAAGAAGACCCTACGTTTAAAGTTTCTGTTGACCCAGAAACTAACCAAACACTAATCCATGGTATGGGTGAGCTCCACCTCGAAATCATAATAGACAGAATGAAGAGAGAACATAAACTTGAAGTTAACGTTGGTAAGCCCCAGGTTGCTTACAAAGAGACTATCAAGAAAAAAGCTACTGCTGAAGGTAAGTTTATAAGACAGTCCGGTGGTAGAGGTCAGTACGGTCACGTTTGGATAGAGATAGAGCCTAACCCAGAAAAAGAGTATGAGTTTGTTGATAAAATCGTTGGTGGAGTCATTCCAAAAGAGTTTATTCCAGCTGTAGACGAAGGAATAAGAGAAGCTATGAACCACGGTGTAGTAGCAGGCTACCCAGTTATAAACATTAAAGCTACTCTATTTGATGGTTCATTCCACGAAGTAGACTCTTCTGAAATCGCATTTAAAATAGCAGGTTCTATGGCATTTAGAGAAGCTATGAAAAAAGCAGATCCAGTTCTTCTTGAACCGATAATGTACGTTGAAGTTGATACTCCAGATGAATATATGGGAGACGTTATGGGAGACCTAAACAGAAGAAGAGGAAGAATCCTTGGAATGGAAAAGAAAGGAAACACTCAAACTATAAAAGCTGAAGTTCCTCTTGCTGAGATGTTTGGCTATGCAACAGACTTAAGGTCTCTAACACAAGGTAGAGCTACGTTTGTTATGACCTTCCAAAGATACGAAGAAGTACCAAGACATATAGCTGAACAAATTGCAGGACAAAGAAATAAATCTCAAGATTAATATAGGAGGTAAAGATTAATGGCAAAAGAGAAATTTGTAAGGGGTAAAGAGCATCTAAACGTAGGAACAATAGGGCACGTAGACCACGGAAAGACAACATTAACAGCAGCAATAACCTACGTACAAAGCAAGAAAGGATTAGCAAAATTCGTAGGATACTCAGACATCGATAAAGCACCAGAAGAAAGAGAGAGAGGAATCACAATAAACATAACACACGTAGAGTATGAGACAGAGAAAAGACACTACGCACACGTAGACTGTCCAGGACACGCAGACTACATCAAGAACATGATAACAGGTGCAGCACAGATGGACGGAGCCATACTTGTAGTATCAGCAGCAGACGGACCAATGCCACAAACAAGGGAACACGTACTATTAGCAAGACAAGTTAACGTTCCATACATAGTAGTATTTTTAAACAAATGCGACATGGTAGACGATGAAGAGCTAATAGACTTAGTAGAGATGGAAGTAAGGGAGTTATTATCAAAGTATGACTTTCCAGGGGATGAAGTACCAGTAATCAGAGGTTCAGCATTAGGGGCATTAAACGATGATCCAAAATGGGTTGCATCAGTAGAAGAGCTATTAAAAGCGATGGACGAATACATACCAACACCACCAAGAGAGACAGACAAACCATTCCTAATGGCGATAGAGGACGTATTTACGATAACAGGAAGAGGAACAGTAGTAACAGGAAGAGTAGAGAGAGGAACATTAAAAGTAGGGGACGAAGTAGAGATAGTAGGTTTATCAGATGAGAAGAAGAAGACAGTAGTAACAGGAATAGAGATGTTCAGGAAGCAGTTAGACGAAGCGATAGCAGGTGACAACGTAGGGGTATTACTAAGAGGGATAACAAAGGACGAAGTAGAGAGAGGGCAAGTATTAGCGAAGCCTGGAACAATAACACCACACAAGAGATTTAAGGCACAGGTATATGTATTAAGCAAAGAGGAAGGGGGAAGACACACACCATTTTTTGTAGGATACAGGCCACAATTTTACATCAGGACGGCAGATGTAACAGGAACAGTAGTAGGGTTACCAGAGGGACAGGAGATGGTAATGCCGGGAGACAACGTAGAGTTAGAAGTAGAGTTGATGGTACCGGTAGCTATGGAAGAGCAGATGAGGTTTGCTATCAGGGAAGGTGGAAGGACGGTAGGAGCTGGTGTAGTTACTAAAATATTAGACTAACGTGAGGATGTAAGATGCAGGAGAAAATTAGAATAAAACTTAAAGCTTTTGATCATAGAGTTTTAGACCAATCTGTAAAACAAATAGTTGATACCGTTAAGAGAGGAGGAGGACTCTTAAAGGGTCCTATCCCTCTTCCAACTGAAAGGAAAATTTGGTGTGTACATAGGTCGCCACATAAATTTGAACAATCAAGAGAACACTTTGAAATGAGAATTCATAAAAGACTTATAGAGATAGAAAACGCAACACCTCAAACCATAGAAGCACTTATGGATATAAACCTTCCTGCAGGTGTTGACGTAGAGATTAAATTAAGTTAAAAGGAGAGATAACCATGCCAAAAGGCATTATCGGAAAGAAGATAGGAATGACAAGAGTTTTTATAAACGGTAAAGCTATACCGGTTACGGTAATCCAAGCTGGGCCTTGCTTTGTTACTTACTTAAGAACGAAAGATAAAGATGGTTACGAAGCTGTAGCTTTAGCTTATGGAGAAAGAAAGGAGAAGAACACACCTAAACCACTTTTAGCTATATTTAAGAAAGCAAACATTAAACCTGCAAGAGTGATAAAAGAGTTTCCTTTAAAAGAAGGAGAAACTCTACAATTAGGCCAAGAAATAAGAGTGGAGCAAGTTTTTGAAAAAGGAGATTTGGTTGACATAACTGGTAAATCAAAGGGTAGAGGATTTACATCAGTAATGAAAAGATGGGATTTTGCAGGATTCCCTAAATCCCACGGTCACAGATACCATAGAGCTGTAGGTTCTATTGGTTGTAGAACTGAACCAGGTAGAGTTTGGAAAACAAAAAGAATGGCTGGTCATTATGGTAACGAAACTATTACGGTTTTAGGATTGGAAGTTGTAGATATAATCCCAGAAAAAAATGTTATACTGGTTAAAGGCTCTGTACCAGGAGCACCAAACTCTATAGTTTTCTTAAAATCAAGTGTTATAGCGGAAAGAAGAAAAGGAAAATTAAAGCTTCAAAAATCAAAAGCAGCTTATGCACAAACATAACTGAAAGAGGTGAAATAAATGGAATTCAACGTTGTAAACAATAAAAATGAAGTTGTAGGGAAAGTTAACTTAAATGAAAATATCTTTAAAACGGAAGTAAACCAAGGTACTGTATGGGAAGTTATAAAATGGCATTTAGCTATAAAAAGAGCTGGAACAGCTAGCACAAAAACCAGAGCAGAGGTTGCCGGCTCAAACAGAAAGATATATCCACAGAAAGGAACAGGTAGAGCAAGACACGGTGATAGAAAAGCCAACATATTCGTAGGTGGTGGTGTAGCTCACGGTCCACATCCAAGAGATTACTACTACGCATTACCTAAAAAAGTTAGAAAGAAAGTTTTAAAAGGAGTTTTAACTTACAAGTTAAACAATAACGAACTTATCGTTGTTGAAGATTTTAACTTTGAACAACCAAAAACAAAAAATGCAGTAGAAGTTTTAAAGAACTTTGGATTAGAGCAAGCAAAGGTTTTACTCGTATTACCGGAAAAAATAGAAAACGTAATTAAATCTTTTAGAAACATACCTAAAGTAAAAATACTCCTTTCTGAAGGTTTAAACTCTTACGATTTACTAAACGCAGAAAAAGTAATAATTTTTAAATCAGCTTTAGAAAAGATTCAAGAGAGGTTAGCACAATGAGAACCGTTTACGATATTATAATAAGACCAGTCTTAACAGAAAAAGCCGTTAAAGATAATGAAAAGAACAACACTTTAACGTTTGAAGTTGCTATGGATGCAAACAAGATAGAAATAAAAAAAGCAGTAGAAGAGATTTTTGGTGTAAAAGTAAAAGATGTAAGAACGGTAATTGTAAAACCTAAGCCAAAGAGATTTGGGTTTAGGTCTTCTGGTTTTAAAAAGGCTTGGAAAAAAGCCATTGTAAAAGTAGAATCAGAAAAACCAATCAATATAGCTGAATTAGTTTGAGGTGAGAGATTATGGGTGTTAGAAAATTAAAACCAGTAACAAACGGTACAAGACACGCGGTACTTTACGACTTCGCAGAGATAACAAAATCTGAACCAGAAAAATCTTTACTGGAGCCTCTTAAAAGGCATGCTGGTAGAAACAACCAAGGAAGAATAACTGTTAGACATAGAGGTGGTGGTCATAAAAGGCGCTACAGAATAATAGATTTTAAGAGAGACAAGTGGGGTGTTCCTGCAAAGGTTGCCGCCATAGAGTATGACCCAAACAGAAGTGCAAGGATAGCACTTCTACATTACCTTGACGGTGAAAAAAGATACATAATCTGGCCAGAAGGTTTAAAAGTTGGAGATATAGTAGTTTCTGGACCAGATGCTGAGATAAAAGTAGGAAACGCTTTACCAATAGAAAATATACCGGTAGGTACTCTTATTCATAATATAGAGCTTACTCCGGGTAAAGGGGGACAACTTGTTAGAGCAGCAGGAATGTCAGCTCAGATTCTTGGTAGGGAAGGAGATTACGTTCAAGTTAGACTTCCTTCTGGAGAAATAAGATTAATATACAAAAAGTGTATGGCAACAGTTGGTGCTGTTGGACTTGCTGAACACGAACTGGTTGAACTTGGTAAAGCTGGTAGAGCAAGATGGCTTGGAATAAGGCCTACTGTAAGAGGTACAGCTATGAACCCTGTTGACCACCCTCACGGTGGTGGTGAAGGTAGAACCTTCGGTAAACATCCAGTATCACCTTGGGGTCTACCTACAAAAGGATATAAAACAAGAAGAGGAGCTAAATACTCTGACAAATTCATAATTAAACGTAGAGGTAAATAAAGATGGGATTTAAAGGAAAGTGGAACGAAAGGAATAAAAACCCATACGTAAACGAAAAATTACTCAAAAAAATCAGACAGATGAACGAAACTGGAGAAAGAAAAATAATAAAAGTCTGGGATAGAGCTTGCACCATTACTCAGGAAATGGTAGGTCATACCATAGCCGTTTATAACGGTCAGAAATTTATCCCAGTTTACATTCAACCAGAAATGGTAGGACATAAGTTGGGAGAGTTTTCTCTTACAAGGACATTTAGAGGACACCCAGACAAATCAGCAAAAGCTGTAAAGAAAAAGTAAGAGGAGATGAAGATGGAGAACACAGCAAGAGCTATACTAAGATACGCTCACATATCACCTTACAAAGTAAGACAAGTTATAAATTTAATAAGAGGAAAAGATGTAGCTACTGCTTTAGCTATACTGCAGGAAATACCTAAAAGACCTGCAAGAGTTGTAGAAAAACTCTTAAAAAGTGCAATATCTAATGCAGAACTTAAAGGTATGGATATTGATAACCTTTATATAGCTAAAATTCATGCAGAAGAAGGTCCAATGCTTAAAAGATATACACCAAAAGCTCATGGTAGAGCAACTTTAATCAGAAGAAGATTCTCTCATATATATATATATTTAGCTGAGAAACAGGAGGAAAAATAAAATGGGTCAGAAAGTACACCCTATAGGATTTAGACTTGGCATAACGCAGGACTGGAGGTCCAAGTGGTATGCAGATAAGAAGAAGTATACTAAACTTTTACACGAAGATATAGCAATAAGAAATTTTATACAGGGAAAGTATAAAGCTGCAGGTATAGCGGAAGTTATAATAGAAAGACTTGGAGATAAACTAAGAGTAAAAATATTAGCTGCAAGACCTGGTATAGTTATAGGTGCTAAAGGTGCAGAGGTTGAAAAATTAAACGAAACTTTGAAAAAATTATCCTCAGCCAGTGAGATACTCGTTAACGTTGATGAAGTAAAAAGACCAGAGTTAAATGCTAAACTCGTTGCAGAAGATATAGCCCTTCAACTGGAAAGAAGGGTATCTCATAGAAGAGCTATGAAAAAAGCTATTGACGCAGCTATGAAAGCTGGAGCTAAAGGTATAAAAACTCAAGTTGGTGGAAGGATAGGTGGAGTGGATTTAGCAAGGAAAGAATGGTTTATGGCAGGAAGAATGCCACTGCAAACACTCAGAGCTGATATAGATTACGGAACTGCAAGAGCTTCTACAAAGTACGGAATCCTCGGAGTAAAAGTTTGGATATACAAAGGTGATAAAGTAGAAGGAAAGGTTGAAGAAGTATTAAGTAAAGTTGAAGAAGAGCTTAAAGTTTAAAAAAGAAAATTTAGGAGGTTTTAGATATGTCTTTACTTCAACCTAAGAGATTGAAATGGAGAAAACAACAAAGAGGCAGAATGAAAGGAAAAGCCTCAAGAAGAAACCAAGTTGATTTTGGAGAGTATGGTCTTCAAGCTTTAGAACCTTGCTGGATGACTTCAAGACAGATAGAAGCTGCAAGAATAGCTATCGTTAAAGAAGCTAAAAAAGGAGCTAAAGTCTGGGTAAGAGTATTTCCTCATAAACCAGTAACTAGAAAACCAGCTGAAACTCGTATGGGTAAAGGAAAAGGTGATTTGGACCACTTTGTAGCTGTAGTAAAACCTGGTCATATACTTTTTGAATTAGCTGGAGTTCCAGAAGAAGTTGCTGCCGAAGCATTTAGAAAGGCAGGCCATAAACTACCAATTAAAACCAGAATGGTAAAAGCTCAGGAGGTTTAGTATGAAAGCCAGCGAATGGAGAAAGTTATCAACAGAAGAGCTTAAAGAAAAAGTTGTTGAACTAAAGAAAAAACTTATGCAACTTAGGTTTCAAAATAAAATAGGCTCTTTAGCAAAAAATAGTGAAATAAAAGAAACTAAAAGAGATATAGCAAGAATCCTTACAATAATAAGAGAAAGAGAGCTTAATAAAACAAATGGTTAAGAGGTGAAAGAATGACAAGTGAAACAAAAAAGAACGTTAAAGAGTTTGTAGGAAAAGTAGTTAGTAATAAAATGGATAAGACTGTAGTAGTTGCAGTAGAAAGGAAGTTCCCACATCCTCTTTACGAAAAACAAGTCAAGAAAACTAAAAAGTTTTACGCCCATGATGAAGAAAACAAGTGTAAAGAAGGAGATATAGTCAGAATTAGAGAATCCAGACCTCTTTCTAAATTAAAAAGATGGGTTGTTGTTGAAATTATACAATCTTCTTCTACTTAAATCCTATTGATTTTAAAACGTTAAAGTTGTATAATATTAGTTTGTCTTTCTAAAAAAGTAAAAAGGAGTGCAGTTATGATACAGAGAGGGACTTACTTAAATACTGCAGACAACTCAGGTGCTAAAAAAGTTCAGTGTATAGGGATACCCGGTGGTGCTAAAAAAATGTATGCCACCGTTGGAGATGTTATTACTGTTACTGTAAAGTCTGCCATACCAAACGGAACTGCTAAAAAAGGAAAAGTTTATAAGGCTGTCGTTGTAAGAACAAAAAAAGAAGTGGCAAGACCAGATGGAAGTTACGTAAAGGCTGATGACAATGCTGTCGTTCTTTTAAACAACCAGTTAGAACCTATAGGAACACGTATACTTGGGCCTGTTTGTAGAGAGCTTAGGTCCAAAGGATTCTACAGAATCATCTCTCTTGCACCGGAGGTAATCTAATAATGATTAAGCTAAAAAAAGGAGACCCGGTTATAGTAATCGCCGGTAAAGACAAAGGAAAGATAAGTAAAATAAAACAGATAGTCAAAAAAGATGGAAAAGTAAAAGTTATTGTCGAAGGTGTAAACTTAGTTAAAAAGCACGTTAGAGGTATAGAGGGTGTTAGAGAAGGTGGTATTTATGAAGTAGAAAGACCAATAGATATCTCTAACGTTGCATACTACGACTCTAACCTTCAAAAGCCTGTTAAAATAGGGGTTAAAATTATAGAAGAAGGTGACAAAAAAATAAAAGTTAGAGTCAATAAAAAAACAGGTGAAATAATAGACAAAGTTTGGGAAAAAATCAAAAAAGAGGTATAGTAAATGGCTGCTGTAGTAGGATATAAACCAAGACTTCAAAAGAAATATGAAGAGGAAGTAGTTCCAAAATTAATGGAAAGGTTTGGATACAAAAGTCCTATGCAAGTTCCAAGACTAAAGAAGATAGTTATCAATATGGGTGTAGGAGAAGCGATAGGAGATATCAAACAACTTGATAGAGCCGTTGAAGATTTAACTGCTATCGCCGGTCAAAAACCTGTAATCACAAGGGCAAAAAAATCAGAAGCTGCCTTTAAACTAAGAAAAGGAAACCCAATAGGAACAAAAGTAACCTTAAGAAAGGATAGAATGTGGGACTTTTTGGATAAACTGATATCCGTTGCATTACCAAGGGTTAGAGACTTTAGGGGATTAAACCCTAAGTCTTTTGATGGAAGAGGTAACTACGCCTTTGGTTTAGCAGAACAGATTGTATTTCCAGAAATAGATTACGATAAAGTCGATAAAATAAGAGGTATGGATATAATCATAGAAACTACGGCTAAAACTGATGAAGAAGCTCTTTGGCTTCTATCTCTGTTAGGCTTACCTATAAGAGCAGGAGGATAAAGATGGCTCGTAAATGTTTGATAGTAAAAGCTTTCCAAAAGAAACCTAAATATAAAACCAGAGTTCATTCAAGATGTCCTTTGTGTGGAAGACCAAGAGGATACATAAGACAGTTTAACATGTGTAGAATATGTTTCAGAGAGAGAGCTCTAAGGGGAGAAATCCCAGGCATCAAAAAAGCAAGCTGGTAGGAGGAAACCGTAATGATAACAGACCCAATAGCTGATATGATAGCAAGAATAAATAACGCGATTAAAGCAAGAAAAGACGAAGTTGCAATACCAAACTCAAAGATAAAAGAAAAAATAGCTGAGATACTAAAAAGAGAAGGTTATATAGAGGATTACGTAGTCTCAGAAGAAAACAAAAAAGGTAATCAAGCAACTTTAATTATAAAATTAAAGTATCTTGGAAAAAGAAATACAAAACCAGCTATAACGAAAATAGAAAGGGTATCCAAACCTGGTCTTAGGAAGTATGTGCAAATCGATGAACTTCCTTATGTTCAAAAAGGTTTAGGTATAGCTATTCTTACCACAAACAAGGGTATTTTAACCGATGCTGAAGCAAGAAAGTTAAGAGTTGGTGGTGAAGTAATCTGTTACGTATGGTAAAAACAAAAGGAGGCTGCTATAATGTCAAGAATAGGTAAAAAACCTATACCTTTACCAAAAGGTGTTGAAGTAAAAGTAGATAATGATAACACTGTAACCGTAAAAGGTCCTAAAGGTATGTTAACTTATAAGTTTCACCCTGATATGAAGATAAAAGTTGAAGATGGAAACATAATAGTAGAAAGGCCAAACGATGAGTCATTCTATAAAGCTTTACACGGAACTACAAGAGCTATTTTAAACAATATGGTAAAAGGTGTAACGGAAGGTTTTACTGAAGAGCTTGAAATAGTTGGTATTGGATACAGAGGTGCCGTAAAAGGTAAAACACTTGAGCTTTCCCTTGGTTACTCTCATCCTGTTATATACGAAATACCAGAAGGAATTCAGATAACAATGGAAGGAACGAACATAATAAAAATATTTGGAATAGACAAACAGAAAGTAGGTCAAGTTGCCGCAGAGATAAAATCCTTCAGAGAACCAGACCCTTACAAAGGTAAAGGTATAAGATATAAAGGAGAAGTAATTAAACTAAAAGCTGGAAAAACTGTAGGTAAAAAATAATTAAGGAGTTGTTGAAAATGGCAGTAAAAAGTAGAGCTGAAGCAAGAATAATAAGACATAAAAGAATAAGAAAAAAGATATTTGGTACTGCTGAAAGACCAAGGTTGGCTTTTTATAGAAGTTTAAACGCTATATACGCTCAGATTATCGACGATGAAAAAGGTCATACCTTGGTTTCTGCTTCAACTATAGATAGAGATTATGTTGAAAGATTTGGCAAAAGAGGTGGAAAATCCATAGAAGATGCTAAACAGCTTGGAAAGTTCCTTGCAGAAAAAGCCTTGGCTAAAGGTATAAAAAACGTTGTTTTTGATAGAGGTGGTTTTCTTTACCACGGTAAAGTTAAAGCTTTTGCCGATGCTGCAAGAGAAGGTGGATTAAACTTTTAAAAGGAGAAAGGTAATGGGAGTGAAGAATATCGAAAGACTAATTGAACAAAGAATTAAAGAAAATCCAATCAATCCAGATACGTTAGAATTAGAAGAAAAAGTCGTTGAAATTAGAAGAACTACCCGTGTTATGGAAGGTGGAAGAAGGTTCTCTTTCAGTACTTTGGCAGTAGTTGGTGACAGAAAAGGCCATGTAGGTTTTGGACATGGTAAAGCAAAAGAAGTTCCACCTTCTATAGCAAAAGCTATAGCTGATGCTAAAAAAAGAATAATTAAAGTTCCTTTGATAGAAGGAACAATACCACATGACGTTATCGGTGAATACGATTCTGCAGTAGTTCTGTTAAAACCTGCAAGAAGAGGTACTGGTGTTGTGGCAGGCGGACCTATGAGACCAGTGCTGGAACTATTAGGAGTAACAGATATATTAACAAAAATCATCGGAAGAACAACAAATCCAAATGCAGTTGTTAGAGCAACCTTTGATGCACTTCTAAAAATAAAATCTCCAGAGGAAGTTGCTAAGATAAGAGGATTGGAAGAGGAGCATATACTGAAAAACTACAGAATATACGCTGGAGGTGTGCCAGTAAGATGAAAATAAAAGTAAAGTTGGTCAGAGGCTTTGCAGGTAAAACGGAAAAACAAAAGCAGGCTTTAAAATCTTTAGGTTTGAAGAAAATAAACGATGAAAGGATTTTAGATAAAACACCGGCTGTTTGTGGTAACTTAGAAATCGTAAAGCACTTAGTTAAAGTGGAGGAGATACAGTAATGAAACTACATGAATTAAAACCGAACAAAGGAGCAACTCATAAAAAGAAGATAGTAGGTAGAGGTATAGGTTCAGGTCACGGTAAAACATCTACGAGAGGTCACAAAGGTCAAAAATCAAGGTCTGGAGACTCAAAACTACCTGCAAGATTTGAAGGTGGACAAACACCTTTCATAATGAGAATACCTAAGAGAGGTTTTAAAAATCCAACTAAATTAGAGTATGAAATCGTAAATCTAAAAGATTTAGATAAGAAGTTTAACGAAAACGAAGAAGTTAATCCTCAAACTTTGAAAGAAAAAGGTTTAGTAAAAAAAGGAGAATGTGTAAAAATACTTGGAGATGGTCAATTAACTAAAAAGTTGGTGGTAAAAGCTCACGCTTTCTCTTCTTCTGCTGAGGAAAAAATATTAGCTGCCGGTGGACAGGTAGAAAAAATTTCTAAGTAGAGGTAGTTTTGGATAAAATTATAAATGTTTTACAAATAAAAGAACTTAGGAATAAAATACTTATTACTTTATTCATACTTGCTATTTACAGACTCGGAACCCATATACCGGTTCCGGGTGTAGATTCAAACTCTCTAATAAACTATTTCAACGCTTCAGGTGGAGCTCTATTTAACATCTATAACCTTTTTTCAGGTGGAGCACTCGGAAGATTCTCAGTTTTTGCTCTGGGAGTCATGCCTTACATTTCAGCTTCTATCATAATGCAACTTCTTACTGCTGTAATACCAACTTTGGAAAGATTACAGAAAGAAGAAGGTGATTACGGAAGATGGAAAATTTCCCAGTATACAAGGTATTTAACCATAGGTATTGCCTTCTTTCAGTCCTTAGGTCTTTCTATATGGCTTACAACTCTTAAAACAGAAACTGGAGCTTCTTTAATATCTGTTTCACCGTTTATGTTCGTAGTTTTAACTACAGTTACCGTAACAACAGGAACAGTCTTTTTAATGTGGCTTGGAGAAAAGATAACTGAGTTTGGTATAGGAAACGGTATATCTATGATAATCTTGGCAGGAATAGTCGCAGGAATAATACCGGCTATTTTGAGAACATATGAGTTAGTTAAAGTTGGAGAAATATCTGTTTTACTCTTAACTTTTGCTGTTTTAGTTATCATTGCAGTTGTGGCTGGTATAGTTTACATTCAAGAAGCTGAAAGAAGGATACCTATTCAGTATGCAAGAAGGAACGTTATGATAAACCAGTCTGCAAGTTATCTACCGTTTAAACTTAACCCTTCAGGTGTTATACCGATAATATTTGCCGTTGCTATACTGATGTTTCCGGCAACGATAGCTCAGTTTTTTGTCAATAAAAGTGAAATTGCAAGGACTATAGTTGATTATCTATCTCCTCAAAGTTATGTATACTTTGGTTTATACGTTGCTTTGATAATATTCTTTTCATACTTTTATACTGCCATACTTATCAACCCTATAGATATAGCAGATAATCTTAGAAGAAGTGGTGCTTTTATTCCTGGTGTGAGAGCTGGTTCACAAACTGCAGAGTATATAAACTACATTCTTACAAGACTTGTTTTTGCAGGCTCTATCTTCCTCGCTGCCATAGCTATACTACCTATGATTTTAATAAAATGGTTAAACGTTCCGTTTTATTTTGGTGGAACTTCGGCTTTAATTGTTGTTGTTGTTGCTTTAGATACAATTCATCAGGTTGAAGCTTACCTTGCTATGAAAAAGTATGAAGGATTTTTAAGGAGGTAGTTTTGAGTAAAACAGTAATTTTTTTAGGTCCACCGGGAGCAGGTAAAGGAACACAATCACAACTTCTAAAAGAAAGGGATAACTTTATACAGATATCAACCGGGGATATTCTAAGAGAAGCTGTAAAAAATCAAACATCTCTTGGTTTACAGGCTAAAAAGTTTATGGATGAAGGTAAGCTTGTTCCAGATGATTTAATCTTAAACATCATTTCGGAAAAACTTGAAGAATTAAAGGACAAAAATATAATATTCGATGGATTTCCAAGAACTGTAGCCCAGGCAGAAGGTCTAAAAGATATGCTGTCTAAAATAGGAAGAAAAATAGATGCAGTAATTCTTTTTGATATAACAGATGAAGAAGTTGTTAAAAGACTGTCTGGTAGAAGAGTCTGCCCAAACTGTGGAGCAGTTTACCATTTAATTTACAATCCACCAAAAAATGATAATGTATGTGATAAATGTGGAACACCTTTGATACAGAGAGAAGATGATAGAGAGGAAGTTATTAGAAAAAGGTTAGAAGTTTACCATCAACAGACTGCTCCACTTATAGACTACTACAAAGATGTTTTAATAAAAATCAACGCTACCTTAAGTCCTGAAGATATTTACAAACATATAAAAAGTGTGTTATAATTAGTATTTACCTATGATAGAACTTAAATCTAAAGAAGATATTGAGAAATTAAAAATAGCTAATCGGCATGTTGCCGAAATCTTACATTTGTTAAAAGAATACGTTAAGCCGGGTGTATCGGCATACGAGCTGGACCAGATAGCTTACGAAGAGTGTAAAAAAAGAGGTGTAAAGCCTGCATTTTTAGGTTTGTACGGTTTTCCCGCATCTTTGTGTGTTTCTATAAATGAAGAGGTGGTCCATGGAATACCAAGGAAAGATAAGATTATAAAAGAGGGAGATATTGTAAGCTTGGATTTTGGAGTTGAGTACGAAGGCTGGTATGGTGATGCTGCTATAACTGTTGCCGTTGGAGAAGTGAGTGATAGAAAAAAACGCCTAATAGAGGGTGTAGAAAGGTCTTTAGAAGAAGCTATAAAACTGTGTTATCCCGGTAAGAACTTAAAAGAGATAGCTTTTGTGATACAAAAAACTTTATTAGATTATAAACTTACTCCCGTATGTACTTACGGTGGTCATGGAATAGGTAGAAAACCTCACGAGGAGCCACACGTTACTAACTGTGTTGAAAACGCTGATAACGTTGTTTTGCAAGAAGGTATGGTGTTAGCTATAGAACCTATGGCTTACTTGGGAAAAGGTAAAATTAGAGTTTTAAAAGATGGATGGACTGTTGTAACTACAGATAAAACCCACGCCGCACATTTTGAGCATAGTGTAGCAATAACTGAAAACGGTCCAATAGTATTATCAAAATTAGATTAAGGTAGATAAGATGGGAAAGAAGAAGGAAGAACAACAAAAGGAAAAAGGTATAGTTTTAGAAGGTACAGTTTTAGAAGCTTTACCTAATGCTATGTTTAAGGTTCAGCTTGAAACGGGTCATGAAGTTTTAGCTCATGTATCTGGAAAGATGAGAATGCACTTTATTAAGATACTGCCAGGTGATAAAGTAAAAGTAGAGCTTTCTCCGTACGATTTAACAAGAGGTAGAATTATTTTTAGAGTTTAGATTAGGAGGAATAGAGATGAAAGTTAGAGCTTCTGTTAAACCAAGATGTGAAAAATGTAGAATCATCAGAAGAAAAGGTAGAGTTATGGTTATTTGTGAAAACCCTAAACACAAACAAAAACAAGGTTAAAGGAGGCTACAGAGTATGGCACGTATAGCAGGTGTAGATTTACCTGATAGAAAAAGGTTAGAAATAGCTCTTACTTATATATACGGTATAGGTAAAACAAGGGCTAAAGAAATACTGGAAAAAACTGGTATCGATGGAATGAAAAGAGTAGGAGAGTTAACTCCTGAAGAGTTAAACACAATAAGAAAATTTATAGAACAAAATTATAAAGTAGAAGGTGACCTCAGAAGGGAAGTTGCTGTAGCGATAAAAAGACTTGTTGATATGGGCTGCTACAGAGGAGTTAGACACAGACTTGGATTACCTGTAAGAGGTCAAAGAACAAGAACAAATGCTAAAACAAGAAAAGGAAAAAGAAAAAAGTAACTTTAAAATAAAAAGAGGTGTAAAAAATGGCAAAAAAGAAAAAGTCAACTACTAAAAAGGTAAAAAGAATTGTTACTTCAGGTATAGCTCATATACAGTCTACCTTCAACAATACTATAGTAACTATAACAGATAAAGAAGGAAATACTCTTGCTTGGGCTTCTGGTGGAACAGAAGGATTTAAAGGAACAAGGAAAAATACTCCATACGCAGCTCAGCTTGCCGCTCAAAAAGCAGCCAAAAAAGCTATGGATGAGTATGGTTTAAAAGAAGTAGAGGTTTGGGTAAAAGGTCCAGGTGCAGGTAGGGAACCTGCCATAAGAACGTTAGCTGCAGCAGGTTTAACTATAACTGCAATAAGAGATGTTACTCCAATACCTCATAATGGATGTCGTCCACCAAGTAAAAGGAGGGTTTAATCTATGGGTAGATACATTGGTCCTTTAACAAAAGTTAGTAGAAGACTTGGAGTTTTTATAGGTGGTGATTTAGAATCTTTCCAAAAAAGGAATTTCCCACCTGGTCAGCATGGAAGAATACAGGGTAGAAAAAAGCTTTCTGATTACGGTGTAAGATTACAAGAAAAACAAAAATTAAAGTTCCTATACGGTGGTTTAAGAGAAGGTCAGTTTAGAAGATACTTTGAAGAGGCATCTAAAAAGGCAGGTAACACAGGTGTTGTCTTACTTCAACTGTTAGAAAGAAGATTAGATAACGTAGTTTACAGACTTGGTTTTGCTAAAACAAGACAACAAGCCAGACAGTTAGTTAGCCATGGACACTTTTTAGTAAATGGTAAGAAGGTAAATATTCCTTCCTACAGAGTCGATCCAGGAGATATTATAGAAGTTAGAGAAAAAAGTAAAAAACTTGCAATTTTCAAAGAAAACTTAGAAAGTAGAGACCCAAGGTCTATACCAAAGTGGTTAGAACTCGATAAAGAAAATATGAGAGGAAAAGTAGTAGAGATTCCTGAAGAGATAGAGTTAGAAATCCCAGTTAATGTTCAGTACATAATTGAGTTCTACTCTATGTAATACTTTCTTGGAATGCTCCAAAACCGCCTGCCGGGGACAGGAGCATTCTTTTGATTGGGCGGTAATAAATACCCCGGTACCGGGAATAAAAACCGGTTAGGAGTTGTAAAATGTCGTCTTTGTTAGATTTTGTGACACCAACAAAAATATACTGGGATGAAACAACAAAAACAGACAAGTTTGGTAAACTTTACGTAGAACCTTTAGAAAGAGGCTATGGAATAACTTTAGGAAATGCTTTGAGAAGAGTTTTACTTTCTTCTTTACCAAGTGGTGCTATAACTGCCGTAAAAATCGTCGGTGTTCCTCACGAGTTTACAACTATAAAAGGTGTTATTGAAGATGTTGCTGAGATAATTCTAAACCTTAAACAGATACGTATGAAAGTTGATGAAAACATAGAGAGGGATTTTGCTATTTTGGAAGTTGAAGGTCCTGGAAAGGTCTTTGCAAAAGATATAAAACTACCTCCGGGAATAGAGATAGTTAATCCAGAAGAGTATATATGCACTATCTCTGAAAATGTAAAACTGCAGATGGAATTTAGAATAGAAAGAGGTAGAGGTTATAAAACAGTTGAAGAGCTTGAAGAGATAAACGAAATTGGATGGATACTTATGGATACATCATTCTCTCCTGTAAAAAGATGTACGTTTAACGTCGAACCTGTCAGGGTTGGAGAAAAAACCGATTATGACAGACTAATTCTTGAGATAGAAACTGATGGAACTATAACCCCTGATGAAGCCTTAGAAAAATCTACAAACATACTTATAGAACACTTTAACTTGTTGCAAAAACCAACTGTAAGAAAAGCTCAAGTAATTAAGAAAACAGTAGTTCCTAAGACTGAAGATACGATTAAGATAGAGGAAGATAAACTATCGTTAGCTATAGATGAGCTTGAAATCTCTTCAAGAGCAATAAACACACTTAGAAAACTTGGAATAAACACGATTGGAGACTTAGTAAAACTATCTGAGGAAGATTTAAAAGAGGCTAAAAGCATAGGAAGAAAATCCTTAAAAGAAATAAAAGATGCTTTGGCAGATTTGGGATTAGAACTTGCACCATCTAAATCAAATACAGAGTAATAAAAGGAGGAAAAGACAATGCGTCATAGAGTTAAAACAAAAAGCTTTCACAGAAGAAAAGAACACAGAGAAGCACTTTTTATAAATCTTGCTAAAAGTCTTATACTAAATGGAAGAATAACAACAACTCTTCCTAAAGCAAAAGCTCTAAGGTCTTTCGTAGAAAAGTTGGTTACCTTGGCGAAAGAAGATTCTATACACGCTAAAAGATTGTTAGTCCAAAGGTTAAAAGACCAAAGAGTTGCTGTAAAACTTTACAAAGAGATAGCTCCTTTATTTAAAGATAGAAACGGTGGCTACACAAGAATATACAAACTTGAAAAAAGAAGAATAGGAGACGGTGGCGAACAAGCTATAATAGAGTTTGTAGAGTATCCTGAAAAAGGATAATGTTTATAATATCAAACTTCTTGCTGGCAGTGTCCCATGTTTTGGACATTGCCCTTGAAGTATACAAATGGATAGTTATATTTTCTGCTTTAATATCATTTGTTAATCCAGACCCATACAATCCTGTAGTTAAATTTTTAAGGTCTACAACTGAACCGGTTTACAGACTGGTAAGAAGATATGTTCCTACAGTGTTTTACAATGTAGATTTTGCACCATTTATAGTTATCCTTTTCATAATATTTCTTCAAAGGTTTTTAGTCCCAACCATTCAACAACTTGCATACAAACTTCAATAAGTTTATACTTTTCTTATGCTAAATGTAAAAGCCATTGCAGCTTTAGAAAGGTTTCTACTTACAAAACCCATTGGGAACGATATTCCTTTAACGGTAGGTGAGACTGTAAAAGCTAAGGTCGTTGATGTTTTAGCTTCAGGTTCGTTGCTTTTAAAAATTAAAGATGGATATATAAACGTTAGAGCCAACGTAAGCATAAATTTTGAAAAAAATCAAGAGCTACTTTTGAAAGTCCTACCACCTAAAGATGGAAAAGTTCAGCTTGAAATAGTATCTGTAGATGGAAAAACACCAAACAGTCAAACACTGGACATAAAACCTAATTTTATAAACGATACTATAAACAAAGATTTAACAAATCTTAAAGCTTTTATCGAAAATAGTTCAGATTTAAAAAAAGTTGAAATTTTAAACGAAAATGTTATCAAAAATTCCTTAGAAAACTCTGGAATATTTTTTGAGAGAAAACTTTACAAATTTTTCAATCTTATGAATGATTTAGAAGAAAAGA
>PNIU01000110.1 GCA_002878035.1 Sulfurihydrogenibium sp.
TTTGTGTAATCTCAACAGGACTTATAGAAGTTAGACATCTAAAATCTCCATATTTACAGGTATCTTTACCGTGTAAATGGCAAGGTTGACAGTCTAAACCTTTGAATATATAGCTTCCTTCATCTTTTAATGGAGCAAATCCAAAGAAAGGATGAGTTCCTCCGTAAATCGTTAGAACCTTAACACCTGTTGCCCTTGCCATATGGGATACTGCAGAGTCATTACTGATTACCAACTTTGCTTTAGATATCACAGCAAGACTTTGTCTTAAAGATAACTTACCTCTAAAATCTATAACATTATCTGGATAAACAGATTTATCTTTTTCTGTATCTTCTTTTGAACCTATCAAAACAACATTTAAACCTTCTTTTAAAAGAATTTCTGAAACTTTGTTGTAATAAGGATACATTTTTGTTAAATACCTTGCACCTGCTCCTATAACTACAAAATTATCAGGAATGTTTAAACCAGAAAAATCGTCTTTATCAAGAATAACCTTCGGTCTATAATCTCCTTCTATCCCTAACTCTTTAAGAGGTTCTAAATAGGCTTTTAAAACGTTAAAGTTAGGGTCCAAAATCTTTAGTCTTCTTTTTATACTCTGTTTTCTATATCTTAACACCTTACCTTTTGTAAAAAAAGAAATTAAGAAAGACCTTAAGTTTGAGTGTAGGTCAAGTATGTAATCGTAGTTTTTTAAATTTTTAGAGAACTTTATTATGTCAGTTAGAGATTTCATCTGTTTTTTTTCAACGGCGATAAGGTTTTTTATTCTGTAGTCTTTAGAAAAAACGTCTGAAAAAGGTTTAAAAGTTAAAAAATCTATTTCAAAGCCTTTTTCATAAAGAGGTTGCAAAACAACGGAAGATAGGATAACATCACCTAAGGAAGAAAACCTTATGATGAGTATCTTTTTCTTTAAATCATCGTTTTTAATCTCTCTATCTCCTGTCTAAATTCTTCTGCCATTGTAGGATGGTTATACTTTCTGGCTTGCTCTATCCCTCTTTCGTAGGTTTCTATAGCTTGCTCTATATCTCCAACGTTTATGTAAGCTTGGGCTAATGTTCTGTAAGCGGCTCCTTGGTCGTCGTAAACACTAAGGTATTTTTTTAGGTATACTATCGCATCTTCATACCTTCCTTCTTTAAAAAACTCAAGGGCTAAACCGTAAAGTCCAAGGGGGTTGTTAGGGTCTTTTTCTAAAGCTTTCATTAATGCGTTTATTCTATCACTCATTTACTTCCTCCACTTTTATGTATTCCTTAACTTTATCAAAATTCTTAATCCATTTTAGTTCATCTATATTTTTATAATATCCTCTTATGTTTCTATCTTCTATGATTAAGCTCGCCGTTTTTTCTCCAATGTAAGGGATTTTTTCAAGGGTTGTTTGGTCTGCCTTGTTTATATCTATTTTTAAGTCATTAGATTTATAAAGAGGTTTATCTTTCAAAAATTTAGGAAAGTGATAAATTAAAATCGTAAGTAGTATAAAAACCAACAATCCTAACGATTGAAACTCTAAAACTGCTTTGTTTAATCCCATTGTAAAGATTCTCTACCTGTTTTATTGAATATAAACTCTAATTCTCTTTCTATAAGTTCAAAATCTTCTTTTGTTATTCTAACTTCTCTGTCCATTCTTTTTAAGATAAAAGGGTATGGATTTCCATCTGCAACGGTTCCTGCTATGTAATCTATAAGTTCTTCTAATTTTACGGTTTTATCGTGTTGGTAATACTCTACAAGATTTATTGATTCCTCATCATAGTATTTTGTGTAAAAAGCGTTTATATGTATATCATAAATTTTGTTGTTTAATTCTTGGTCTATATTTGCCAGATTACCAAACTCAGATTTTAAAGCCTGCAAATTCTGACCAACAGTTTTAGAATAACCAAGATCATTACAATATTCTAAAAACAGTTTTATATCTGGTATAGAATGACCTAACAAGTCTGTGCCTGTGCTTGTTTTAGCAAGACCTATAACGATTGGTTTATACTCAAGTGTAAGTAAGCTGTAAAGTGTTATAAGGTATTCGTAGTAGGCAAGTTGTGTTATTATAACTTCTAAAAAGTCAAATCTCCTTTTATCTTCAGGTAATTCTTTTAACACTTTCTCTAAAACTTTATCGGAAAGTGAGTATATAGATTTGTAGTTTAAGCATTCTTTTTTAATGTCAGAGTATAGACTCTCAACAACTTTTGATAAAGAACTGCAGTCTTCTTTTGTAAACCAGTAAGGAAGTGGAAAGGGTATTATAAATTTACTGGTCAGTGTTCCATCAAGCATTATAAGTTCTGGTTTCTTTTCTTTTGCAAGGTTGTATGCTGCTTTTACTTCAGATAAAAACATGAAAAGGGTAAGAAGAGTTTTAAAGTTTTCTGGCTGTTTTATGACTGATACGTATAAATCTCCTACAAAGCTTTCGTTTTGTTGCAAAGCATCTGGATTAAACTCCTCTGCATATCCTCCAAAAACTCCAAGGAAATAACCTAAATACTGTTTACTGTAAAAGGAACCATCAGACGCTAAAACATGGATTTCCTTAGGTTTTGGTTCATAACTTATCCATTTACTTTTGATTTCTTCAGGATTAATATCGTTTTCTCTAATTTCTATAAGGTTGTTAAGCTTTTCTGCTTTATTTATTACAATCTCTAAAAGTTCAAACCTCATCGAACCTCCAAATCTTTCTCTAATTTTAGAATCATCTTTTTTATTATAATCTCTTCTGGATAACCTTTAAAGTCAGTTTGAATACGATAAATTTCAAAATTTTTTTCTTTATCTACTACAGTCAGTCTTATATAACCATCAAAATCTGCTCCAAAAGCTTTAACTTGTGGGTTGTTGCACTGAGTTAAATACTTAGAATATACAACCAGAGAAAACTTACAATTTTGGTTTAATAAATTTTTATCTAAGTATTTTAAAATCTGATGTTTTAATAGAGTATCGCTACTTTCGATAGACAGACATTTTATCTTTCCTACATAACTTTCATCGTAAATTTTTGAATAAAAAGGTTTTTCACAAGATAAAATTAAGATGAAAAGGATTGTTGTTAGGTATTTTAAAAAGCCCCCGTAAAAAGGGGGCATTTTTTTATTAATCACCTTCGATAAACGGCTTTAGATATTTCGCTCTGTTTGGATGTCTTAACTTTCTTAAGGCTTTTGCTTCTATCTGTCTTATTCTTTCTCTTGTTACACCAAACCTTTTTCCTACTTGCTCTAATGTGTGCTCTGTATCGTCTTCAAGTCCAAACCTGTATCTTAAGACTTGTTCTTCTCTTTCTGAAAGTGTGGATAAGACTTCGTCAAGTTGTGTTCTAAGGGCTTGTTTTAGCATGTAGGCTTCTGGTGATAAGACCGATTTATCTTCTATAAAGTCTCCAAGGTGTGTTTCTTCGTCTGTTCCTATAGGTGTTTCAAGAGATATAGGCTCTTGTGATGTTCTGAGTATTTTCTTAACTTTTTCGGCAGGCATTCCTACTCTTTTAGCTATCTCTTCAGGTGTTGGCTCTCTTCCAAGCTCTTGAACCATAGACCTTGCAACTCTTATGAGTTTGTTTATAGTTTCTATCATATGGACTGGTATTCTTATAGTTCTTGCTTGGTCTGCTATAGCTCTTGTTATGGCTTGTCTTATCCACCAAGTTGCATAGGTTGAGAATTTAAAACCTCTTTTGTAATCGTATTTGTCTACGGCTTTCATAAGACCTATATTTCCTTCTTGAATTAGGTCTAAAAACTGTAATCCTCTGTTTGTATATTTTTTGGCTATTGATACTACAAGTCTTAAGTTTGCTTTAACGAGTATTTGTTTAACGTTGTTTATTTCGTTTCTTCCTTGCTGGATTATATCTAAAACGTGGTCAAACTCCTCTGGTATAGTTCCTATCTTTGCTTTTATATCTTCAATCTCATTTTTAAGTCTTAAGGTTTCTGTTCTTAAAATCTCGTATCTGCCGTATGAAAAGCCGTTTTCTTCAAGTTTTCTAAGTATTTCTGGATATTTCTCATACTCGGTTGATAACATTAAATCTAAATCTGGATGTATTTTTGTTATTATCTTTACTCGTTTTTCGTAGTCTTTTTCATTTTTTCTTAGTTTAGTGTAAAGTTCTTTTAGTTCATCTGCGATTTTGTCCAGTTTTGTAAATTTTATATTTAAGCTTTTTATGAATTTGTTTAGTTTTGCGTGTTGCCATATAAACTCTTTTTTTGCCTCTAACGTTCTTGTTTCAAGATAGATTTTTTCTTTTTCAAGTAAATCTCTGTAAAGCTTTGCAAGTTCAAGACCTTTTTTTATAAAGTCAGATGTGACTTTATCGTAGTTATCGTTGTTTTCTATATCTATATCTTCAGACAATTCTTCTTTTTCAGATACTTCTTCTACATCTAATAAATCTTGGACTTTTAATTTACCATCTACAACCTTTCCCCACTCATCTAATAATCTTTCAGTTAAGAAAGATGTTCTAAGAAGACCTCTAAATACTTTTTTTCTGCCTCTCTCTATTTCCATAGCATACTTTATTTCTTCTTCTCTTTTTAGAAGTGGTATCTTTCCCATCTCTCTTAAGTAAAGTTTTACAGGGTCGTCGGCTTTAGCCCATACGTCGTCGTCAAAATCTATTCCTAAGTAAATATCGTCGTTTTCTCCTTCTGTTTCTTTTATCTTTTCATCGTCTCTTACATCAATGTTAAGCTCGTTTAGATACTCTATGAGGCTTTCTATATGCTCGTCGGAGGAGAATAGGTCTTCATCTACATACATGCTTATCTCGGAGTAAGTGACGTAACCTTTCTCTCTTGCGAGGTTGATTAAAGTTCTGACGTCATCTCTTTCTTGAAGGTTAATCATCTACTATCGCCTCCTTTGAAAAGTTTTATTTCTTCAATAAATTCTTCAAGTCTTAGTTGTGGTTCTGCTTCCAATTTTAAGAGTATAATATCTTTCTGGTATTGTGATTTTAAATCTTCTATTATCTTTCTGAAGTTTGTTTCGAGTGTGCCTTGTTTTTCCAAAGAGTGTAAGACTGTATCCTTACTGAGAGATTCTTTTAGCTTATCTATTTTTTCCTTATTCTCACTTTTTACAATTTCTATGTAATAGTTTAAACTACCTAAACTTAATATTATATCGTAAATTTCTTCGTTTTGCAACACGTAAGGGTTATCTAAAATATACTTTAGTATAATCTTTTGTTTTATAGGAAGTGTTTTTAAATCCATCTTATCTTCTTCATCGGTATTTTGATGGATTTGCTGTAGCTGTTTTTCTATTGATTTTCTATGGGTTTCAATATCGGCTTCTACTTTTGAAAAGTCTCTTTTTGTTTGTTCTGAGATAAGTTTTATGTAAGATATTTTTAATGTTGGGTCGGTTATGTGGGCTAATATGTCTAAGATGTAGTTGTAAGTGGTTCGGTATTTTTTTAGTTTTGTTTGTTCGTCTAAATTTTCAGTTTCGTTAAGCTTTTCTAAAAGGAATAAAATAATATCTTTCGACTGGTTTATAACTTCTTTGACGCGACTAATTCCTTTTTTTGATAGTTCATCTGGGTCTTTTGCATCGTTGTAATAAGCGTATTTTACGGTTATACCTTCAGAAAGTAGTATCTTTGATGCTTCTATGGCTGCTTTTTTTCCTGCGTTGTCTGAGTCAAACATAATTATAGCTTCTTTTACATACTTTTTTATTAATCTTGCTTGATTTTGAGTAAAAGCCGTTCCTAAGGTTGCTACTACGTTTTTTATTCCTATTTGATGTAAAGAGATTAAATCCATATAACCTTCTACTATTATTACGGTTTCTTTTTCTTTTATGTAAGGTAGAGACTCATAGATTCCGTAAAGAGTGTTTCCTTTTTTGTAGATAACTGTATCTGGAGAGTTTAGGTATTTTGGTTGTTTTCCTTCTTCTAAGGCTCTACCGCCGAAGGCAACTACATTACCTTTTACATCTTTTATAGGAAAAATAAGCCTTCCTGCAAACTTGTCCTTTATACCGTTTTCAGTGTTAGTTATCAAACCTATTTTCTCTAAATCTTCTATGGATATATTTTTTTCTTCTATGAATTTTTTGAGTAAGCCAATATCAGTTGGAGAGTAGCCTAACTCAAAATCTTCTATAATTCTTGGTAATATACCTCTTTTTTTTATGTAATCTTTTGCAAGACTTGAGTTTTTAAGGTTTTCTTTGTAAAAGTTTAATATCTCTCTTGCAACTAAGTAAAGTCCTTTAAATATTTTATCTTTTTCATCATTTTCAAACTTTACTGGAATGTTGTATTTTTGAGCAATTTTTATTACTGCTTCTGTAAACGATACTTTTTCATACTCCATAACAAACTTTATAGCGTTTCCTGCTATGCCACAACCAAAACATTTAAAGATGTTTTTAGATGGAGACACAACAAAAGATGGAGTTTTTTCAGAATGGAAAGGACATAGAGCAACGTAAACAGAGCCTGTCTTTTTTAAAGAGATGTAATCGGATACAACATCGTAGACGTTTGCTACTCTGTTTACTTCATCTATGGTTTCTTGCGATATCGCCATACAATCACCTTTCCTTTATAAAGCAATTATTAAATTTAATAAAGATATGATTTTTTTCAATAGGTTGGAA
>PNIU01000121.1 GCA_002878035.1 Sulfurihydrogenibium sp.
AAGGTATCTGAATTTTAAATATTATAACTTAGCTTTTAAAAGGATAAGTAAAAAACTTGTTATATCTTTTGGTATACTGTATCTTGGAATTAAAAAAGGATTTTGATTTTCTTCTACAGGCTTTTTTTCTGTAGTGTAAGCAAAGCTAAAGTAGTCTTTTACACATTCTACTAAAACTTCGTCGTAATGTCCAAAAGGATAGGCAAAATGGTGTATTTTTTGATTTGTTAATTTTTCAAGCTCGTTTTTTGAGTTTTCTAACTCTTTTTTTATTCTTTTTACTCTTTCTTCTGTAGTTTCTTCATCTACAACTTGTTTAAAGTTAGTTTGAATTTCTCTCTTTAATCTGTCTTTCCAATCTTTTTGTGTAAAAAATTTTTTATCTAAAGACTTTACAAAATCTTTTACCTGATTTTTTATAAAGCTTCTGTTAACTGATAGGTTGTTTTTAGAAGGTAGTATTGGAAAGCCTAACACTGGTTCTTCTTGGTAGGCGTAGTAATAACTCCAATGACCGTTTTTGCCATCGTAAAAGTCAATTATTTCCTGAGAGTAAAACACTTTTGAGTGGATTTGTGCATGTCCTCCTATTTCAAATACATCTTTCATTTTGTTTAACTCTTCTACAGATAAGAAATCTTGGCTTTTACCGTGTTTTAGATACTCTAGATGAGCTTGAGCCATAGTTAAAGGTTGGTGAAGTTGGTTAAATGAGACTTTTCCTTCCCAGTAATCTTTTAAGGTAGGTCTTACGATGTTTTCTCTTAGTAAACGAGATGTTATCGGAAATATTGTAGCTTTTAATCTGTGTTTTTTTAGTATTGGGTAAGCGTAAACGTAGTTGTCTGCAAATCCATCATCAAACGTTATGGCTACAGTCGGTCTAGTTGGTTTTTTGTTTTCTTGGACGTAGTAAGCCAATTCATCTAACGTTACTACATTGTAAAACTCTTTCAGTATCTTCATCTCTAAATCAAAGGTTTTGTAGTATACGTCAAATCCCCATTTAGGTAAGACTTTGTGGTAAAGAATGACAAAAGCTTCAGCCAACTGTTAACTCCTTAAAAAGTTTTATATACTTTTCTGCTGTGTTCTCTATTGAGTAGTTTTTGGCAGTTTCTATGGCTTTTTGGGATATTTTTTCGTAGTCCTGCTGTGGAAGGTTGTAAAGGTATTCTAACTTTTTAGAGAAATTTTGAAAATCTCCAACCTCTACTGAAAAACCGTTGTAAGAATCTATAAGATACTCTCCTATTCCTCCGGCTAACGTAGATAAACATACTTTTCCAGTAGCCATAGCTTGAAGTAAGGCTCCGGCTATACCTTCAAGGTTAGATGAAAGTAAAAAGTAGTCAGACATATTTAAAAGGTCTGGAACGTCCTGTCTGAAACCTAAACCGATAACCTGATTTTCTATAGAAAACTTCCTTGCATACTCTTTTGCATACTTATCTGTGTCTAAACCTACCAAAATTAATATGGCATCTTTACCTTTTAAAACTGAAAAAGCTTCTATAAGTTTATCTTGGGCTTTTACCTGAAGTTGCCAGTTTGCAACGTTTATAAAAACCTTGGTGTTAGGGCTTATTCCAAGCTCTTTTCTTTTAATATCTCTAATAGAAATATCTGGCTTAAATCTTTCTAAATCTATACCACTTTCTATAACTACAAGTTTTTCTGGGAAAAAGTTTACTTTTGCAAGCTCTTGGGCTACCTTTTTAGATACAACAACTATTTTATCGGCTCTTTTATACTTTAAATACTTTGATATGAAAGATGGAATCCTTCCTGAACGTTTTACGTTTACAATCTTTGCTTTACTTTTCCAAAACAAGGAAGCCACTCTTACGTAGTCGAAAGCGTGTGGTGAGTTAGCAACTACTATATCAAAACCTTCTGAATCTACAACATCTATAAGTCTTTTGTAGTTTTCCCATTTATACCTTGCATTTTTTGTATGGTTTTCAAAAAAATGGATTGGAATGTTGTAAGGTTTTAACTTTTCAACCATCTCTTTATACTGAAAAGACAAAGCTATATGGACATCTATTCCTTTCTTTTTTAGCTCTCTTGTGGTAAGGTAGACCTGTTCTTTGGTTCCACCCCATCCAAAACCATCTACAACCTGTAAAACTTTCAAAAATAAACCTCAATTAATGTATAATTTTAGCTAACTAAAATTATATCAGGAGAGGAAGCTTGAAAAAAGTTTTACTTACTGGGGCTGCTGGTTTTATAGGTTGGAGAACGGGAAAGTTTTTGTTAGAAAAAGGTGTAGAAGTAGTTGGAATAGACAATATGAACGATTACTACGATGTTAGGCTAAAAGAATACAGGAAAAAAGATTTAGAAAAATACGAAAATTTTAAGTTTTATAAGGTAGATATAGAAAACTTAGGTGCTTTGGAAGTTATTTTTTCAGACCATAAGTTTGACTGTGTCTTAAACCTTGCTGCAAGGGCTGGAGTAAGATACAGTATGTTAAACCCTTTTGTTTATATGACTACTAACGCAAACGGAACTTTAAACCTTTTAGAACTGATGAAAAAATACCAAGTAAAAAAGATGGTTTTGGCTTCAACTTCTTCCCTTTATGCAGGCCAACCTATGCCTTTTAAAGAAGACCTTCCTGTAAATACACCAATATCTCCCTATGCTGCATCAAAGAAAGCCGCCGAAGTTATGGCTTACACTTACCACTACCTCTACGGTATAGACGTTTCGGTCGTTAGATACTTTACCGTTTACGGTCCTGCCGGAAGACCAGATATGAGTATATTCAGATTTATAAAATGGATTGACGAAGGAAAACCTATCATACTTTACGGAGATGGCTCCCAATCGAGAGATTTCACCTACGTAGATGATATAGCCGAAGGAACTATCCTTGCAACGAAAGAGTTAGGTTACGAGATAATAAACCTTGGTGGTGGTAAAAATCCAATCAGTCTAAAAACGGTTATAGAAACTATAGAGAAACACCTTGGTAAAAAAGCAAAAATAGATTACAGACCTTTCCATAAAGCTGATTTAAAAGAAACTTGGGCTGATATAACAAAAGCCGAAAAACTTCTTGGCTGGAAACCAAAAGTTAGCTTTGAAGAAGGTATAAAAAGAACCGTTGAATGGTATATTGAAAATAGAGAGTTTTTAAAAGACGTTGAAGTAGGTAACGAGTAGTTTTTAACGGTTAAGTATATCTAAAATTTTATTTTTTAAAAAATCTAATGCTGATACCTGCATCGGTTTTGTGGCTAAATCTAAAATATTTGTCTTAAAAACGGTTTTTAAAATCTCCCTTTCATTTTCTTTTACATCGATTTTATTTAAATTTAGTTCACCGTTTAAGTATGCTAACCTAAGTAAAAAAGCCAACTCTAAAAGTTCTGGATTTTGTGAAATGGTTAGGTAGTAAAACGTTTTTTTTGCAAGGATAAAAATCCTTTCATCAGGATGGGGGGCAAACCTGTAAAGCCAATTTATCACTCTGTAAGCCGATACAACTTTATCGTAATCTTTTACTAAATCTAAAGCTATATTCTTAAACCTATCAATCTCGCTGATGTAAAGTTTGTCTTTTATTTTGTAAAAAACTCCGTAAAACCAACTAAACTCTGTCATAGATACTATAGGTAAGTTTTTTATAACCTGACCATTTTGTATAAAAATACTTTCTCTTCCAGACTTTTTTGAGTAGACCGTTAAAGTTAAATCCTTTTCTCCAACGAAGACTCTTTTTAAGACTATAACTTCGTCTTTAAAAAATGTATACATCTAATCTTTGTTCCAAGTTTGTGAAACATTTATCTCAAAAGCTACTGGAACCTCTTTAAGTAGGTATCTACCTGCTCTTTCCATAGCTTGTGAAAGTACTTCCTTTGTTTTTTCTAAATCTTTCTCTGCTACCTCAACTAATATTTCGTCATGGATAAGGTTTACAACCTTAGCATCTAAGTCATCTAAACTTCTGTTGAAAAGAACTACTGCCATCTTAAGTAGGTCGCTACCAGAACCTTGTATAGGGTAGTTTACTGCATCTGTAAATTTATAAGCTATAAGCTTTCTACCTAAAAGGGTTTGTTGCTCTATGAATTTACGTTTTTCTAAATATTCTTTTGTTTTCTCGTGCCACTCCTTAAAGGCAGAGTAGTATCTAAAAAAGTTTTCATGAAAAATTTTAGCTTCCTGTAAGGTTATACTCACTCCGTAGTTATTCTTTGCATACTCTACCAAAGATTTTGGTGATATACCGTATATAAGACCAAAGTTTATAGCTTTTGCTAAATTTCTTTCCTCTTTTGTTATATCATCGTAGTTTTTGCCTGTTATTATAGATGCCGTTAGTTTGTGAAGGTCTTTACCTTCTTTGAAAGCTTTTATCATGTTTTCGTCTTTCGTATACTCTGCCGCTATCCTAAGCTCTATCTGTGAATAGTCCGCTATGATAAACTTGTAGCCTGCTGGGGCTTGGAAAATATGCTTTAGACTTCTTGGTATATTCTGTAAGTTTGGTTTGTAAGAAGACATTCTTCCTGTAGATGCTCCTATCTGTTTAAACTCTCCGTATACTCTTCCATCTTTAATGTAAATTTTTAACTCTTCAAGCTTGTCTAAATTTTTCTTTTCGTATCTGATTTGTAAAAGTAGTCTAACTTCTTCCCTGTCTTCGTAATCTTTTAGGTAAATATCTTGAGATGAGAAGGAACCTTTTTCGGTCTTTGGTAGTTTTATGCCTCTTTTTGTTAAAAAGTTCACAACTTGCTGTGGAGACATAGGGTCTACACCGTACTTTCTCTTAAAATCTATGTATAGGTTTTGAAATTTTGATTTTGATTCTTTTATAAGTGTGTTAAGTTTTTCTTGGTTTATAGGTATACCAGAAAGCTCCATTTTAACTAAGTAAGGCAAAAATGCCATTTCTAAAGCAACAACTGGATTCTTTACACCAAAAACTTTGTAAGTTTCACCTGAAGATTTTAAGGGGGCTTCTTCTTGGTTTATCTGTAAAACTTGCTCTTTGTATATGTTCCTTAAGGCGTCTATATCTTTTGCTGCGTAATCTATCTGTTCTTTTGTAAGGTTTTCTATCCACCAAGGTGATGTTTGGTAAGATTTATCGATTTCTTGGTTTGTAAGCCTTGTTGTAAGTGCTGATAGAGAGTGTTTTTGAGAGTTATCTCCCTTTGAAAGTATCTTAGAGGCTATGTACGTGTCAAAAACTACTTTTGGATACACTCCAAAGTTTGTTGCTAAAAACTTTAAATCAAACTTTAAGTTATGACCTATAACTCCTTTGTTTTCTAAAACTTCTTTTAAGAATTTTTCCAGTTTATCTTTCTCTATTTTATAAGCATCTAAGACAAAGATATCGTCGTAGGTTCCAAGTTGAATAAGTCTGATTTTATCTTTAAAGTAATCTATCTTTTCAAAATCTTTTACTGCTACCTCAGTGTCTAAGAATACGTAAGGTTTGTCTTTTAATTTTTCTAAAACTTCTTCCAGTTTTTCTGACTGTGTTATATAATCAACTTTCATCTATGTCTTCTAACGTTATGGCAACTGCCGTATTGTTTAAAAGTTCTTTTAAAACTTCGTTTTCTTTTTCTGGAAAAACTGGTTTGATAGCATCTTTAAGGACAAAAACTTGGTAGCCTAAGTTTATTCCACCTAAAACAGTGTTTTTAACGCAGAAATCCGTAGCAACTCCACAGACAAAAATTCTTTTTATACCTCTTTCTTTGAGTAAAGAGTCTAACAACGTTCCTTGAAAGCCAGAGTAAGCATCAAAGTCAGGGTAGTTTCCTTTTGATATTATAAACTTGTTATCTGAAGGTATTTTTAAGTCCTGATGAAATTGGGCTCCTTTTGTGTTTTGGACACAGTGGGCTGGCCATATGCCACCGTAATCTTTAAATGATATATGGTTTTCTGGATGCCAGTCTCTTGTAAAGAAAACTGGGTTTCCTTTTTTCTCAAAAATATCGATATACCTGTTTATAGTAGGGATTATTTTATCTGCATCTTTTACTGGTAAAACTCCGTCAGGCATAAAATCGTTTTGCATATCAACCACTATCAGTGCATCTTTGGTAGTGATTCTGACTTTCATTCTTCTTCCTCTTCTTGCTTTAGTTTACAGTTTATACACAAAGATGCAACTGGTCTTGCTTTTAATCTTTCGTAAGGTATCTGGGCTCCACAAGACTCACAGATTCCATAAACTCCATACTCTATCTTTAAAAGTGTGTTTTCTATCTTTTTTAAGAGTTTTCTTTCTCTATCTAACGTTCTAAGAGTGATTATTCTGTTTGTTTCTGCTTCTGCCCTTTCCATTTCGTCAGAACCTTCGAATGATAGAGCCTCCCCGGTTTGAGCCTTAGTGTCCTCTATTATTCTATTCTTCCACTCAATAAGCATCTGTTTAAGCTCTTCTATCTGCTGCGGTGTTAAATGGTTCATACAATCACCTCTTATTCAATTTAAGCTTTTCTACTGAAAACTCAATTATATCATAATGTTAGAAAAATCTGAAAGTTATTCCACTGTAGATTGAGTAATCGTTTTGAGGC
>PNIU01000058.1 GCA_002878035.1 Sulfurihydrogenibium sp.
TATAACAAAAAATTTTTAACCCGTCAAGTATCTCAAACTTTTCTCTTAGTTATCCCTTTGTTATCCCTTAGGAATGATTTACTTTAATTTACATTAAATTTTTCTGAACATTCAAAAACTTTATGCTATAATAAAAGTTAACAAAATACTTTTTCGGAAGTTTTAACAGTGAACATTAGCGAAATTATAAAGTCAGAGAGGGAGAAAAAAAGTATTTCACTAACAGAACTATCAGAAAAAACGGAAATACCTGAATACATATTAAATAGGTTAGAAAACGATGAAGCTTATGCAAGCCAAGACCCTTACGGTAAACTTTACGCTAAAAAGGTTTTAAACTTCTTTGGTATAGATTTTAAAGAGAATAAAGAAAAATCAGAAGAGATAGTATCAGATAGTCCAAGCTTTCAGACTAAGATTTTAAACGTAGTAGTTAATCTGGTGCCCCATACGTTAGCCGTTTTTGTTTTGATGTTTTTCCTGTATGCTAACGCTACATTTTCCATAAAAAACCCAGATGTTAAGGTAAATCACGTTGTAGAAAAAATATACGATAATCAAAAACCTAACGAGCAAACTGACACTCAAAAAACTGTAGACCATATAGTTTTAGAGTCGGAAGGAGATGTTTGGATAACTTTATCTGTAGATGGAGAAAAGAAGATAATAAACCTTAAAGAAGGTGAAACAAAGACCATATACTTTAACGAAAAAATCTCTTTTGAAACGATAGGAAACGCAGATAAACTAAAGATAATCTTTGACGGTCAGGAAGTAAAGATAAGTGGAAGAGAGATAATTCACAATGTTTTTGTTGATTCTGAAGGAGTTTTTTACAACGGATACAACGTTTTAAGAGGTGTACCTAAGATTTGATTCCTCCGAAAGAAGCTATAGAAAAAGCCATAGCCGAAGTTTCCGATAAGGTAAATGAAAGGATTAAACAGTTTAAAAATCTCAAAAAAGAAAATATAACTACGTTTGATTTTAAACCTTTCTTAGATGTAAAGCCTTACAAAGCCGATGTGTTTTCAGAGGCTTGTTTTTGTATTCTTACTGCAAATTTCAAAGCATCTACAGGTATAAAAATACAAGCCGAAGTTGGTATAGAAGGTTTTAAGAGTTATCCTTTGGAAAAGCTTTACGAAATTATAAGTTCCCATGGCCACAGGTTTGCTATGCAAAGGGCAGAAAGGATTGTAGCTTTAAGAGATTTAGAAGACTTTCTCTTAGACGTTGCTAAAGAGAATGATGGTAAAAAGGTAAGGGAAGAGCTTGTAAAGAATATAAAAGGTTACGGTTATAAAGAGGCGTCCCACTTTTTAAGGAATATAGGCTTTGACGATGTGGCGATAATAGACAGGCATATATCAAGATTTTTGTTTGAGACTGGTTTAGTCAAACCAAGAAAAACCATAACAAAAAAAGTTTATTTAGAGTGTGAGGAAGCCCTTGAAAAGATATGTCAAGATTTAAATCTAACACAAGCGGAGCTTGATTTATACATATTCTACATTAAAACTAAAAAAGTCTTAAAATGATGGACTTACTTTATAAACTTACAAAAGAAAACGGTATAGAACTTTCTCAAGCCCAACTTGAAAAGTTTGAAGTCTACCTTAACATGCTTTTAAAATGGAATAGAGCTTACAATCTTACATCTGTAAGAAAGAAAGAAGATATAGTAATAAAACATTTTTTAGATAGTTTGACTTTGGTTAAACTTTTTGAAGCAAAAGGTATAGACGTAAGCGGGAAAAAGATAGCCGACTTTGGAAGTGGTGCAGGCTTTCCCGGAGTTCCTTTGAAGATATACTATGAAGAAAAAATAGACCTTTACCTTATTGAGTCTGTAGGTAAAAAGTGTATATTTTTGGAGATGCTGTCTAAAGAGCTTGGTTTAAAATACACTGTTTTATGTGAGAGAGCCGAAAAAATCCAAGATAAGTTTGACATAGTTGTGAGTAGAGCTACCGGAGAAACTTTCGAAGTTTTAAAGATAGGTAAAAATCTGTTAAAAGAAAATGGACTAATGGTAATAATGAAAGGTAAAGATGTAGAGGAAGAGCTAAAACCATATACCCTTTCTATGCATTTTAAAGGACTTCCAGAGAGAAAGTTTGTTGTTGTTCAAAAATGGTCAGGTTAAACAAGTTTATAGCCCAATCTGGATACTGTTCTCGTAGAAAAGCAGACCAACTTATACTTGAAGGTAAGGTAAAAGTTAATGGTCAAACTGTTAAAGATTTAGGCATAAAAATAGACCCAGAAAAAGATACTGTAGAAGTAGACGGACAAACCATAAAACCCAAAGAAAACAAAATTTACCTTTTGATATACAAGCCGGTAGGATACTTATCTGCCTTAGGAAAAGACAAGTTTGGCAGAAAGACATTAACGGATTTACTTCAAGAGTTAAAAATACCTTACAAACTTTTTCCAGTTGGAAGGTTAGACTACAACAGTGAAGGACTTTTAATACTTACAAACGATGGTGATTTTGCAAACAAGGTAGCCCATCCAAGAAACGAGATTAAAAAAGTTTACAAAGTCCAAGTTGTTGGCAACGTAACCGATGAGACTTTAGACAAAATGAGAAAGGGAACCCAGTTGGAAGATGGATTTTTCAAACCTGATGATATAAAAATCTTAAAGAGAAACTCAGACTCAACTTGGCTTATGGTTGAGATACATAGCGGTAAAAAAAGAATAATCAGAAGGTTTATGGATAGTTTTGGTCATAGAGTAAAAAGACTTATTCGAGTTAAAATAGATGGTATAGAACTTGGTAATCTTAAACCCTTTCAATACAGATACTTAACTTCTAAGGAGGTTAGAAGGATTTTAAATGAAGAAAGAGATAGTGCTAAGTAATGGTAAATTCTTTGTAAACATAGATAAAGATATAGCTATAAGAGATTTTTACTTTCCTTACGTTGGTATGTACAATCATCTAAACTCACAGGCAAACAGTATATGTGTATGGGTTGATGGTAAATTTAGATGGATAGATGATAGCTGGCAGAAAAAGTTTGATTACAATGAAAATTCTTTGGTAGCAAATATAGAAGCAGTATCAGAAGACCTTGGAATAAAGTTAAACTTTAGGTCTGCAATACATAAGTATAGTGATATACTGATTCATCAGATAAAGGTTACAAACCTTCAGCCAGAAAGTAGAAACTTTAAAGTATTTTTCTACCACTGCTTTAGACTTAACGAATCTGAGATAGGAAATACGGCTTACTACGACCCACGTTTGAAAGGTTTAATCCATTACAAAGGAGCTACTTACATATACATATCTTCGGAAGGTTTAGACTTTGAGTATACAGTTTCAAAGAGAAACCATGAAACAGGAGCTTGGAGAGAGATAGAATCCGGTAAACTTTCAAAGACAAAAATAATGCAAGGTGAAATAGACAGTGCTTGGGGAGTATACGGTGAGTTAGAACCTTTAGAATCAAAGGAATTTTTCTACTACATACTGGTAGGTAAGAAGTATGAAGATATAGTTTCACTAAAGAAAAAAGTTCAAAACGAAGGTTTAAAGCATCTTTTAGATGAAACGGACGACTACTGGAAAAGCTGGATAAAAACAAAAGATAAGTTAATATCGGCTCTATCAAAAGATTTAAAAAATCAGTATTATAAAAGTCTTCTTATAATAAGGGCTCACTTTGATAACGAAGGAGCCGTAGTAGCAGCAAACGACACATCTATATACAAGTTTAACAAAGACCACTACAGCTACCTATGGCCAAGGGACGGTGCTTTCATATGTATGGCTCTTGATAACGCAGGTTATACAAGATTAACGGAAAAGTTCTTTAAATTCTGTAAAAAACATATAACGGAAGAAGGCTTTTTACTTCATAAGTATTCTCCTGACGGAACTGCTGGCTCATCGTGGCATCCATGGTGTGATGATGAGGAAAACTACCAGCTACCTATTCAGGAAGATGAAACGGCCCTTGTAGTGGTAGCCCTTTATAACCACTATTTAAATAGTAAAGATATAGAGTTTATAGATATGATGTATAACGGCTTTGTAAGAAAAGCCGCAAACTTTATGGTTAATTACATTGACCCAAAAACGAACCTACCACTCGAAAGTTACGACCTTTGGGAAGAAAGAAGAGGAGTATTTACATATACGGCTTCAACGGTTTATGCCGGACTACTGGCAGCATCCAAACTGGCTGTCTTAGTAGGAAACAAAGAAGAGTCTGTTTTATACAAAGAAACCGCCGAAAAGGTTAGAGAAGGAATACTTACCTACCTTTACGACGAAGAGCTGGGAAGATTTCTAAGAGGTATATACAAAGATAAAAACGGAAACATCATAAAAGATAAAACTTTAGAAAGTAGCTTACTTTTGATTCACGAGTTTGAAGTGGTAGAACCTGACGACTACAGAATGGTAAACACTGTAAAAGCTATAGAGGAAGGTTTATGGATAAAGGACGGAATAGAGGGTCTTGCCCGTTACGAAAACGACTACTACCACAGAGTATCTGACAAAACTCCGGGGAACCCTTGGATAATAACAACTCTATGGCTTGCAAACTGGTATACTGATGTTGGACTTTTTGATAAAACATTTTCTTTACTAAACTGGGTTTTAAAAAGGAGAACACAGGCAGGACTGTTAGCCGAACAGTTTGACCCATACACTGGAGAGCCTTTATCTGTCTGTCCTTTAACTTGGTCCCATTCTTCCTACTGCTACTCTATCCAAAAACTAAACAAAAAACTTATAGAATCTAAAACTCCAGATTATGTATAGGAAACATTCTTTTGCCAAGCTGACCTACAAGGTTTGCACCGTATACGACTACCAGCAATTGTCCTTCTTTTATTCTGTCTTTATTTTCTTCTATAAAATTGCAGATTTCTTTTAGAGTGTAGCCTTGTTTTCCTTCAGAGTCAGTATCACTGTAAAACTCTTTTAACTCTTCAAAACTATCTAAATTACCAATATAAAGATTCTGAGATTTCATAGATGGGTCAAATTCCGTTTTTAACTGAAACTCTAACTTATCTCCAACATTTACAACGTTAGGTAATATAAAAGTTGGTTTTGTGAATATGCGAGGTTCTTGTAAAACAGGTTCTTTTAGTTCTTCAGTTAGGATTACTTCCACGTTTTCTTTGTTTAAAACAACTCTGTTATCTTTTATGTCTAAAACGGTAGCTCTCACTATTCCTTTGATTGTTGCAGAGTAGGGTAAAACTTTGTGGTCTACATAATCCTTGTTAAGTTTAACGGAAGACGATAAAACTCTCCAACCTATAAAGCTAAACTCTTCTTCTTTACATTTTAAACCTAAACTTTCGGCAAAAAGTCTAACTTGTTTTGTAAAAAGTAATTCTTCTCTACTACCTGCAAGTCTACCTTTTCCAAAGGAAACAAGCTCAGGATAAAACTCTACGTTTTTCCTTTGTCCAAAAAGTCCGTATATACAACCGCAGTAGTTTTGATGGTAAAGTTGAGATTCTTTGGAAAGTTGATTCATAATTTGGGTTCCGCCGTTTTTTCTAAAATCTACTGCCAAAAACTCAAGGCCGTATTCATCGGCTACTTTTTCTCCAACTTCCTTTAACACTTCGAAATCTTTCTTTGGGCTCATCATTAAAACGGTAGTTATTTTGTTGCAACCAAGCTGTTTTGCTACCTGTGCACTTTTTGAAAGTCTAAGGTCGTGGCAGATTGTGCATCTTTCACCTCTCTCCGGTTCGTTTTCATAACCTTTGACGGCGTTAAGCCATCTTTCAAGCTCGTAATCACCTTTTATACACTCTATACCAAGGTCATCACATACTCTTTTTGTTTCTATCCAGCGAAGTTCAAACTCTTCTTCTGGATGTATGTTTGGGTCGTAAAAGTAACCTACTATTTCTGAGTTTGGATAATCTTCCTTTAGTTTTCTAAGGGCATATACACTATCAACACCGCAACATATATGAACGAGTATCCTATCCATCTTTAAACCTCAATAGGTTTTTTGTTAAAGTTGCCTCTATTTTTTACAAGCTCTCTACCAAGTTTTCTTACCATCTCTTCATCTTTTCCTGGTTCTCTACCTGCTCTGGTTAGATATCCTCCTGCCATCAGACAGTTTGCAACTTCAAAAGCTACATCGTGATAATCTTTAAGATTAGCCTCTCTACCACCACAAAGTCTAATTTCTGCGTTAGGATTAAACAGTCTAAACAAAGCAACTATTTTTAAACATTTTAAAGGTGTTAGGTTGTTGGCGTTTCCAAGGGGTGTTCCCGGTATAGGCATTAAAAAGTTTAACGGTATAGAGTCCACTTTCAGCTCCCTGTAAGTCATAGCTAAGTCTACTATATCTTCATCGGATTCTCCCATTCCAAATATACCACCACTACAGGTTGAAAGACCTACTTTCTGAACTTTTTTTATCGTTTCGTATCTCTCTTTCCACGTATGGGTTGTAACTATATTTTTAAAAAACTTTTCTGATGTTTCAAGGTTATGGTTTATTCTGTCTACTCCAGCTTCTTTTAAAACTTT
>PNIU01000072.1 GCA_002878035.1 Sulfurihydrogenibium sp.
CAGCCCATAGATGGATACTGTACAGGGTCTATGGGTTTGCCTTCTGCTAAATTGGTTATAGCTTGTTTTAACTCTTCTCTTGTGACTTTTGTCTCGTCTTGCCAGTTGTCGTCTATTCTTCCATGGTAAACAAGTTTATGGTCTTTGTCAAAAAGGTATATATCTGGTGTACATTGTGCTTTAAAGGCTTTTGCTACTTCTTGAGTTTCATCGATTAAGTAAGGAAATGGAATATTCCATTCTTTAATTTTTTCTATCATCTTTTCTGGTGCATCTTCTGGATAGTTTGGATGTATGTTTGGGTTTATTGCAACTGTGTTTATTCCAAGATTTTTAGCGTAGTGAGAAAGTCTTATAAGTCTTGGCCAAACTGCTATGGCATAGGGGCAGTGATTACATGTAAATACTACCAACAGTCCTTTATCTCCGTATAAATCGTCACTTTTATACACTTTACCAAATGGGTCTTTTAACTCAAAATCTGGCATTCTGCTACCAAGTGGTATTTCTACAGAATAAGTTAAAGCCATTTTAAGCCTCCTTACTTACAAATTCTAAATCTATCTTTTTACTATCTTCATCAACTTTTACTATTCTTACTCTTACTTTATCTCCGAGTCTAAATCTTAGTTTTTCTCCTACAAGCTGGTGAGATTTCTCTTCGTATCTGAATTTTTCATTGAAAGATGTTATCGGTATAAGACCTTCTATGATATACCTTTCTATCTCAACAAAAACACCAAAAGACATAACTCCAGTAACTATTCCCTCAAACTCTTCTCCAACTTTTTCTTTAAGAATTCTGAGTTTTAGTATATCCAGTGCATCTCTTTCTGCATCATCTGCAACTCTTTCCATCTTGGAACATTGCTCTGCTATTGTATAGAGTTTTTTAGGTAGTTCTTCTAAATCTTTTTTGGTGAACTTTTTCTTTATTGCTTTCTTAAGTAGTCTATGGACCCATATATCAGCGTATCTTCTTATAGGTGATGTAAAGTGAGTATAACAGTCTGAAGCTAAGCCAAAGTGTCCTATATTTTCTGGTGAATACTTTGCCTGTTTCATTGTACGAAGTGCTAAAAATCTAACTAAAGACTCTTCTGGTGTTCCTATTGCCATTTCTATAAGCTTTTGAATGAATTTTGGTTCTACATCGCCTTTTGGATAGTCTACCTTGTAACCTAAACCTGCCATTAACTCTACGAAAGCGTTTACTTTATCTATTTTTGGTTTTTCATGCACTCTGTAAATAAATGGTAAGTTATTTTTTTCCATGTGTTTTGCTACAGTTTCGTTGGCTATAATCATAAACTCTTCAATAATTCTGTGGGCTAAATGTCTTTCGTATGGAACGACGTCGTAAGGGTCTCCGTTTTCATTGAAAAGTATTTCTGATTCTGGTAAATCAAAGTCTATACTACCTCTATCTTCTTTAGCTTTCATAAGTATTTTTGCTAACTCTTCCATATTTTTTAGTGGTTCTACTAAATTTGGGAATGCCTTCACATACTCAGGTTCTCCAAGTATTATTGCTAAAGCTTGGTCGTATGTTAGCTTAGCTTTACTTTCTATTACGCTTTCGTAGATTTTGTAGTCTATAACTTCTCCTTTTTTGTTTATCAGCATTTCGCAGGTAAAGGCATACTTTTTCTCAAAAGGTCTTAGACTGCAAAGGTCAGATGCAAGTCTTTCTGGTAGCATATGTAAGGCTCTTTCTGGAAGATAGTAAGTGTTTCCTCTTTGGAAGGCTTCTCTATCTATTGCAGAACCTTCTTTTACGTAATGAGAAACATCTGCTATATGGACGTAAAGTCTGTAGTTTTCTCCTTCTTTTTCTATAGCTACTGCGTCATCATGGTCTCTTGCACTTTCTGGGTCTATTGTAAAGCATATTTGATGGGTTAAATCTTTTCTGTTTTTGGTTATTTTTACGGTGGAAGGTAGTTTTTCAGCTTCTTTTAAAGCTTCCTCACTGTGAGTTAGAGGAAGGTCGTATTTTCTGGCTACAATTTCTGCAACAGTTTGGGTGTTTTTAACATTTCCTAAGTCTTTGATTATTTTACCTTTTGCTTCTACGTTTCTTTCTGGATACCTTAGTATTTCTACTACTACGTAATTGCCAATGGGATACTTTTTAGCTTCTTTTTTGTTTATATATATCTTGTGGGGTATTACAAAGTCTAAAAGATGGACAAAGTATCTGTCTTTTTCTTTTTTAAGTTTACCTACGGCAGTCTTTACTCTTCTTTCTAATACTTTTATAATTTTAGCTTCTTTTTTACCTCTGTATATTTTTTCTTCTGCTAAGACTATATCTCCATCGAAAAGGTATTGCATTTCTATAGGTGGTATAAATAAATCAGGCTCTCCATCTTCCCTTATCAAAAATCCAAATCCACTTTCGTGGGCTTCAACTTTTCCTTTTATAAGGTTTTCTTTTTCAAGCTCTTTACGGATTTTGTAAAGACCTTTTGAATAAACTATAGTTTTGTTTTTCTGTAATTTTTTGAGTATCTTTTTTAACTGCTTTTCCTCTTTTTTCTCTAATTTAAAACTTTTAGCAATCTGTTTGAAAAACAATCCTTTTTTATTCTTTCTTAAGACTTCTAAAACATTTTCTTGAGTTAATTCCAACGTTCCCCCTTAAAGCTTAAATAAATTTATTTTAAATTATAGGTCTATATTTATATTTTAGCAACCTTTACTCTATTAAAGAAGCTCTTTTAGTATTCTTACTGCCTCGTCTACTTCTTTTTCTGTGATGATTAAAGGTGGGACAAATCTTAGTGTATTTTCTCCTGCCGTCCCTAAAATCAGACCTTTCTCCAATGATTTTTTCATAACTTCTTTAGCCGATATCTCCTTTGGCAAATCTACTCCTACCATAAGTCCTAAACCTTTGACAGGGTATCCAAAAACTTTTAGACTTTCTTTTAGATACTCTCCAACTTTGTTAACTCTTTCTAAAAATCCATCTGATAAAACTTCTTCCAATACAACCTTTGCTGCTACTGTAGATAGGTAGTTTCCTCCAAACGTAGAAGCATGGGTTCCCGGAATGAAGGACTTTGCTATCTCTTCTTTTGCAATTATAGCTCCTATTGGAACACCACCACCAAGTCCTTTTGCAAGAGAAACTATATCTGGCTCTATATCAAAATGTTGATACGCAAAGAGTTTTCCGGTTCTGCCGATACCTGTTTGGACTTCGTCAACTGTAAAAAGTATTCCTTTTTCTTTACACAGATTATAAAGCTGTTTTATAAAATCCTTATCGGCTGGGTTTACACCACCTTCACCTTGAACTAACTCAATCAGTATAGCTGCCGTTTTTTCTGTTATAAGACTTTCTACTGATTGTATATCGTTAAACTTTGCGTATTTAAAACCTTCTACTAAAGGATAAAAACCTTCGTGATACTTTGGCTGTGCCGTTGCCGTAACTGTAGCTAAGGTTCTACCGTGAAAGCTACCTTCAAAGGTTATTATTTCGTATCTGTTTTCTCCTTTATCATAAAAGTATCTTCTTACAAGTTTTATTAGTGCTTCGTTTGCTTCTGCTCCAGAGTTGCAAAAGAATACTTTTCCTCCAAAACTGTTTTCTGAAAGTATTTTTGCCACTTCTATCTGTGGTCTTATGTAAAAAAGGTTTGATATATGTATTATTTTGCTTGCTTGCTCACATATGGCTTTTGTAAGTTTTGGGTGGTTGTAGCCCAGTATGTTAACGGCTATTCCAGATAGCATATCTAAATACTTTTTACCATTTTCATCAAAAAGGTAGCAACCTTCTCCCCTTTCAAAAAAGTAAGGAAATCTTCCATAATTTTGAAAAAGATACTTATTAGCTTCTTCTAACAACTTAAACCTCCACGTTTTTCTTAAAAATTGCAATATGGATTAGTCCTAAAAACCTACTTTCGTAAAAATGTAAATTAAAACCGTTTTTACCAAAAAAATCTAAAAGTTCTTCCTTCGTCATACTGTTTTTTATAGATTCTACGAAGTAATCCCACTCTTCTTTTGAAAATAAAATTCTTCCAAAAGGTCTAAATATTTTATCGGCAAATATGAGTATGAAGTTGTAAAGCAGTTTACTTTTTGGTTTTGCAATTTCCAGTATTGAAACGTAGCCGTCCTTTTTTAAAACATCTTTTAACTGGTAAATAATTTTATCTTTTGGTAAATGACGAAAAACCAAAGAAAAGTAGACATTATCTAAACTGTTTTTTTTAAATGGAAGTCTTAAGGCATCTGCTTTTATAAAAAGCACGTTTTGATAAGGAATTTTTGACTTTGATACTTTTAGCATGTTAAAGGATAAGTCTATACCGTAGATAAAAGATTTTTCTGACAGTTTTTCGTGTAATTTTTTTACTACTTCTCCGGTTCCTGTTCCTATATCCAATACGTATCTACCGTTTGGTGTGTTCTGTATTAGTGTGTTTTGCCAGTTGTTTATTTTGTTAAAAGTGGCAAAGTTTAAAAATTTATCGTACGCTCTGGAAACATCATCAAAAATTTTTTCTGCTACGCTTTTTTCCATTTCGTCCCAAAAGGTGTATCTTCTAAGATTATACCTTTCTCTGCCAGTTTATCTCTTATTGTGTCTGCAATTGCAAACTGTTTTTCCTGCCTTGCTTTATTTCTTATTTCTATAAGAAGTTCTATAAGTTCAACATCCATTTCTTCTTGAGTTTTTTCTACTTTTATCTCCTGTGTTTCTACACAAGGTTGTAAACTGTCAAACAAGCCGAATATATCTCTTCCGATGTTGTGTAGAGTGTCTGCCGCTTCTTTGTAAGATTGTAGGGCTTTTTTGGATATTCCTCCTTGTTTTATGGCTTTGTCTTTTAGTATGTTCATTTCCCTTACTAAACCAAACAAAGAAGCTAAAGCTTCCGGTGTGTTAAAATCATCGCTCATAGCAGAGTAAAATCCTGATTGGGCTTTTTGTATAGCGCCATACAAATCTCCTTCAAAACTTTCGTCTATAGGTAACTTCTGTAAAATTTCATACTCTTGTATGGCGTTTTTTAACCTTTCGTAAGCTTTCTTTGTTTCTTCCATCTTTTCCCAAGAGAAGTCTAAAGGACTTCTGTAATGGACAGATAAAACAAGGAGTCTTAGTATGTCTGGGTCGTATTTTGAGTATATTTCCTTTAATGTAATGTAGTTGCCAAGGGATTTAGACATTTTCTGACCGTTTACTGTAACAAGGCCGTTATGTATCCAATACCTTGCAAAAGGCTTTCCTGTAAGGGCTTCTGCTTGGGCAATCTCGTTTTCATGGTGTGGAAAAGTAAGGTCAAGACCTCCTCCGTGTATATCTATCGTTTCTCCAAGATGTTTAAAAATCATAGCACAGCATTCTGTATGCCAACCCGGTCTTCCTTTGCCCCAAGGTGAGTCCCAGTAAGGTTCTCCAGCTTTTGCAGACTTCCATAGTGCAAAATCCAGTGGGTCTTTTTTCTTTTCTCCCGGTTCTATCCTTGCTCCTGCCAAAAGCTCATCTACACTTCTTTTTGAGAGTTTGCCGTAATCTTTAAACTTTCTAACGGAAAAGTAAACATCTCCATCCACTTCGTAAGCGTATCCTGCATCTATCAAATCTTGAATAAACTTTATAATATCTGGAATATGGGTTGTTACTCTTGGCTCTATGTCTGCCGGTTCTATTCTAAATTTTTCTGCATCATCGAAATACTCTTTTATAAATTTATCTGATATAACAGTAAAAGGAACACATTCATTTTTAGCTCTGTTTATTATTTTGTCATCTACATCTGTAAAGTTTCTAACGAATGTAACTTTGTATCCTAAGTATCTTAGATATCTTCTTATCATATCAAAAACTATTAAACTTCTTCCGTGGCCTACATGGTTATAATCGTAAACTGTAACTCCACAGGTGTATATTTTGACTTCTGGAGGCTTTATAGGTGCAAAATCTTCCTTTTTACCAGATAGTGTGTTATATATTTTTAAACTCATTGTGATAACTCCATTTTACAGGTTTTTTAATGATAAAATTTTATCATAGTTATCAACTACTCTCTCTTTTTGAAATAAGCCAAAAGACTATTCCCAACGATAAAATAACAGCACTGTAAGACAGTAAATCTATAGCTTTTTTTGTAGAGTCCGTTCCTAAAGATGCTATAAACAACTTTCTTATGATGGCAGCCAAAGCTATGCCTATAAATATATTAATCGCAAATCTTCCACCTCTGAGATGTCTAATCTCTTCAGACATAAGTTCTCCAACAGCCCAAAGTATAAGTAAACTACCTAAAACAGATAAAATACCTTCTTCTAATCCTACTAAATTAAACGTAAGTTTATAAAGGTCGTAACCAAAAAGGAAAAATACCGATAATGCAACTATCACTAAAGCTATAAGTATGAAAAGGTCAATCACATCGGAAAACTTTTTAGCGAAGGCAAAAATCTTTTTTTCCATAGTTGTCATTTCTGCATACTT
>PNIU01000027.1 GCA_002878035.1 Sulfurihydrogenibium sp.
TTACTCCACTACCTCTACAGCTGTCATAATTGCTTTTGCTTTGTTGACTGTTTCGAGCCATTCTTTTTCTGGAACTGAGTCTGCTACTATGCCTGCTCCAGCTTGAACGTAAACTGTATCGTTTACTATTACTGCAGTTCTTATAGCTATTGCTGTGTCAAGGGTTCCATCAAAGGATACGTAGCCTACTGCTCCAGCATATATACCTCTTTTATCTGGTTCTAACTCTTCTATTATCTGCATAGCTCTAACTTTTGGAGCTCCACTAACAGTCCCTACTGGAAAAACGGACTTTAAAACATCTAAAGGATGTAAATCTTCCCTTAATGTACCTGACACGTCCGATACTATATGCATAACGTGGGAGTAGTTTTCTATATACATAAATCTATCAACTTTTACAGAGCCTCTTACTGCTACTTTGCCTACATCGTTCCTTGCAAGGTCTACGAGCATTAGATGTTCTGCTTTTTCTTTTTCATCGTTTAAAAGGTCTTCTCTTAGTAATCTGTCTTCTTCTTCTGTTTTTCCCCTTGGTCTTGTTCCTGCTATTGGTTTTGTTAGAATTTTTCTATCCATTACACTTACAAGTATTTCAGGAGAAGAACCTACTATCTTTATATCGTTAAAATCTAAGTAAAACAAATAAGGAGATGGATTTATAACTCTTATGGCTCTGTATATATCGAGAGGGTCTCCTTTAAACTTTTTTGAAAACCTTTGAGATAGGACTACCTGAATTATATCTCCTTCCGTTATGTAATCTTTTGCTTTTATAACGGCTTTTTCAAAATCTTCTTTTGTGAAATTTGACTGCCAGTTTTCCAGTCTAACTTCTTTTTGTTTAAGAGAAAGTCTTTTTATATGTTTTTCTTCAGTTAGTTTTTCTTCTATAACGTTTATTTTTTTTAGAGTATTTTCGTAAATCTCTCTTAAGTCAGATTTATCATCTTGAATGATGGCAGAAACTATTATTTTTATCTTGTTTGTAAGGTTATCAAAAGCTATTACTTCATCACTTAAGAAAAAGTAAACGTCAGGCAGGTTTAAGGTGTCTGGATTTTTGTCTTCGACTGGCTCATAAAATTTTATAACATCGTAGCCAACGTATCCTACGTATCCTCCCCAGAAAGGTGGAAGGTTTTCATCTTTAAAAGGTTTTAGATTGCTTATGAGTTTTTTGAGTTCGTTTATAGGGTCTTTCGTTTCTTTGTATTGAATTTTTCCTTTGTTGTAAATTTCTACGATGTTGTTTTTTGTTCGTATATAAAAGTTTTCAGAAGAGCCTATAAAGGAATACCTACCTATTTTCTCTCCTTTTTCTACACTTTCCAGTATGTAATTAAACCTTCCAGTTGATGCTATCTTTAGATAGACTGATAAAGGTGTATCAACATCTAAAAGTATTTCTTTGTAAATTGGTATGACGTTGTATTCTTTTGCTAAGGATTCAAACTCTTGAAAAGAGAGGTTTAACATCTAAAACCTCATTATCTCGGATAAAAAGTTTTCTTTATCCAGTGTTTCTATGGCTAAGTGGTCTGTTAAATCTAACTTTATAGGTGTTATCGATACAAAACCTTCTTTTACTGCTGTGTAATCTGTTCCCGGTTGACATTCTTCCAGTAAAGCTTCTTCACCACCTATCCAGTAGTACTCTTCTTTTGATGGAGACAGATATTTAACTATCTCTTCCTTATAGGCACTTCTTCCTTGTTTTGTGAGTAGGAAACCTTTAATCTGATTTTTTGGTATGGTTGGAATGTTAACGTTTAGAAAAACTCCTTTTGGTAAACCTTTTAACATAACTGCTTTAACTATTTTTAAACCTACTTCGGCTATCTCTGGGTAGTTTGGATTTTTGGAAGACCCTACCGAAAAGGCTATGGAAGGTATGTCAAAAAGTGTTCCTTCCCTTGCCGCTCCAACTGTACCGGAGTAAAAAACGTCGTTTCCTATGTTTGGTCCTGTGTTTATTCCAGATACGAGTAAGTCTGGTTTTTTTCCTTCAAGTATTACGTTTAGTCCTAAGTGTACGCAATCTGCAGGTGTTCCATCGGCTACGTAGTAAAAATTTTCTTCTAACTTGACTATTTTTAAAGGTCTTGTAAAGGTTAGAGAGTGGCTCGTGCCAGACATGTTTCTGTCAGGTGTTACAGTTACAACTTCAAACCCTGCTTTTATCAGGGTTTCTCTCATAGATAAAAGTCCCTTCGATTGATAACCATCGTCGTTTGTTAAAAAAATTAGCTTCTTCATTTTCACCTCATTTTTTCAATCGGAGCGACCCGATTCGAACGGGCGACCTCTGGCCCCCCATGCCAGTGCGCTACCACCTGCGCCACGCTCCGGTTTTTATTTTGAGTTTACTCTTTTCTTTAACTCTTTTCCGGGTTTAAAAGATATTCCAAGTCTATCTGGTATCAACTTCTCTTCACCGGTTTTAGGGTTTCTTCCTATTTTGCCTTTCTTTTTCTTGATTATAAAAGTGCCAAATCCAGATATCATAACTTTTTTGCCTTCTTTAACGTCCTGAGTTAGGTAGTTGGATATAATATCGAAAGTATCGTTTACAATACTGTGAATCTCCTTCTTATCAAGATTTATCTTTAAATCTTTGTCTTTATAAATCATGTTTACTATATCAGCTCTCTTCATCTTTCACCTCTTTTTTGTTTTGTTGATAGTATTTTTTATCTCTTTCATCTACTACTGTGTTATTTTTACTCCAGTAAACCATAAGTCCAACTATCACACCTGCAGCTACAACAAAAACTATTATAGCTATTGCAAGTTCAACTGTTTCATTCATGGTTGATCCTCTAAGTAGCTATTTTTATATTTTACATAATTTTCAGCCGATTTTTCCAGCCAACTTAACTCTTCTTCTGTTAATTTTCTAACGAACTTTGCAGGAACTCCAGCCCAAAGGGATTGTGGCTCTATTATTTTTCCCGGTGTTACTAACGCTCCAGCAGCTACTATAGACTGTCTCCCTACCACAACACCGTCCATAATCGTAGCAGACATACCTATAAGACAACCATCTTCTATAGTGCAAGCGTGTAGCATAACTTTATGGCCTACTGTAACGTTGTTTCCGATGATTGTAGGATACTTTTTGTGGTCTACGTGGATTATGGTTCCATCTTGTATGTTCGTTCTTTCTCCGATTCTTATGTAGTTTACGTCTGCCCTTATCACTACGTTATACCAGATGCTACTGTCTTTACCTATTTCTACATCTCCTATGATGACGGCATTCTCAGCAACGAACACTGTAGGGTCTATCTTAGGATGTATGCCTTTGTATGGTCTAATTATTGCCATCTTTCTTTCTCCTATTTCTTAAAAATTTTACTCCTACAAAAAAATATAAAGCAGTAAAAAAAACCATTATAATGGTAGCCGGTAATACTTTCCACAGGTCCAACTACTCTCCTCTGTAAGTGGCTTTTCCGGTAGCCGTTTCCCAAAGTGTTACACTGACTACTTTTATATCTTCTTCCAAGTTTGCCTCTTTTATTTTTTGAACTAAAAAGTCGTAGAAGTATTTAGCCAGAGCTTCTGCAGTTGGACAAAAATCTACTTCTGTGATTTTATAGCATCCGAAAAGTTCTTTAAACTTTGGATATATAGGGTCGTTTACATCTATTATGAAGGAGTGGTCGAAAACGTTGTCGATAAGGTCTTTTAAAGCAGATTTTATATGATAAAAATCTACTACAACGTCCTGTTCGTTTAAAGTATCAGAGCCTACCGTAACTTCTAAAACGTAGCTATGACCGTGTAAGTTTGTACATTTGTTTTCTATTGGAATACCTTCCGACAGTTTTGCCGTTTTACCGGCTCTTAAATCCTGCTTCCAGACTCTATGTCCTGCTTCAAATCTAAATACCTTAGTTATTTCATACTTCATCGTTTAACCTCCTACTGTTTAGGTACGCTTTTAAAACTTCAGCAACCTTTGGGTCTTCTTTTGCTTTCTCTGTTAAAGCTTTTATTATATCTGAATCAGATTGGTTTTCTTCTTCTGTAGGTAAAGTTTTATCAGTTTTTTTCTTTCTAAAAGCTAAAAATATAAAAAAGAGAAAAATAAAGATTGTTATTAACTGTGTAAAGAAAATTTTACTGTTAGAGTCTTTTATTTCTTGGAGACTTTTTGCTAAAAGTTTTTGGTTGTTTTTTAGCTCTTCCATATCTGTTAAAAGTCTTTCTAACAGTTCGTTATTTTGTTGTGATGATGTATTTTTTATTTTCTCAAGTTTAGATATTTTTTCTTCTAAAGATTTTTGTTTTTGAGTGAGATTTGCTACTTTTTCTTCTACTTGCTTTATCTTTTCTTCTTTTACACCTTTATATTCTATGACTTTTGGTTCTAATATGGTTGTTTGTTCAGCTTTAGCGAATGTAAAAAAAGATAAAACTATAAAAAAAATTTTAAGATAATTCAATCTCTTTAGCCTCAAAGACAGGTCCTTCATAGCAAACTCTAACATACGTATCTTTTGTTGTATCTTTTACAACACATCCTACGCATATTCCAATACCACAAGCCATTCTACTTTCTAAAGATAAATAGCACGGCATATTTTTACTGATAGCTATTTTACTTACAGCTTTCATCATAGGTTTTGGACCACATACTATTAAAGCTGCATCTTTGTTTTTCTCGATTATGCTGTCTAAATCTTGTGTTACTAAACCTTTTTTCCCAAAACTACCATCATCTGTGTAATACAGTACATCTATTCCATTTTCGTTTATCCAGTCTATCATAGATAAGTCTTCTTTTTTCCTCGCTCCGTATATTGCAACAAACTTTTTACCTTGTTTTTTTATCTCTTTCAAAAACAGACTAACACCTGCAAAACCTATACCACCACCAACTACAATGTAGTTATCGTAATTTTCTGGGAAAAGGTTGTTTCCAAGTGGTCCAAGGACGTTTATGTAATCTCCTTCTTTTCTTCTTGCTATAAATTTTGTTCCTTTTCCGTAAACGTCGTAAAAAAGTGTAATCGTATCACCTTCAACATCTGCTATGGCAAAAGCTCTCCTGAGTAAAGGGTCGTAGTAGTCTTCTAAAGTTGGCTTTACCATAACAAACTGACCGGCTTTTGTATTCTTTGCTATTTCCGGAGCCTCTACCTTTAAAATGTAAGTTTTACCAGATATAAACCTGTTTTCGATTATCTTACACTCTAAATCGTAAATCAACTTTTAGCTCCGTAAAACTTTAGAATTTGTTCTACGTGTCCTTTTGCTTTTACATTTTTCCAAGCTTTTTTTATGTTTCCTTCTGGGTCTATTATAAAGGTTGACCTTATAACACCCATTGTTTTTTTGCCATACATAGTTTTTTCTCCATAGGCTCCGTATTCTTGCATAACCTTTTTGTCTTTATCTGATAGTAGTATAAAGTTTAAGTTGTATTTTTCTTTAAACTTCTTGTGGCTTTCTATAGAGTCTGGACTAACACCTACCACCAAAGCGTAATCTTTCAAAAGGTTAAGGTTATCTCTAAAGTCGCAGGCTTCAGTAGTACAGCCCGGCGTATTGTCCTTTGGATAGAAATATAAGATTATGTCTTTTCCTTTTCCTAAGTAATCCTTTAAGCAAAAGTTTATTTCATTGCCGTTTTCATCTATTCCGGGTAAGCAGAAATCTTTTGCTTTTTCCATCTTAAATCCCTCCTATTTATACCTTTTTAAAAGTTCTTCTTGAATATACTCTAATTTTACACCACTATCAACTAAAGCAACTAACAGATGAAAGAGAAGGTCTGCCGTTTCGTAGACTATCTCATCTTTATTTTTATTTTTTAGAGCTATAACTGTTTCGATAGCTTCTTCTCCTACCTTTTGTATGATTTTATCACTACCTTTTTCAAAGAGTTTTGCAACGTAAGAACCTTCCGGTTTTGTGTTTTTTCTCTCTTCTATTTTTTCATAAAGTTTGTGTAGTATTTCAAAAGGTAAGGGTTTAGTGTCTTTCTCGAGGTTTAGATTTCTGTAAAAACAACTTTCCTCTCCTGTATGACAGGCAGGACCTTCTTCTACAACCAAGTAAATTAAACTGTCTTCATCACAGTCTATTTTTATATCTATCACTTTTTGAAGATTGCCAGAAGTTTCTCCTTTTTTCCATAGAGACTGTCTTGAACGGGAAAAGTAAGTAGCATAACCTGATTTTATCGTTTCTTGAATTGCTTCTTTGTTTGCATAGGCTTGCATAAGAATTTTACCGTTGTAGTAATTTTGAGCTATAACTGGCACCAAACCATCTTCGTTAAAGGATATCTTATCTAAATCTATCAACTTCAAAACCTCTTTACACTTATAAAAACATTATAACATAGA
>PNIU01000046.1 GCA_002878035.1 Sulfurihydrogenibium sp.
AAAAGCTCTTAATTTCATAAATTAAAATTGTGATAGACTATTTTTTAATTAGTGTTTTTTGGAGTTTGCTATGAAAAAGTTTATTATTATTGCAGGACCGTGCGTTATAGAAAGTAGAGAGCTTTGTTTTGAAGTAGCTGATGTTTTAAAATCTTTACAAGAGAAGTATCCAGATGTTAGATTTGTGTTTAAGTCTTCTTTTGATAAAGCAAACAGAAGCAGTATAGAGTCCTTTAGAGGCAGAGGTATGGAGTGGGGTCTGGCTGTGTTAAAAGATGTAAAAGATAAGTATGGTTTACCTGTTTTGACTGATATACACGAAAGCTACCAAGCAAAACCAGTGGCTGAAGTAGTGGATATTATTCAAATTCCTGCGTTTTTATGCAGGCAAACTGACTTACTTTTAGCCGCCGCAGAAACTAAGAAAGAGATAAACGTAAAAAAAGGTCAGTTTTTAGCACCTTGGGATACTCAGAACATAGTGGAAAAGTTAAAGTTTGGTGGAGCTACCGATATATACCTAACAGAAAGAGGAACAACCTTTGGTTATAACAACCTTGTAGTAGATTTTAGAGGATTAAAAATAATGAGACAGTATGCGCCGGTTATATTCGATGCTACCCATAGCGTCCAGATTCCCGGAGGATTAGGAAAAGCATCTTCAGGACAGAGAGAGTTTGCCTACCCATTAGCAAAGGCTGCAGTATCCGTTGGAGTTGCTGGTCTGTTTTTTGAAACCCACCCAGACCCAGATAAAGCCCTTTCTGATGGACCAAACCAGATACCATTAAAAGACTTTCCAGATATAATCGAAAAATTACTAAAACTAAAAGATTTTGTAGAAAAAAATGGTATTTAGGTTTGTTATTCTTTTTTCTGTTTTCTTGTTTGCCTGTGGAGTAAAAGGAAGTCCAAAGCCACCACCTTCCATAGTTCCTTTAGAGGTTCAAGATATACACGTTAAACAGTATTCCGATAAACCTTTGGTTTATTTTACATACGATAAAAAGTATAAAGACGAACTGCCCATAAAAGAAGATATTAGTTTTGTAGTTTACAGAAATGAGAAAAAGATTAACGTTTTCATAAACTCTAAAGGAAACCTTTACTGGTTTTTAGACTCTTTCGAAGGTAACGAAAACTGTTATAAAGTAGTTGTTAAAACAAAGAGGAAAGAAAGCATACCTTCGAAAATCGTTTGTATAAAAAAGTATGAAATGCCAAAAGTAGATTTAAAGCCACCTAAAATTAAACTAACGGAAGAAGGCTTTATTCTGGAGCTTGAAGATGGTTATCTAAAAAACATATACAAAGTAGAAAATCAACAAGACTTTACACCTATACCATCGTATTCAACATCAGAAAATACCTTCTTAGACAAAAATGTAGAGCTTGATAAAAATTACTGCTACTACTACACTTTAGCGTTAGCCGAAGGAGTTGAAACAGAAAAATCACCAACAGTGTGTAGCATTTTTAAAGATATTTTTCCACCACTACCACCAGAAAGAGGTAAAATAATAGTAGAAGGAAACCAAGCAACTTTAATATGGGAAGAAAGTAAATCTAAGGACGTAGTTGGATACCTTATTTACAAAAACGGAAAACTTTTAAACCCAGTTCCAGTAAAAACCTACTACTTTATAGACAAAGATTACAAACCATCTGACGAATACAGTGTAGTAGCCGTAGACAGAGCATCAAACAAAAGTAAGGAGCTTAAGATAAAGAATGAGTGAGATAGTTAAGATAGAGAAAATCGTTTACGGTGGATACGGTCTTGCCAAGAAAGACAAAGTATATTTTGTCCCTTATACACTACCCAATGAAGAAGTGGAAATAGAGATTATAGAAGAAAAGAAAGATTACTCTGTAGCAAAACCTTTAAGAATTTTAAAACCTTCCAACATAAGACAGGAAGCACCTTGTAAACACTTTACAATCTGCGGAGGCTGTGATTTTCAGCATATACCTTACCAAGAACAGATAAACATAAAAAAAGAGATACTAAAAGACCAACTTTTAAGAATAGGCAAAATAGACATTCCTATTGAGAAAGTTTATCCATCTAATCCTTTTGGTTATAGAAACAAAGCCCAGTTTAAGTTTGATGGAAAAAGGTTAGGATTTTATAAACCAAACTCTTACGATATAGTGGATGTTGATTACTGTTATCTTCTCAAAGAAGATTTAAACCAAATTATAAACCCTTTAAAAAGGTTTTTACAGAAGTATGCCTTGACACCTTCCCAGATAGTCGTTTTTTCTAATAGTAAGAATGAAAAATTGGTTAAGCTGGAATTTTCAGAAGAATCTGAGATTTTAAACGTTATTCCAAACTTAGATATATATAAAGATGAGATAGACGATAAGATAAAAGGAGTTGGTTTTTACTCAAAAGGAAAAAGAAATTTACTTTTAGGAGAGGACATCGTATTTGAGAATGTAGAAAATTACAAGTTTAGAGTAAGTATGGACAGCTTTTTCCAAGTAAATATTTTTCAGATACCAAACCTTATAAACGCCGTTATTGAAGAAGTAAAAAATCAGGATTATAAAAGAGTGGTAGATTTTTACTGTGGAGTAGGCACTCTTACAGTTCCACTTGCTTTTTATGTAAAAGAGGCATTGGGTATAGAGTCTAACGAAGAAGCCGTAAAAGATGCAAAAGCAAACGTCAAACACAACAACCTGAAAAATTTAAAATTCTTAAAAGCAAAAACAGACAAAGGTCTAAAGTATGCAAAAGATTTTAGACCAGATTTGATAGTTTTAGACCCACCAAGAAGTGGCCTTAACAAAAAGATAATAAAAGAGATTGCATCTATGCCTACAGTTAAAAAAGTCATTTACGTATCGTGTAATCCTTCAACCTTAGCAAGAGATTTAAAAGACTTTAAAGACTTAGGGTTTAAAATAAACAAAGTTTCTATGATAGATATGTTCCCACAAACTCATCATATAGAAAGTATCAGCGTTTTATCTAAAATTTAAAATTTTCAATACCTGTATTTAAATTTCTAATTGGATTTTCAAGAATTCCAACCACATAATATAAAGCCATAAAATAAGTTTCACTAAGGAGGTATTTAAATATGGACTCAAGAAGGGACTTTCTCAAAAAGGGTATTCTATTTGCCCTTGGAAGTGTTGCGTTAAGAAACGTAAGTTTTGCCGAGGAGTCTAACGTTATCGATTTTAAAGACTATCCAAAGATGGTAAAGTATCCCGGTAAAACATCTCTCATTATGTATTCTGACAGACCACCACTTCTCGAAACTCCAAGAAGCTACTTTGCAAGTGCAGTTACACCAAACGAAGCTTTCTTTGTAAGATGGCACCTTGCAAACATTCCTACAGAAGTAAACTTAAAAGAGTGGCGTTTAAACATTACCGGTAATGTGAAAAAACCAGTAAGTCTTTCTCTTGATGACTTAAAATCAATGTTTGAACCTGTTTCCTACTATGCCGTTTTACAATGTTCTGGAAACGGAAGGTCTTTCTTTGAAAATAAACAAACACCCCTTGGAATACAGTGGAAATACGGAGCAATGGGTAACGCTTTATGGACTGGAGTAAGACTTGCAGATGTTTTAAACTACGCAGGAGTAAAGGGAGACAGTGTAGAAGTTGCCTTTGCAGGATTAGATAAAGCACCTTACCCAGAAACTCCTAACGTTGAAAGAGCATTACCGGTAGATAAATGTTTGTATGAAAATCTAATACTTGCCTACGAAATGAACGGAGAACCTATATCTTTACTAAACGGTTTTCCGTTAAGGCTTATAGTTCCCGGCTGGTATGCTACCCACTGGATAAAGTCTGTTACAAACATAACCGTTTTAAACACAGAACTTAAAAACTTCTGGATGGAAAAAGCCTACCATATTCCTGATAACGCATGCCACTGTGTACAGCCCGGTGAAAAACCTAAGAAGGCAAGAATGATTACTGAAATGAACGTTAAATCTGTAATAGGCACTCCGGACGATAACACTGTCGTAAGAGTTGGAGAGGTTGTAAAGATTGCAGGAGTTGCTTTTGACCAAGGTTTTGGTATAAAAGAAGTGTTAATATCATTTGATGGTGGAAAAACATGGAAAGAAACAGGCTTAGGTCCAGACTTAGGAAGGTATTCTTTTAGAGAATGGTTTTACTACTTTAGACCAACGACAAAAGGTAATATAAAAGTTATGGTTAGAGCCGTAAACAAAAACGGAGAAACCCAACCTATGGAAGCAGGTTGGAACCCCGGTGGATATATGTGGAACGGAATCGATAGCGTAACTATAAAAGTAGTTTAATAAGGAGGTTAGTAATATGAAAAAGTTATTGGCAGTTTCTTTAATAGCATTGTCAGTAAGTTTTGCAAAAGCTCAAGAAAACAAAGATGTTTACAAGATAGATTTACCTTCCTACGACTGGAAGATGAAAGATGGAAAGTATAAGGAAGTTTTTGAACAAAACTGTTTAATGTGTCACTCTCCGGGTTACGTTTTTGGACAAGCTAAAGGAAAATCTGGTAAAGATATGTGGAGAACTGTTGTCTATCAGATGATAAACGAGTTTAAAGCTCCTATATCAAAAGAAAACGCAGAAAAAATAATCGAATACTTAAACGAAAATTACACAAATAAAAATTAAAAATCAAAAAGAGTCCCTTTACGGGACTCTTAATCTAAAAATTACTCTATAGTCTGAACCCATTTTCTAAGTAATTTTCCGTTATACCAAATGTCTAAATCAGGTGTTTCTACAGAAGAAGCTGTCAATACTATATCTTCAGATGTAAACGCTACAGAGATAGGTAAATTAGTAAGGTTTGTTATAGTGTAAAGCTTGTTTCCATCAAAAGAAAGAACATCTACAGTTTTATCAGCTTTTGCTATGGCAACTTTACCGTTGGAAGGAGACAGGTTAGCAGAAAGAACAGCAGAAGAAGAAGAGAATGTTTTAGCTACAGATAAATCGTTTAGTTTTAAAACTTTTGCTGTTTTATCGTTAGATGCCGTTATCAAGTAGCTTCCATCTTTTGAAATTTGAATATCGTTTATTCTTGCGTTATGAACTTGGTTTGTAGTAGCTACAGAGTCAGAGTTAGTGTCAAACACTATAAGTTTTCCGCTTTCAGAACCTATATATATTTTATTGGAGTAACCTTTCACAACTGAAATACCTTCACCGATAGAAATATCTTTAACTTTGTTTCCAGTTTTTGCATCTATTACAAAACCTTTTCCATCTTTACCAAAGAGATAGACGTTACTACCATTTTTACCAAAGGCTACGTAAGATATATTTACATCGTAAAGTTTGTTTAAAATTGGCATAGAAGTAGTGTTATCCCAAACTAAAACTTTAACTGGGTTTTTCACGTCTTTGTATTTGTAAGCCAAAGTTTTGATAGGTTTTAAACCTACCGTTAGCTTTCCATCGTCAGATACGGCAAAGTTTGTAAACTTGTCAAAGTTTCTGACATCTTCAGGGTCCCAGAGAGATATATGAGGCTTTAAATCATCTAAGTTCCAGAAGTATATACCAGCTTTTCCAAAAGAGACAAACTGTTTATAATCCTTTGTAATTACGATAGGACCGTAGGCTTGAACTGGGGGAAGTTGAACATCTTCAAGGGAGTATTTAATGTAAAACTCATCACCTTTTTTGAAATTCAACGTAAACGTATCCTTGTAAACGTCTTTTTCTACTGTGATTTTATGAGGTCCTTCGTCAAGTTCTACAGTTTTTGGCATTCCATCAAGTTTTTTTCCATCTATGTAAACAGTTGCATCTTGAGGGTTTGTATCAAAGTGTATAACTGCCTTTTGTAGATTTACGTTTATGGTAGTAGTTTTACCATATTCTATGGTAACTTTCCTTGATGCACCAACGTTTCCAAGTTTGAATACGATAAGGTGTTTTCCAACATTAAGGTAATCTCTAAAAGGTGTTTTTCCAAGGTAATTTCTACCTTCCATAACAATGGCACCTTCAGGTATAGTGTTTGCTTCCAGTATACCTTTTGGCTTAGGCTTGAAAGATAGTTCAGTAGTCTTGTCGTAGTAAACCCAAACACCCGTTAATCTATCTCTATCAAAAGGTGTTGTAGCAACCTCTACCGTGTACTCTCCTTCTTTTAGTTCAATTTCAAGGGGAGTTTTACCTACAAGCTTACCGTTTACGTAGACTTCTGCACCCGGAGGTTCCTTTACGGAAAGCTTTCCTTTTCCTTCACAGGAAAAGAGAAACA
>PNIU01000099.1 GCA_002878035.1 Sulfurihydrogenibium sp.
AACTCACAATATTCATAATCAGGAATTTTTTTTAGAGTTTCAAAATCTTCGTCCATTAAGGCTCTTAAAAACTTATGTTTTGATTTTATATGTATCTGGGCTGCTTCTTGAAGTAAAAACACCACTTCGACCGAACTTTCTCTTATTATCTTTGTTCCTTCTTCTAAAGAAAAGTTTAAAAATGGTCTTAAAACTATAGAAAAATCAAATCCCAACTTTCCTTTTAAAAGCTGGTTATGGTCGATGGACTTTGATATTATTTTGTAAACTTCTAATATTATCTCCTCAGAAAAACCTCTTAAAAAGAGCCTCTCTCCGGCTTTGTAAACTAAATTTACATACTTTTCGTCTGGATAGCGAAGTAAGTATTTTCTTATGTATCCTTTAAAAGACCTTTTTAGATAAGTTTTATCTTTTTTAGACAGTATTGATAATGCTATATTTTTTTCAAAGAAAGAATCAAACTCTGACAGTATCTTTTCAATAGAATTTTTTAAATCTTCTATAATACTCTCCCACTCTTCTTTGCTTATATTTTTTTTAAAATTTTCCAGGGGTTTATATAGCATTTTTATAGTCCTAAACTACTTAATGAAAAATATTTTATCATAAAAATTATTTTTATATCATAAATTTAGATTTACATTATAAACATAGCATCACCATAACTGAAGAATCTGTATTTTTCTTTTACGGCTTCGTTGTAAGCTTTTAGGATAAACTCTCTGGTAGCAAAAGCCGAGACTAACATTATAAGTGTTGATTTTGGAAGATGAAAGTTTGTTATGAGTTTGTCTACGATTTTAAACTCGAAAGGTGGATATATAAATATGTTTGTGTAATCTTCTCTTTTACCTGTGATAGCGTAGCTTTCCAATGTTCTAACTACAGTTGTGCCAACTGCTATAACGGATTTTCCTTTTTCTTTTGTTTCTTTTATCATAGTTAAGGTTTCTTCGGGAATGCTGTAAAACTCTTCATGCATTTTATGTTTTGTTATATCTTCATCTTTTACAGGTTTAAATGTTCCAAGTCCTACGTGTAAGGTAACATAGGCTATTTTAACACCTTTAGATTTTATTTTTTCTAAAAGTTCTGTTGTGAAGTGAAGTCCTGCTGTAGGAGATGCTACGGAGCCTTCTTTTTTAGCAAAAACGGTCTGGTATAACTGCTTATCTTTTTCTTCGTCTGGTCTTTCTATGTAAGGTGGAAGAGGAATATGACCATACTTTTCTAAGTCTTCTTTTAAGTTTTTACTGTGTAGTTTTACAAAACCTTTGTCCTCTTCTCTTGATAGATACTCTACAAAAAAATCTTCAGAGATAAAAATTCTATCTCCGGGCTTTAGTCTTCTGATGTTTTTTATCAGAGCTTCCCATACGTTGTCTTCTACTTGTTTTAACAAAAAAACTTCTAAATTTGCACCTGTTTTTTCTTTTTTTCCTATCAGTCTTGCAGGTATTACCTTAGTATCGTTTAAGACTAAAAGGTCTCCTTCTTTAAGGTAATCTACAATATCTCTAAATATTCTGTGTTCTATAGTTTGGTTTTTTCTATCTAAAACCATAAGACGGCAACTGTCCCTTGGTTCAACAGGATATTTGGCTATAAGTTCTTTTGGCAGATGGTAATCAAAATCTGACAGCTTCATCATTTTGATATTTTAGAAAGTAGTATAAAAACCAACGATAATATTACGCTTATAATTATAGACGTAGTTAAAGGAAAGTAAAACGTAAAGTTATCCTTTTTTATGAGTATATCTCCCGGTAGTCTTCCTATGTTAAGCGGAAGTTTTTCGAAAAACATAAACATAAGTCCTATCAACATAATCAAAAGACCTATAAAAACTAAGCTTTTACCTATGCTATCCATCACTAATCTTTTAAAAGTTTTGTGGTAGGATAATTTATCACTTCTAACTAATTTTATCAAGGAGTTTTGTTTGAGAGAAGAAAAAAGTGATAAGCTTGTAATTTGGGGTAGAAATCCGGTGATAGAGGCTTTAAAAGCCGGAAGAAGTCTTGAGAAGATACTTATAGCCCATGACTCTCACCCACCAAAGGAACTTTTAAAACTTGCAGAAGAAAAAAAAGTAAAGGTTCAAAAAGTGCCAAGGCAGAAGGTTGAAGAGCTTGCAGGAACTAAGAAAACTCAAGGCGTTGTTGCTTTAGTAAGTCCTATTCAGTATTGGAACGAAGATAAACTTATAGACAAAGTTGTAAAAGAGAAAGGAATACTGTTGGTTTTAGACCACATTACAGACCCACAAAACGTTGGAAATATAATGAGAACTGCAGAAATCCTTGGCGTAAGTGGCATCCTTTTGCCAAAGGAAAGGTCAAGTCCTATAAACGAGGTAGTCGTAAAAGCTTCCACTGGAGCCGTTTTTTACCTTCCTATCTCGAAAGTTGGAAGTCTTAGAAACACTTTAGAAAAGTTTAAGAAAAAAGGTGGTTGGATTGTAGCCGTAGAAAAAGGTGGTAAAAATATTAACGAAATTGATTTTCCTTTTCCCATTGCGTTAGTAGTAGGTTCGGAAGGTAAAGGTGTGTCAAAATCTGTTTTAGAAAGTGCAGACCTTGTAGCATCTATACCGATGAAAGGCAAAATAACCTCTTTTAACGTTTCAAATGCAACTGCAATAGCTTTATGGGAAGTTTTCAAAAGAAAGGAGGCGTTAAGATGAGTAAATTTGATATGGCAGCTTTAACTTGGGACGAAAACCCAAGAAGAGTAGAAATAGCTAAAAACGTAGCCCAAGCAATAAAAAAACACGTTCCACTTAACAAAAGTATGAGACTGCTTGACTTTGGTTGTGGAACTGGACTTTTAACATTTTTCCTTATAGACAGCGTTAAAGAAGCCGTTGGAGTCGATACTTCTCAAGGTATGTGCGAAGTTTTTCTAAAAAAGGCTAACGAAAACAATATTACCAACGTTAAGGTCTTAAACATTGACTTAACAAAGGATAAACTGGAAGAAAAATTTGACGTAATAGTAAGTTCAATGGCTTTACACCATGTAAAAGACACAGAAAGCATACTTAGAAGGTTCTACGAACTTCTAAATGAAAATGGATATATAGCCATTGCAGATTTAGTTAAAGAAGATGGCACTTTTCACGATGATAACGAAGGCGTAGAACATTTTGGTTTTGATTTAGACAATCTAAAAACTTTGTTTGAAAAAGTAGGCTTTAAAGATGTAAATTACGATATAGCCCACATAGTAAGGAAAGAGAAAGATGGAAAAGAAAGAGAATACCCAGTATTTTTGATGGTAGGTAAAAAATGAGATTGTTTGAGGTTGTAGATTTAGTTGAAGGAAAACCTATAAACATTTCAAAAGACGAAGAGATAAAAGAGTTTGTTATAGACAGTAGAATAGCTAAGAAAAACAGTCTTTTTATACCTTTGAAAGGTTCAAGAGACGGTCATGATTTTATAGAAGATGCTTTAAAAAACCAAGCATCAGGCTACTTAACACAAAAACCCCTAAACTACCCAAACGGTATCCTTGTAAACGACACATACCAAGCCCTTAAAAAAATTGCCAAAGAAAAAAGAAAAAACATAAAAACAGTCGTAGGTATAACTGGAAGTAGTGGAAAAACATCTACAAAAGAGTTAACAAAGTTTGTTTTATCTGTATTTTTCAACGTTCACGCAACGTCGGGCAACTACAACAACGAGATAGGAGTGCCATTAACACTGGCAAACACATCAGAAGATACAGATTTAGCTATTATAGAAATGGGAGCAGGCAAAGTTGGAGATATAGATTATCTAAACGATATAGTAAACCCCGATATTGGAGTTTTAGTTTCCGTAGGAGAAGCCCACATTGAAAAGTTTGGAAGTTTTGAAAACATAGTAAAAGGAAAAGGAGAAATTTTTAACAAAGCTTTCTACCATGTCCTTCCATTTAACCTTTTACACTACTACAAAGATAAACTAAAAAACTTTATTACATTCGGAGAAGATGGTGATATAAAGGTTTTTGACGTAAAGATTACTTCTCAAGGAACTTACGGAGTTGTAGCATACAAAAACGACCAGTTAGAGCTAACCATACCTATTTTTAACAAAGGAGTTTTTAAAAACGTAGGAGCCGTAGCCGGCATTTTATACCACTTAGGACTGGACCCTATAAAAAGTTTGGAAATCTTAAGAGATTTTAAACAGCCGGAAGGCAGAGGAAGTATACTAAAGGTAGGAAGTATCACAGTAATAGATGACTCTTACAACGCTAACCCCTTGTCAGTCAAAAACGCTATAGAAACATTAAACGAAATACCAACAGTAAAAGTTTTAGTCTTAGGTGATATGCTTGAGTTAGGTCAGTTTTCTGAAAAACTTCATAGAGAAATAGCAAGAGAGATACTAAAAACCGATATAGATTACGTATTCCTTTACGGAGAAGAAACAAAGTATATACTGCAAGAGTTAAAAGATAAAAAATTTGTCTTACACACTACTAAAGAAAATATAGCAAAAGAGATAAAAAAGTTAGAAAAATTAAATCCAACGGTGTTAGTAAAAGGTTCTCGTGGCATGAAAATGGAAGAAGTGATAGAATATTTAAAAAATTGATAAGGAGGATTTTTATGAGAGTTGCAATTAACGGCTTTGGAAGGATAGGGAGAACATTTTTCAGAATAGCAAACGGTGTGGAAGGAATAGAAATTGTGCATATAAACGACCTTACAGACGCTAAAACTCTTGCCCACTTATTAAAATACGACTCAGTCCATGGCATATACGACGCAGACGTAAAAGCAACGGACAACTCAATAATCGTAAACGGAAAAGAGATAAAAATATCTGCCATAAAAGACCCTACACAACTTCCTTGGAAAGAGTTAGATATCGATATTGTTATAGAGTCTACCGGACTTTTCACAAAAAGAGAAGATGCAGAGAAACATTTACAAGCCGGAGCAAAGAGAGTAATAATATCAGCTCCTGCAAAAAACCCAGACGTAACAATAGTCCTTGGCGTAAACCAAGAGATTTACGACCCTAAAAATCACAGAATAATCTCTAACGCATCTTGCACCACAAACGCACTTGCACCTTTAGTTAAAGTTTTACAAAACGAGTTTGGAATAAAGTACGGCTACATGGTAACAACCCACGCCTACACAAACGACCAAAGAATATTAGACTTACCTCACAAGGATTTAAGAAGAGCAAGAGCAGCCGCAGTAAACATAGTCCCAACAACAACCGGAGCAGCAAAAGCCCTTGGTGAAGTTATACCAGAAGTAAAAGGAAAGCTTGACGGCACTGCAAGAAGAGTTCCTGTAGCAGATGGTTCTCTAATAGACCTAACGGTAGTTGTAGAGAAAGAAACAACCATAGAAGAAGTAAACGCAGCTATGAAAAAATACTCCGAAGGAAGTATGAAAGGAATCCTTGCATACTGTGAAGACCCAGTAGTATCTTCTGATATAATCGGAAACCCAGCATCTTCCATATTTGACTCTTTACTAACTCAAGTTATAGGTGGTAACCTTGTTCACGTAGCATCTTGGTATGACAACGAATACGGCTACTCTACAAGACTAAAAGACTTAGTTTTATTCATAAAAAATGCAGAATAAAAACATTCCCGCCTTCGGCGAAAATAACATAATACAAGAGGTTAAAAATGATTCTTATGATAGATAACTACGACTCTTTTACATACAACATCGTCCAGTATTTTTATCAGCTTGGTCAGGAAGTAATCGTAAAAAGAAACGATGAAATAACGTTAGAAGATATAAAAAATATGGAAGGTATAGATGCTATCGTAATATCACCCGGACCTTGCACTCCCAACGAAGCCGGAATATCTATTGACGTAATAAAAGAGTTTAAAGGTATATATCCTATACTTGGAGTTTGCCTTGGACATCAGTCTATAGGACAGGCTTTTGGTGCAAAAATAGTAAAAGCAAAATGCCTTATGCATGGCAAAACATCAAACATCTATCACAACGAAAAAGGCCTTTTTGAAGGAATACCAAACCCATTTAAAGCCGTAAGGTATCATTCGTTGGTTATAGATGAAAAAACACTGCCAGAAGATATAGAAATTACAGCTCGCTCTGATGATGGAGAAATTATGGCAATAGAACATAAAAAATATCCTATATGGGGCGTTCAGTTTCACCCAGAATCTATACTTACAGAGTATGGATTAAAGCTTTTAGAAAATTTTATAAAATTAG
>PNIU01000013.1 GCA_002878035.1 Sulfurihydrogenibium sp.
CTCTTTTGTTGCATAGTTTTGGTTAGCACAGCTTGCAAGGAACAAAGACCCTGCTACCACAGTTAACGCTACTACTTTTTTCATCTTAATACCTCCTGTTTAAAAATATTTTGTTAGTAATTATAAACATACAACAAAAATTTTTATAAGTCAACATCTTTTTTGTACTCAAAATTTGTGCCAAAGTTAGAGGTTCAAAAATAAAGGATTTTTTCAAAACTTTTTTCTTATTTTTGCAAAATTCAAATAACTATAAGACCATCCTTACCATCTAAGATTATGGCCTTTGATGATACATACCTGATTCCAGAGATTAAACAAGCTACAGCGTCTAACTCATCTTGAAAGTAGTCCCTTTCTTCCAGATAAAAACCAAGTTTTTTATAAAGGTTTTTTATAGCATCTTTTTCTTTCCTGTTAACTTTGTATATATCGTACAAACCGCCGGGAAAGGTTTCTATGCTGTGTATTCCTTCTTTTGAAAGAGTATCTTTGATACTTATGGCCCTTTTTGTTAGCATACGCATGGGCCCAAGAGTTAAAGGAAAGAATTTTATACCCATTTCTCTTAGTTTAATATCACACTCTCTAAAATGTGGTCCAATCTCTTCTAAACTTAATCTACCTTCTGGTAGGCTCAAAGGTGCATCTATCATAACTAATTTAAAATTTTTAGCAAGATTTAGGATATCTTCATCTTGAAACAAAACTCCTACTTGCAGTTTTCCATTTTCTAAATAAGCGTAACCTGTTTTTCTCTTTGGACTTCCTGCCAAGTCAAGACCAAGGATTTTAAAATTTTCCATAAAAAAACCTCAGATATCGATACCTTCTTAAAATGTTAAAATATATATCTAAAATTTCAATGAGGTAAAGTATGCCAAAAAGAACAGACATAGAAACAATCCTGCTTATTGGCTCTGGACCCATCATCATTGGACAAGCCGCCGAATTTGACTACTCTGGAACCCAAGGGGCAAAAGCGCTAAAAGAAGAAGGTTATAGAGTGATACTCGTAAACTCAAACCCAGCAACCATAATGACAGACCCAAACATCGCAGATAGAACTTACATAGAACCTTTAATAACTCCTGTTTTAGAAAAAATCATAGAGAAAGAAAGACCAGATGCTATACTTCCAACCCTTGGAGGACAGACAGCTTTAAACTTAGCTATAGACCTCTACGAAAAAGGCATACTTGATAAATACAACGTAGAACTTATAGGTGCAAACTACGAAGTGATAAAGAAAGCTGAAGATAGAGACCTTTTTAAAAAGGCAATGGAAAGGATAGGACTTTCTATGCCTAAAAGTGCTGTCGTAAAATCAATCTCAGAAGCAGAAGAAGTTATAGATTGGATAGGTTTTCCTGTTATAATACGGCCTTCCTTTACCTTGGGAGGAACAGGTGGAAGCATAGCCTACAACAGAGAAGAGTTTTACCCAAAAGTAAAAGCAGGTTTAGATGCATCTCCTATTCATGAAGTTTTACTTGAAGAGTCTATTATAGGTTGGAAAGAGTTTGAGATGGAAGTTATGAGAGATAAAAACGATAACTGCGTTATTATATGCTCCATAGAAAACCTTGACCCTATGGGAGTACACACGGGAGACAGTATAACTGTTGCTCCAGCCATGACATTATCAGACAGAGAGTACCAGATTTTAAGAAACTACTCTATAGCCGTTATGAGAGAGATAGGAGTTGAGACTGGAGGCTCAAACGTTCAATTTGCTCAAAATCCAAAAACTGGAGAGTTTTACGTTATAGAGATGAATCCAAGAGTTTCAAGGTCTTCTGCTTTAGCGTCCAAAGCAACAGGATTTCCTATAGCAAAAATAGCAGCCAAATTGGCCGTTGGTTATACACTTGACGAACTTTCAAACGACATAACCAAGAAAACTCCTGCTTCTTTTGAACCCACAATAGACTACGTCGTTGTAAAAATTCCAAGGTTTGATTTTGCTAAGTTTCCAGAAGCGGACCCAACCCTCACAACTATGATGAAATCTGTCGGAGAAGTTATGGCCATAGGAAGAACCTTTAAAGAAGCAATACAAAAAGCTTTAAGAAGTTTAGAACTTGGCAGGTATGGATTTTACATGGGACTTGAAAACGTAGACGAAAACTTACTAAAAGAAAAGATAATAAAACCTAACCCAGACAGACTTTGGTATATAGCAGAAGCCTTCAGAAGAGGTTTTTCAGTAGAAGAGATAAACAAACTTTCCCACATAGATATCTGGTTTTTGAACCAAATAAAAGAGATTGTAGATTACGAACTTTACCTTTCTACAAAGGATATCAGCACATTAACAGAACAAGAACTTGAAAAAGCTAAGCAGTGGGGCTTTTCTGACAGAGAACTTGCAAGACTACTAAAGACAACGGAAGAAGAGATAAGAAAGAAAAGGCCACCAGTATCCTTTAAAGTGGTTGACACCTGTGCTGCTGAATTTGAAGCCTTTACTCCCTACTACTACTCTTCTTACGAATCTTTATCTGGTAAAGTAGAAGAAGATAAAATTATTTACTACAGAGACTCAGAATAAGGAGAGGAAAAATATGGAATACAGATTTCAAGATATAGAACAAGAATACCTTAAAAAGTGGGAAGAAGAAAAAATATTTAAATCCGTTGAAAACAACGACAAATCTACAAAATATTACGTTTTAGAGATGTTTCCTTACCCTTCTGGAAAGATACATATGGGACACGTAAGAAACTACGCCATAGGAGACGTTATAAACAGATACTACCGTATGACCGGAAAAAACACATTACATCCTATGGGATGGGACGCTTTCGGAATGCCTGCAGAAAACGCAGCGATAAAAAGCGGTATACACCCGGCTAAGTGGACATACGAAAACATAGACTACATGAAAAATCAACTGAAAAAACTTGGATTTTCCTACGATTGGGATAGAGAAGTTACAACCTGCAACCCAGATTACTACAGATGGAACCAGTGGATATTCTTAAAAATGTTTGAAAAAGGGATAGCTTATAGAAAATCAGCCCTTGTAAACTGGTGCCCACACGACTTGACAGTTTTAGCAAACGAACAGGTTATAGATGGAAAATGTTGGAGATGTGGAACACCTGTAGTCCAAAAAGAGATTCCTTCTTGGTATTTAAAAATAACAGACTACGCAGAAAGACTCCTTCAAGACCTTGAAAAGTTAAAAGGCAAATGGCCTTCACAAGTTTTAACAATGCAGGAAAACTGGATAGGTAAGTCCATCGGTGCAACGATAAAATTTCCTATAAAAGATTTAGACGAATACTTAGAAGTGTTTACAACAAGACCAGATACAATCTACGGTGTAACGTTTATGGCCGTTGCACCAGAAAATCCAATAGTATTAAAGTTAGCTCAAGGAACACCTTACGAAGAAGAAGTAAAACAGTTTGTAGAAAAGATAAAATCTTTATCAACGAAAGAAAGAGGTATAGTTGAAGAAAAAGAAGGTGTATTTACCGGTCGATACGCCATAAACCCTTTAACTGGAGAAGAAGTTCCAATATACGCCGCAAATTACATACTGTGGGGATACGGAACAGGTGCAATAATGGCAGTTCCAGCTCACGATGAAAGAGACTTTGAGTTTGCAAAGAAATACTCAATTCCAATAAAAGTGGTAGTTAAACCAACAGATAAAGAGTGGGACTTTGAAAAAGGGGCATACGAAGATGAAGGAATACTGATAAACTCTGGACCATTTAACAATCTAAACTCAAAAGATGCAAAAGAAAAAATAACACAGCTCCTTGAAGAAAAAGGAATAGGAAAGAAAACCGTTAACTACAGACTCAGAGATTGGAACATCTCAAGACAAAGATACTGGGGAACACCTATCCCTGTAGTTTACTGTGAAGACTGCGGTATAGTTCCCGTTCCAGAAGAAGAGTTACCAGTAGTATTACCTCAAAATGTAGAGTTTACTGGAATTGGCGGCTCTCCTCTATCCAAAGTTGAAGAGTTTGTAAATACAACATGTCCAAAATGTGGAAAGCCAGCAAAAAGAGAAACTGATACAATGGATACGTTCTTCGATAGCTCGTGGTACTTTTTAAGATACTGTGACCCTAAAAACGAAGAAAAACCCTTTGAAAAAAGTAAAGCCGATTACTGGATGCCAGTAGATATATACATAGGGGGAATAGAACATGCAGTCCTTCACCTTCTCTACTCCAGATTCTTCACAAAGTTCCTAAAAGATATAGGATTAGTAGATATAGAAGAACCGTTTGAAAGACTACTAACCCAAGGAATGGTCCTAAAAAAATGGATAAGTATAGAAAAGCTTTTAGAAATACTTGGACTAAACGAAGAGTCATCTGTAGAAGAGTTAAAAAGTAAAATACAAGAAATTTTTAACAGATAGATGATTTACTTAGACAACGCTGCTACAACGCAAGTCTTACCTTCCATTTTGGAAACCTTAAAAGATACTTACACTGAGTATTACGCCAACCCAAACTCTATTCACAGAGAAGGTCAAAAAGCAAAAAATCTTATAGAAAAAAGTAGATTCTCTATAGCTCAGATATTAAAATGTAAAGCAGATGAAATAATTTTTACCTCATGTGCCACAGAAAGCAACAACTTAGCCATTTTTGGACTTGCAGAAAGCTATCCTGAAAAAAACCATATCATAACAACACCTATCGAACATAAATCTATCCTTGCTCCTTTAAAACACTTGTCATCAAAAGGATACAAAGTAGATTTTGTAAAAGTTGATAACAACGGCATAGTCGATTTAGACCATCTAAAAAGTCTTATAAACAGTAAAACATTGTTAGTTTGCATCATACACGGAAACAACGAAACAGGAGTTTTACAAGACATAAACCAGATAGGCAAACTATGTAAAGAAAAAGAGGTTATACTCTTTACAGATGCAGTCCAATCTTTCTGCAAAGAAGATATTAACCTTGATTTTGTAGATATGTTCTCCGTATCGGGACATAAGATAAACGCACCAAAGTTTATAGGCATGCTTTACAAAAAAGAAGATGTAAAGTTAAAACCAATTATAATGGGAGGAGGACAGGAAAGAGGTTTAAGGTCTGGAACACAAAGCCCACAACTTATAAACTCTCTCTACTTAGCAGTTGAGTATTGGCATAATAACAAAGAAACTCTAATAACACAGCTTAAGGTCTTAAGAGAACACTTTGAGAAACGTTTAAAAGAAAAATTACCAGAGATTAAAATTCTAAGTGAAAACGTAAAAAGACTTCCTAACATTACGAACGTTATATTCCCTAAAGTAGATTCTCAAACGTTGGTTATGGCTCTTGATACAGAAGGAGTAGCAGTCTCTTCAGGTTCCGCTTGTTCCTCTGGCACCCCCACCCCATCTCACGTTATAACAGCTTACGGATATTCAGAAAAAGAAGCCTTACACTCGGTAAGGTTTTCCTTTGGTATATTTAACACGTTAGATGAAGTAGAAGTAGCCACAGAGAAAATCATTAATACATACAAAGATTTAAGGTCCTTTTTTTAACTTTCTTAGTATACTTTCTACAAGTTCTTCAACAGGAACGTTGTACTTACCTTCAGCAATCAAACGTTTGATTTCTTCGATTTTTTTTCTTCTCACTTCTTCCTCCTCTTTAGACAGTTCATCTATTAATCTTTTTAAAATTTCCTCTAAATCGTTTTCTTCATTCATTCCTTTTTGCCATATTTTAAACTTTAATAAAATTTCGGTATAATTTTTTAAAACTTTAAAAGAGGTTTTGATTGTACCTTAGTATAGACACATTCTCAGATAACTTTGGAATAGCTTTACTAGACGAAGAAAAGGTTTACGGCTACAGAGAGTATCTAAAACCAAAACCTTTTTCAGAAATACTACTGCCAGAAATAGACAGTCTTTTTAAAACTTTAAACATAGATAAAAAATCCCTAAAAGGAGTAATGGTAAACGTAGGACTTGGTTCAAACACAGGCCTAAGAGTTGGAGTAATCACAGCAAAAACGTTAGCTTACAGCTTAAACATTCCTATATACTCCTTTCAAACGTTAGATGTTATGATTTACAAATACAGATACTTTGATGGAAACGTAGTAGCAGCCATAAACATAGGAAAAGGTAAAGTTGCATTTAAAATTAAAGACCAGACTAACTACTCAATAGAACCTCTGGAAGAGTTTAAAAACTTTTTAGAAAACAAAAAA
>PNIU01000026.1 GCA_002878035.1 Sulfurihydrogenibium sp.
AAAATGTTAGAATATTAAAACAAGGAATGGAAATATGCATTTAAAGAGGTGATAAATATGGAGTATAGAATAAGAACTTGGCCTGATAAAATACTGAAGGAACCAACGAAAGAAGTAGATTTTTTCGATGAGAGACTGCAAGAGTATATAGACAAAATGTGGGAGTTTATGTATAAAGAGGAAGGTGTTGGACTTGCGGCAAACCAAATTGGTATACCCTACCAGATACTCGTTATAGACACAACCATAAGAGAGAAAAGACAGGAAGACGAAACAGAAGAGCCCGTAAAAATGGTTTTAATAAACCCAAAGATTGTAGAGAAAGAAGGAGAAGTTATGTCTACGGAAGGTTGTCTTAGCTTTCCGGGAGTTCAGATAACCATTCCAAGAGCTAAAAGAGTAAAAGTAATCGGAAAAAACGAAAAAGGTGAAGATATAACAGTAGAAAGTAGTGAGTTTTTAGCAATCGTTCTTCAGCACGAAATAGACCACTTAAACGGCATACCTTTCATAAACTACCTATCTCCTCTAAAAAGAAAGCTTGTTTTAGATAAATATTTAAAATCTCTGAAAGAAGACCAATACGAGACAGCGTAAGGAGGTTAACATGTTTCCAGATTTAATAACTATAGGAAATTTTACCATACACACTTACGGTTTTTTTACGGCAATCGGACTACTGGTAGCGTTTTACATGGGCTTGTACTTTGCTAAAAAAGAAGGTATCCAAGAGAAACATTACGAAAACTTCTTTATACTTACAGTTTTAGGTGGATTAATCGGAGCAAGAATAGCTTACGTTATAGAGCATAAAGAAGATTTTAGCTCTATTTTAGATATCTTTGCAATCTGGAACGGAGGGATAGACTGGTTTGGTGGTTTTATAGGTGGCTTAGTTGTAGCTATTACTTACATTAGAATGAAAAAACTACCTCTTTTGAAGATGGGAGATATAGCGGGAGTATCGATACCACTGGGACATTTCTTTGGAAGACTTGGTTGCACTTCGGCAGGTTGTTGTTATGGTAAACCTGTTCCACCAGACTCACCTTTTAGAGATATAGCCATAATCTTTCCAAACAACCCTCACTGTCTTGCACCACAAGGTATACCACTTTATCCAACTCAACCGGCTGAAGCAATCGGCAACCTTACAATATTCTTGATACTATTTTTCACTTACAGAAAAAAATTATTTGACGGTCAGATACTTGGAATGTATCTCATATTTTACGGAATTGAGAGATTTTTACTTGAATTTTGGAGAGGAGTAACGCCACCCTTACCTTACATAGGATTAACTTGGAACCAGATAATAACGCTTTTTATGGTTTTTGCAGGTATATTTATGATACTCTTTTTAAGAAGTAGAAGTGAGAAAGCTTAACCTTTTTGACTTTTTTCAGAAGAAAGTATTTAACATAGAGCCCGGTTTAGAAAGAATTAAAGCGGCTTTAGAAGATTTAGACAATCCACACAACAAATTTAAATCTATTCTCATAGCAGGAACTAACGGAAAAGGTTCAACGGCAGCATACCTTGAAAGCCTCTTTAGACACACTGGTTTTAAAACGGGACTTTTCACATCACCACATCTTATAGAAGAAAACGAACGATGGCAGATTAACAGAAAAAATATGCCTCAAGACATTTTAGAAAGATATATAAACCAACTTCTTCCTGTCATTCAAAAGCATAACCTTACATACTTTGAAGCTTGCACGTTGATAGCTTTTAAATATTTTTACGACGAAAAAGTAGATATAGCAGTTGTAGAAGTTGGATTAGGTGGAAGATGGGACTCTACCAACGTTTTGTATCCAGACGTATCAGTTATAACAAACGTGTCCTTTGACCATATGAACCTTTTAGGAGATACGTTAGACAAAATAGCCTTTGAAAAAACTGGTATAACAAGACCAGATAGGCCGGCAGTAATCGGTAGAAACCAAGCCGAAATTTTAAACTGGCTAAAAAAGAGAGAAATAAAAGAGTATTACGTAAAAGATATAGATTTTAAAACATACGAAAAAAGCCATAACATCTTCGATTACCAGTTTAAAGACTTAAAAATCGATAATCTTCAACTTTCTATGATAGGAAAAAGACAGATAGAAAACGCAGCAACATCTTTAACATCTTACATCGTTTTCTGTGAAAAAAATAACATCAGTATAGATTTACAAACTGTAAAAGAAGCCCTGTTTAACACATTTTGGCTTGGTAGAATGCAGATACTGTCTCAAAAACCTTTAATCGTTATAGACGGTTCCCATAACGAAGAGGGACTTACAAAAAGCTTTGAAGAGCTTAAAGATATATTTAAAAACAAAAAAATAATAACCGTATACTCATTCTTAAAAGACAAAGACACACAAAAAATGTTTAAAATAATAAAAAACAACTCATTTAAAACGATAGCTACCAAGATAAACATTTCCAGAGGAATGGATAAAGAAGATTTTTACAACTTAGGAGAAGAAAATTTTATAGAAAACTGGCAAGATGCCATAAATGAAGCAAAGAAATATTTAGATGAAGATAGCCTTTTGTTTATAACAGGTTCTTTATATCTGGTAGGAGAAGTTTTGAATGGATGGAGTGCTTTTAATAAATAAGCCTAAGTATATTACATCTAACGATTTAGTCTTAAAAGTAAAAAAACATATTAAGGAAAAAGTTGGTCATACTGGAACTCTCGATTATGCAGCATCTGGTCTAATGCTTTTAACTGTAGGAAAAGCAACCAGATTTACTCAATTCTTGCAAAAGTTAGACAAAGAATACATAGCAGAAGGAAAACTTGGAGAAATAACGGATACTTACGACTCACAAGGTAAAGTAATACAGACAAAACCATTAGAAGGTATAACTCAGGAGAACGTTATACAGGTAATAAACTCTTTTGTAGGAGAGTTTGACCAACTACCACCGCCTTACTCTGCAAAGAAAATACAAGGAAAAAGAGCCTACCAACTTGCCAAAAAAGGCATTCAACCAAACTTAAAACCCGTAAAAGTTAAGATATACAGTATAGAGATTTTAAGTATTGATTTACCGTTTTTCAGAATAAAAGTAAGTTGTTCATCTGGAACTTACATAAGGTCTTTGATAAAGGATATAGGAGACAAACTTGGATGCGGAGCATACATGACCGACTTAACCAGAACGAAAGTAGGAAAGTTTGATTTAAAAGATGCCGTAGATTTAGAAAGATTTTTAAGTCTATCTTTAGAAGAAGTAGAAAAATTAATTATTCCTGTAAAAGAAGCCCTTTACTTTTTAAAAAGTGTAAAGTTAGACAACGATTTGGAAAGAAGGTTTAAACACGGTCAAAAGTTAAATCTACCCTTAGAAGAAGGTATATATAAGGTTTTAAACCATCAAGACGAACTTTTAGGTATAGGAAAAGTAGAAAACGGAGTTTTAAAGCCAGATGTTGTTTTGAGTGTTAATTGATAGGATAGTAAGGTTTTAATTCATTATACAATTTACAATTGATATAATAATGCTAATTTATATTTTTACGAGGTATAAATTTTAATGTGGATATTGGGACAGCACGACGAAGGTTATAAAAAAACCAGAAAATCTATACTGGAACTTGTTGGAAATACGCCCTTGGTAGAACTAAACCGTTCTTTACCTGATGATATAAAGAAAAAAAACGTTAAAATATACGCAAAGCTTGAAAGTTATAACCCGGGAGGGTCTGTAAAGGACAGACCTGCTACAAGAATGATTTTAGAAGCCATAAACAGTGGCAAATTAACAAAAGATAAAGTGATAATAGATGCCACATCTGGAAACACAGGAATAGCCCTTGCAATGGTAGGAACTGCACTTGGTTATCAAGTTGAACTTGCTATGCCTGCCAACGTAAGCGAAGAAAGAAAACGAATAATCAAAGCTTTTGGAGCCAAAATTCACTTTACAAACCCACTTGAAAGCACGGACGGAGCCATAATTTATGTTAGAAAGCTTGTAGAGAAGTATCCAGATAAGTATTACTACATAGACCAGTATAACAACGATGCAAATTGGAGAGCCCATTTTGACTCTACGGCAGTTGAGATATGGAACCAAACAGAAGGTAAGATAACTCACTTTGTAGCAGGTATAGGCACAGGTGGAACCGTAATGGGGACAGGAAGAAGGTTAAAGATATTCAATCCAGACATACAAGTTATAGGAGTTCAACCAGACAGTCCATTCCACGGTATAGAAGGCTTAAAGTTTATAGAGACTTCTATAAAACCCGGTATATTTGACGAAAACAGATTAGACAGGACTATATTTATAGGGACAGATATCGCTTACCAACGAGCCAGAGAGCTTTCAAGGTTAGAGGGAATATTCGTAGGGCAGTCTTCTGGAGCAGCTTTCGAAGCAGCTATAAAAATAGCAAGAGAGATTGAAGAGGGAGTTATAGTTTTCATCTGTCCTGATGGTGGAGAAAAGTATCTAACGACAGCCCTTTACGATTATGATTAAACCTGTTTCGTGTGTTTTGCTTGCCGGTGGTCAAAGTAAAAGAATGGGAAAAGATAAAGCCTTTTTAACTTTAAACGGCAAGACATTTTTACAGATAATAACCGAAAAACTCTCAAAAAAGTGTAATGAGATTATCTTAAGCGTAAACAAAGATGAAGAAATTTACAGAGAACACTTGAAAGAGTTTAATTTTAAAATAGTAAAAGATTTAAACCCATACGAAGGACCTTTAAATGGGATTTCTTCAGTTTATTCTTATATATCTAACGATTTTGTTTTTATTGCAACCTGTGATACTCCTTTGATTAACGAAAACCTTGTAAATTTTTATCTGGAAAAGATAGGTAATTACGATGCCATAGTTCCAGTTATAGATGGAAAGATACAGCCTTTAAACACACTTTATACAAAAAACGCCGTTTTAAAAGCTAAAGATTTGTATGGTAAAGTAAAGTCTCTGAAAGGTTGGATAGAAAGTCTATCTGTTTTATTCTTAAATCAAAACGAACTGGAAAAAATAGATAAAGGTCTTTGGAGTTATAAAAGTATAAACACTCCTGACCAATACGAAGAGCTTTTAAGAAAGTTTCATCAAAAAATATGATATTACTTTTTACTTCCACATAAATAACATACACCTGTGTCGGTTTTAGCCCAGTGTTTTGTGCCAGCTTTAACTTCTAAAATATCACCTTCTTTTAGATGATAAACCGTTTCTTCCGTGCCTATCGTTATAGAGCCTTTATAAACAAGTCTTACTTCGTCGTAGTTATGGGTGTGCCAGTTGTAGTAAGTTCCCGGTTCATCACACCAGGAGTATATATCCGTATAACCCATCTTTTCAAGCTTTTCTATTAAAGGTTTTAAGTCCATAAGTAAATTATAAGTTATGTTCTGGATAGTTTTCAAGTAAGTTCCAGACGTATTCTGTATACTTTTTTTCTTTTGGATTATCATAAACTATCAGTGGATTTTCTACTGTTTCACCGCCTTCTTTTGCCTGTTTGATAGCCTCTACCATAAAGTGGGTAGCCTTTTCTTTAGAAGATGGATGGATAAATCTGTATCTTTTTGGTTGTAGTTTGTAGCTTTTCATAACACTTAAAGCTTCCGACAATCTGTCTGTTGTGAGTATCATAAAAAGTTTTCCTTTGTTTTTAAGTAAATACCAAGATGCTTTTATAAAGTCTTCCAAAGTTGCTAAAACTTCCGACCTTGCTATCTTTTCTTGAGTGCTTTTGTATTCACCTTGTTTAAAGTAAGGTGGATTGATAACAACGTAATCAAAAAACTGATGGGGAAATAGGTCTTTTACGTCTTTTACGTTTCCAAGTTTTAACTGTGCTTCTAAGTTGTTTATTAGAATGTTCTTTTTTGCAAGTTCGTAAAGCTCTTTTTGAACTTCTAAACCGTAAAACTTTAGATTTTTATATTTTAACGATAGAAGGATTAAAATTATTCCTGAGCCTGTTCCTAAGTCTATGAGTTTGCCAGAAGATTTTATATTTACAAAATCTGAAAGTAAAAGACTGTCTATGTTAAACCTGTAGCCTTCTTTTTTTTGGATTATATGAACCTTTCCCCTTATAAACGGAGAAAGGTCTTCGTCATCGTTTAGCTCTAAATTAAACTTTTGCAGTTGCAAGACTTATTAATACTTCAGCTCTTTGTTTCAACTTTTCGTAATG
>PNIU01000118.1 GCA_002878035.1 Sulfurihydrogenibium sp.
TTTGAGAGAAAACTTTACAAATTTTTCAATCTTATGAATGATTTAGAAGAAAAGATAAAGCATGACTTTAACGAAGATAAGCTAATATCAAAACTAAAAGAGATAGATTTAGAAAACTTCAAAGAAAAAATTAAAGAGCTAAAAGAGCAAGTTAAACGTAATGATGAAATTATAAAAAAACTTGATGAACTTGAAAACACTATTAATTCTATAAAAGATGATTTGAAGTTTAAAGTAGAAGACCAGAAAGTTATTGATAGTATAAAAAATCTTCAACTAAACGCTATTCTAAACGATACGTTTTACGGAGTTTTTGGTTTTAAAATTCCGGGTATGAAAGTTGGAGATTTTGAGGTAAAAAAAGTTAAACTTGAAGATGGAGAAGCTTTTTACTTTAGAGGCTCTGTTGATTTTGAAGATGGTAAAGTTAATTTTTTAGTAGCTCGTTTTAAAGAGGGATTCTTTATTTCTATAAAGGCAGATAACGAAGAACTTAGAGAAAAAATGAAAGAGATAGAAGGAGAGCTTTATAAATCTTTAAATCAGCAGAATATAAAAGTGGTAAGTTTAGATGTCTATTGAAAACAAAAAAGCGGTAGCTTTAAAATACGAAAGGTATAAAGACAACGCTCCAAAGGTTGTTGCAAAAGGTAAGGGAGAGATAGCAAAGAAAATCATCGAAGTTGCAAAACAGCACGGAATTTACATAAAAGAAGACCCGGACTTGGTTGAAGTTTTGTCCGGGTTAGACTTATACGAAGAGATACCAGAAGACCTTTACAAGGTTGTAGCAGAAATCCTTGCTTTCATATACAAAGCTAAACAGAAACGTTAAACTCTCTTAACGCTTCGTTTAAAGACGTTTTCTTATCTGTAGATTCTTTTCTTTTACCTATTATTAATGCACACTGAACACCGTACTCACCTGCCGGAAACTTCTTCGTTATTGTTCCCGGAATTACAACGCTTCTTGCAGGTATTCTTCCTCTATACTCTACAGGTTCGTCGCCAGAAACATCTATTATTCTTGTTGATGCTGTGATAACAACGTTTGCACCTAAAACTGCTTCTTCTTCAACTATTACACCTTCCACTATGATACATCTTGAACCGATAAAACAGTTATCCTCTATGATAACAGGTCTTGCAGAAGGAGGCTCTAAAACGCCCCCTATTCCAACTCCACCTGAAAGATGGACGTTTCTACCTACTTGAGCACAAGAGCCTACCGTAGCCCACGTGTCCACCATTGTGCCACTTCCAACGTAAGCTCCGATGTTTACGTATGAAGGCATCAAAATTGCACCCGGTTCAATGTAGCTTCCGTATCTTGCAGTTGCAGGAGGAACAACCCTAACGCCTTTTTCTTTCCAGTTTTTCTTTAAAGGTATCTTATCGTAGTATTCAAAAGGTCCTACTTCCATAACCTGCATATCTTGAATTGGGAAGTAAAGAAGGATAGCCTGTTTTACCCATTCGTTTACAACCCACTCACCATTTACTTTCTCTGCAACCCTTAACTTTCCGTTATCTAAAAGGTCTATTGTTTCTCTAACTGCTTCTTTGTATCTGTTTTCCTTTAAAAGTTCTCTGTTTTCCCAAGCTTGAGTTATAAGGTTTTTAAGCTCTTCCAAACTTTTCCTCCTTTTTTCTGATGTCTCTAAAATTATATCAAAAAATAGGTTATAATTAATAAAAAACATCAGTAGGTGAAAGATGAAAGAACTAATTAAAATTTATCTCAATCCTAAAGAAAACTTAACTTACGTTAAAAATAATCCAAAACCTTACGGTAAATTGTTTTTTTTCTATGTATTGCCGTTTTCATTGTTTCCAATTTTAGGTTATCTTATAGGCTTTACAGTTTTAAAGGACAGCTATATTTCTTCTTTAAGTAAGTTTATAGAGATGCTTAAAGCCGACCCAAAGGCAAGTGTTTCAACTATCCAGTATGCAACTAAAGTCCTTACTATGATTCAAAATAACGACACAGTTAAAATGTTTTCTTTTCTGTTCATAGCTTGGATTTTTGAGATTTTTAAACCTATATTTTTGACTGGCTTGGTTTATTTTTTTGGTAAGGCTTTCGGTGGAGAAGATAATCCTTTAAAAGTATTTAACCTTGTTGTTTTAGCCGTTATACCGGTATGGATTGCAGGTATAAGTTATATGGTAAACTCACCAGTTAATGCTTTTTTAATGTTCTTATCAAGCTTTTACATGTTTTACCTTATATTTGTAGGTGCTGAGAAAGTTCTTGGTATTCCTTCCGAAAACTCTAAAAACTTTCAATTTATAGTAGTTATAGTTATATTCTACGTTATACTAAGTGGTATAATAGGCTTGCTACAAACTAATCTGATGGAAAGGATTCTGTAGATGTTTAAAGATTACAAGATATTATTTGTGTTTCTTGTATCTTTTGTTGGTTTCTATATCCTACGGGTTATACTTCTTGAACTTTTAAAAAAGATAACACAAAAAACAAAGATATATGAAGTTATCTATCAAACGATAAAGCTACCATCTCTATTATGGGTTTTTATACTTTCTATACACGTGACTATGGTTTTCTTGGATATTTCAGAAAAGCATTACCATTTTATAACGAAGTTAGTAAATGTAATCCTTATATTCTCTGTAACTATATTCTTAGCAAACCTTATTACAAAATCTTTAAAGTCTTATATGGAGGAGAAAAATCTTCCAACGGCCGGGGCTTCTTTGATTTTTATACTGATAAACACTCTAATATACTCCATGGGCATACTTGTAATCCTATCTTACCTTGAAATTTCCATTATTCCTATTCTCACTACCCTTGGAGTAGGTGGTTTGGCTGTTGGCCTTGCTCTTCAGGATACTCTATCCAACATCTTTTCCGGGTTGTATATTCTAATGGAAAAAAGAATAAATATTGGAGATTTTATAGAACTTGAAAACGGTAAAAAAGGTTACGTTGTAAATATCAACTGGAGAACCACAACCTTAAGAACTCTATCTAACGATGTTCTTATAATTCCAAACGAGAAACTTGCTCAAAGTGTAATAGTAAATTATGCAAAACCTTTAAATTTAACCCGTATTCCGATTCAAATCCCTGTGTCTTATGATACAGACTTAGAGAAGCTTGAAAAGGTTGTTTTTGAAGAGGTTGAAAGTTTTGCAAAGGAAGATACCAGATTACTTCTTAACCCAGTACCTACTTTAAGATTTATTCCCGGTTTTGGGGATAGCAGTATAGTCTTTACTCTTTATGTCTCTGTGTCAGATTACGAAAGTGGATTTTTTGTTGAAAGTGAATTGAGAAAAAGATTGTTTAAAAGGTTCAAAAAAGAAGGTATTGAGATACCATATAATCAGATAGAGGTTCGTATAAAAGAAGATTCTAAACTTCGTATTGTTGAGGAGAATACTTGAAAGTAGTTGGCTTAACAGGTGGGATAGCAACTGGTAAATCTACATCAGAAAAGATTTTGGAGGAACTTGGGGCTTACGTTATAGATGCAGATAAGGTAGTCCACGCTTTGTATGAAAAAGAAGATGTGTTAGAAGAGGTTAAAAAACACTTTCCCCAAGCCTTTGAAGATGGTAAACTTGATAAAAAGAAGTTAGCTAACATAGTTTTTAAAGATGATGAAAAAAGAAAAATCCTTGAGAGTATAATACATCCGAAAGTAAATCAAGAGATAGAAAATTGGATAAAAAAAGTTAAAGAAAAAGACCCTGATGCTTTAGTTATAGTATCCGTTCCTTTGATGATAGAGACAGGAAGCTACAAAAAGTATGATACAGTTATTCTAATATACGCTCCCAAGGAACTACAGATAAAAAGGTTGTTAGAAAAAGGATTTACTGAAGAGGAAGCTTTAAGTAGAATAAAAGCCCAGATGGACATAGAAGATAAAAAAAAGTATGCTACCTATATAATAAACAACACAGGAACTTTGGAAGATTTGAGAAAACAACTGGAAGAGTTGTATAAAAAGCTAATGGAAGGAGTGTAAAATGAAGGCAGTTTTTTTAGATAGAGATGGAGTTATAAACGTAGATAAAGGTTACGTTCATAGGATAGAAGATTTTGAGTTTTATCCAAACGTGTTTAAAGCTTTAAAAAAACTTCAGGATGCTGGCTACAAACTTTTTATAGTAACTAACCAGTCAGGTATTGCGGTAGGATACTACACTGAGGAAGATTTTCTAAAACTTACAGATTATATGTTAAGAGAGTTTGAAAAAGAAGGAATAAAAATAGAAAAAGTTTACTACTGTCCACACCATGAAAATGGAACTGTTGAGAAGTATGCCGTTAAATGTGATTGTAGAAAGCCTGAAAGTGGAATGATAAAACAAGCCATAAAGGAATACAACGTTGACCCTTCTCAATCCTTTTTGATAGGCGATAAAGAAAACGATATACTTGCTGCCCATAAGGAAGGTGTGAAGGCTGCTTTGGTTAAAACTGGTCAAGGTATGAAATACGTAGAAAATACAACAGCGGACTTTGTTGGAGAAGATATACTGGATGTTGTAGAGAATTTCATTTTGAAGGTTTAAGCGGAGAGGGCGGGATTCGAACCCGCGGTGCAGGTTTTACCCCGCACAACTTCTTAGCAGGAAGCCGCTTTCGACCACTCAGCCACCTCTCCATTCAGATATATATTATATTATTCAAGATGGCTTTTTGCAAGATAAAAAATACCCTTCATCGGAAGTTTTGGTTCATAAAAGACCTTTCTTTGTAAGTCTTGCAATATTAAGTTGGCGTTTCCCCCTGTAATCACAACGTTAAAATCTTCCTTATAAAAACTTTCTATCCTTTCTATAACACCTTCTACGAGAGATAGATAGCCGTAATACAAACCTGACTGGATACTGTTAACGGTATTTTTACCTACTACAGAGTTTGGTTTTTCCATACTAACTTTTGGAAGTTTGGCAGTTTTTGAGAAGAGGCACTTTATAGATGTTTCTATACCGGGGAATATTAAGCCACCGTCGTACTCTCCATGTCTGTTAACTATATCAAAGGTTATAGCCGTTCCAAAATCTATGCAGATGATAGGAGAGCTTAATATCTGTAAAGCTGCAAAACTGTTTAGTAACCTATCAACACCTACTTGAGAAGGATTTTCGTAGTTTATTTTTATTGGTATGTTTAAATCCTTACCTATAAAAATAGGTTTTATACCGTAATACTTTGCTATGGAAGTTTTTATACTGTTATCTATCTGAGGGACTACGGAAGATACAAGTATGTGTTCTACTTTACTTTTTTCTTCATTAAAAAAAGTGTGTAAGAAATGAAAGTTTAAGAGCCAATCGTCAGGAGTTTTATCTAAATCGGTTTTAAACTTCATACTTTTTATATTTTCTAAATCCTTTATAAGAGCAACTTCAACTGTTGTGTTTCCTATATCTATTCCAAGTATCAACTGTTAACTCTACTATCGAATACTAAGTTTTTATATTTAAAAAAGTAATCTACTATAGATTTGTAAAGAACTTTTGCAAATTTATCTAAAAATTTATCATCGGCTAAGAGTTTTGCATCTCTTTCATTCGTAATAAATGCCGTTTCTACTAAAACTGCTGGTATAGAAGGAGTTTTTAACACTGCAAAGTTTGCAGAATCTATTCTTTTAAATTCTGTATCTTTTAATAAATTTTTTGCGTTTATTTCTATAAACTTTGCGAAGTTTAGACCTTCAGTCATAGTATGGCTTATAGCCATGTCTGCTATAATTTTGTTAACATTTGGGTTTGCACTGACTTTAACAACTTTTAAAACAGTCTGGTTTTCTCTTTCTTCAACCATCTTCGCAAGTTTTGAAGTAGCTCCTTTTAAATTGAGAGTATAAACGTAGGTTCCTGAAAGGTTTGGATTTTCTGATGCATTAGTGTGTATACTTATAAACAAATCAGCTTTTTTTTCTAACGCTATTAGTGTTCTATCATAGAGTGGAACGTATTTGTCTTTTTCTCTTGTAAGGTAAACCACAAACCTACCATCTTTTTCAAGGTATTTTTTTAACTTTAGAGCAATCTTTAAGTTTATATCTTTCTCTCTTAAACCATTTGCGATAGCTCCTGGGTCATGGCCACCGTGACCTGGGTCTATAACTATAACTCTTTTTTTACCAGAAAAGTT
>PNIU01000033.1 GCA_002878035.1 Sulfurihydrogenibium sp.
TTATAAACTGATTTGTTTAAGAAGTTTTTATATTGAGATAGGTTATAGCCACACCGGATAAAACTAATATAGGCAGTCCTATTATTACAGTTACAACCAATCCAAGAACACTTGCTAAAAAAGTCTTTTTAATAGATTCTTTGAATACAACCTTTCCAAAGTAAGTTTGAAAAATTACAAGTGCTACAAACATAACTACGATTGAGTAATGGGATATGTAGTTTTGTAAAAGCATCTTTAAACCACCTGCCAAAGTGTAAGGTATTAGAACAACAAAAAAGGATAGGAAGAAAGATGATTTTTTGTAAAGGGCAAGCTTTGATGAATACCAGTAAGAAAAAGTAGCTATAAGTAAAAATGAAATGGCTACTATAAAGTTATAAAGCATCTTTAAACTCCTTCTATCTTGTATCTATCGTTTTGAGGCGGTAGGATAGACAGTCCTGTTAAATCTGGATTTTCTACGTTTTTATGTTGAATAAGGATTTTAAATTTTTCTCCCATTCCTTTTGGAAGTATGAGAGTTTTAAGTCTGTTTATTCGTTCGTAGGATTTGTAATCTCCTTTTTCTTGAAGTTCCATCATTATGTCTGAAAGACCAAGGTTAATGAGAAAATGGGCTTGGTCTGTAAATCCTGTAAACTCTAAACCTGATTTTTTACCGTAGTAAACCAAAGCTGAAAAGTTTACGTGGGAAGTTATATCTTGAAGACCAACGTTTTGATAGTAGTTTTCGTTGTAGGTATGTTTGTAGTAGCATAGTAGTGTTCCTTTCATTCTGTAAGGTTTGTAAAGTTCTTTGGAAGGGTAGCCGTAATCTATGGTAAAAACAAAACCTTTTTTTAACTTTTCTCCGATTTTCTGGATTAAATCTTTTGCCAGAAGGTTTACTTCTGTTATCATTCCTTCCGGTATATCTATGTTTAACTCTTCTAAGTATTCTAAAATCTCTTTACTTGCCGGTCTAAAATCTTCCTGTATTTCACCTGATTTTTCAATCAAATACAGTTGGTATATTTTTCCTTTTTCTTTCTTTATAAGATGAACTGGTAAAGCGTCAAAAAGTTCGTTTGAGTATATTATTCCTTCTATATTTTCTAAATTTTCTAAGTCTTCCAACCATCTAACGTTAAAATCTGCTAAAAGCTGTTTTTGAATGTCTATATGGTAAGTTGATTTTTCTATGGAAATAAATTGGACGTTATCGTAAAATTCAGGATACTTTGTTTTTATTTCATTTAGGATATCGTAGGCGAGTAATCCTTTGCCAGAACCGATTTCTACGATGGTTATTTTTTTATCTTTAAAGTGTTTTTCGTAAATTTCGTTAAACTGTTTTGCTAAAAGTTGGCCAAAAACTGGGTCAAGTTCGGAAGATGTAAAAAAATCTCCGTAACCACCTATCTTTTCTTTCTCACTTGTATAATAACCAAGGGAAGGGTAGTAAAGTGCAAAATCCATAAAATCTTTAAAACTAATCCCTCCCCTTTTCTTGATTTCTTCTAATATTATTTTAATTAACTCTTTTTTACCTGTTATTTTCATTAAGCTGTTTGGTCCTGATAGTTTGGACCTAACTTAGGCATGTTGAAATCCCAAAGTTTTTCTCTTGTTTTGTCGTATTCAGGCCATAGTTTTTGGTCTTCTCTCCATTGTGAAATTTCGTTAAACTTCTCTTTTCCTCTTCTTGCAACAAAGTCGTTTGCAATCTGTGTAAGCATATCTTTGTCTAAAACCCAGTTTCTTCTTGTGTAAGCTGATAGGTCGTATATATCTGTCATTATGATACAGTCTGTAGGACATGCTTGCGTGCATAAACCACAGAATGTGCATTTTGATAGGTCCATGTTAAATACTGTCATAACCTTTAAACCGTAGTGTGGATGGTCTTCTGGAACGTCTAACTTCTCTGCTTGTATATCAAAAAGTTCTGGCACTGGACAAGCTGCTTGGCAGAACTTACAGGCTATACATCTTGTTTCTCCAATTTCTGGTGGCTTAATTTTAAGTCTTTTTACCCAGCTTTCAAACTCTGGACCTTCAGTTCCGTCTACCGTTCTAAGGCCATGTATTCCTCTAAACCTTATTGGTGGTGTAACTACTTCGTAGGGAAAGTCTACCGTAATAACTTTTTTCCAGAGGTGCTTTATGGTAGTTTTTAAACCTTTTATAAAATCTAAAAAGAATATTTTTTCTACTAAGGTCTGAGGTTTAGGTCTAACTTTTTTTATACCCATTTTAAAACACCTCCTTTTTATCTGTCGGTTTCTCCGACTACTGGGTCTATAGTAGATAAAAGTGTTATAGCGTCGGCTATCGGTCTTCCGATAATTGCTTTTGTAAATACTTGCAAGTTGTAAAAAGCACCAGACCTTATCCTCATTCTGTGGGCTTTTAGACCATCTTTTTTATTGTAGATGTAGAAGCCAAGTTCTCCCCTTGGGTTATCTGACGATGCGTAAACTTCTCCGGCAGGTAGTTTCATACCTCTACCGTCTATTGTAACTTTTAATTTCTTTTCGTCCGGTGTTTGGAAAAAGTATGGGTCGTTTTTGGACATTTTTCTTAGTTTAGCTACACATTGCTGTATTATTCTGATACTCTGTCTCATTTCTTCCATTCTTACTAAGTATCTATCGTAAGAATCTCCAGTTTCTCCTACCGGAATATCAAACTCAACTTCTCCGTAAGCGTCATACTTATCTATTTTCCTTATGTCGTAAGGAACTCCAGAGGCTCTTGCCACTGCACCTGTAAGTCCAAAGTCATAAACGTCTTCTTCTGTTATTATACAAACGTCCTTGTTTCTGGATAGCCATATTCTGTTTCTTGTTAGAAGGGTCTCGTAATCGTCTATTCTCTTTGGAAGGTCTTTTGTAAGATGCTCTATAGCGTCTAAGGCTCCGTAAGGTAGGTCTGCGAAAACACCACCTATCCTAAAGTAGTTTATCGTAAACCTTGCTCCACTTATACCTTCTATAATATCCATTATCTTTTCTCTTTCTCTGAAGGTGTAAAGGAACATAGTCAAGGCACCAAGGTCAAGAGCGTATGTACCAAGCCAGAGAAGATGGCTGTTTATCCTTGAAAGTTCAGCCATCATAGTTCTTATCCATTTTGCCTTTTCTGGAACTTCTATACCAAGGAGTTTTTCTGCTGCTAAAACGTAAGCGTGGTTTTCGTTTATCGCTGCTATGTAATCCATTCTGTCTGTGTAAGGTATAAACTGCTGCCAGTTTACGTTTTCTCCAAGTTTTTCTACACCTCTGTGAAGTTGGCCTATGATAATATCACACTGTCTTACATACTCTCCGTCAAGGTCGAATAAAAACCATATCGTTCCGTGTGTTCCAGGGTGTAAAGGTCCCCAGTTTAAGACTATCTGAGATGTTTTAACTGGCATTCTTTTTTTCTGTGTTATTTCAAGGTCTTCCATAGTAGGTATTGCAGTGTGCATTCTGTCGTAGTTAAACATTCCTTCCAACACATCTCCACGGAGAGTCTCGTTTAAAGAAGGTAGGTAAGTGTCTTTTATCCCTTCAAGAGGAAAGTCCTTCCTAAGTGGGTGGTAAGGGTATGTTTCCCAAAGTAGCATTCTAACAAGGTTTTCGTGACCTTCAAACTTTATTCCAAACATATCCCAAGCTTCTCTTTCAGCCCATTTGGCACCTTTCCATAAGGTTGTTAGGGTTGGAAGGGTTTCATCTAAAGCCCACGTTTTAACTATAATCCTTTCTTGGTTAGAAGGTGAAAAGAGTATTACAACACCTTGAAACCTTGGGTCTTCTTTTTCTCCGTGGTCTATTATCGTAAGGTCTATAAACATTCTAAAGTCATACTCTTTATCTTCTTTCAGAAATTTTAAAAACTCTATAAATTTATCTTTTGGAACTTCTACGGATACTACACCTTTACTTTCGCTAACTTTAGGATATCCAAACCTTTCTTCGAGTTTTTTAGCTTTTTCAACGCTTATCCAAGACATTTTTCCTTCCTCGGAGTAATTTTAGTAAAACATCGTTATAAAATATTAACCGTTTTTTTCTTAAAAATCAAGGTATTACAATCTTTTAATTATTTCTTCTGCCATCTCAACCGTGCCAACTTTCTTAGTTCCCGGCGACCATATATCTGCTGTTCTATAACCATCTTCTAAAACTTTTTCTACTGCATTTTCTATATCTCTGGCAGCTTGTGGAAGTTTACAGGTAATTTCCAACATCATGGCTGCTGATAGTATTGTAGCTATCGGGTTGGCTATACCTTTTCCTGCTATGTCTGGAGCTGAACCATGGATAGGTTCGTAGAATGCATACCTTTCTCCAACACTTGCCGAAGGAAGCATTCCAAGGCTACCGGTTAAAGCACCAGCTTCATCTGAGATTATATCTCCAAAGATGTTTCCAGTAACGATAACATCAAAGTCTTTTGGCCTTCTTATAAGTTGCATAGCACAGTTATCAACGTACATATGCTCAAGTTCTACATCTAAGTAATCTGAGTGGACTTCATTTACAATTTCTCTCCATAAGCTACTTGTTTCAAGGACGTTGGCTTTGTCTACACTGGTGACTTTCCTTCTTCTGTTTCTTGCCATTTCAAAGGCAAACTTTGCTATCCTTCTTACTTCGTGTTCGTAGTAAATCATAGTGTTATAGCCTACTCTTTCACCGTTTCTAACTTCCCTTCCTCTTGGCTCTCCAAAGTAAACGTCCCCCGTTAACTCTCTTAATACTACAAGGTCAACTCCTTTTATTATCTCTTCTTTCAACGGTGATGAGCTTAAAAGTGGTGTGTAAGCTTTTGCCGGTCTTATGTTAGCAAACAGTTCTAACTCTTTTCTTATTCTGAGTAAGCCTTTTTCTGGTCTTTTATCAGTAGGAAGGTTATCCCACTTATCCCCACCAACGGCTCCAAACAAAATAGCATCACTTTCTTTACAGATTTTAAGAGTCTCTTCAGGTAATGGGTCTCCCCTTTCATCGATAGCAGCTCCCCCTACAAGACCATGCTTAAACTCAAATTTTATATCGTACTTTTTCGCTACGACATCTAACACTCTAAGTGCTGCGTCGATTATTTCTGGACCTATACCATCTCCGGGTAAAACCGCAATCTTAAAGTGCTTTTTCATCAAACTCCTCCAATGTTTATTTTTAAACTTATATCAAGCCATTTTGCAGAATGTATTACAGAACCTGTAGATATAAAATCCGGATTACACAAAGCGTAATCCCTTATATTTTCAAGTGTTATATTTCCTGATACTTCTACGAGTTTTTTACCATTTACTATTTTCAAAGCTTCTTTAACTTGTTCTACACTCATGTTGTCAAGCATTATAATATCGGCTTGCGTTTCTAAAGCTTCCTTTAGCTGAGAAAAATCTTTAACTTCAACCTCTACCTTTACCATAGGAGACACTTTGTTTTTTATTTGTCTAACGGCTTCTTTTATACTTCCAACTAAGGCTATATGGTTGTCTTTAAGCATAACCATATCGTAAAGTGCAAACCTGTGGTTATCCCCACCACCAACTTTTACAGCATACTTTTCAAAAGCTCTAAAACCCGGTGTTGTTTTTCTTGTATCAAGAAGTTTTGTTTTAGTTCCCGTTAGTTTGCTTACATACAGGTTAGTCAAAGTAGCTATACCAGACAGTCTTTGAAGAATGTTTAGAGATAATCTCTCTCCTTTAAGTATGCTTTTACTACTGCCATATACTACTCCTATAATCTCTCCTTTTTCTACTTTCTCCCCATCTTTTTTAAAAGATTGAAAATCGGCATCTCCAAAGACGTTAAATACCTCTTTTACAAAGATTGTTCCTGCCAGTATTCCAGACTCTTTTGCTATAAAGAAAGCCTCGACGTTTTTCTCTACTTCTAAGTTATCTGTTGTTATATCTTTGTAGCCTATGTCTTCTTCCAAAAACTCTAAAATTTTTCTTCTTAGAAAAACTCTATCGAGCATTTTTCACCTAAAATGGTCTTACAACAACCAAAATTACGATTAAAATAAGTATTACCGTTGGAATTTCGTTATAAAGTCTGAAAAATTTACCAGACTTATTACATTGGTCTTTAAGAAACTTTCTTCTAACGTATTCGTTATGAAAGAAAAAAGCCGATAGTAGAACAACCAGAAAGATTTTTGCGTGAAGCCAACCGCCAGAAGTCAGCAAAGAAGGGTTTAAGTAAATCATACCAAGCCCAGAGACAACCGTTAGCACGAAAGCCGGAACTCCTATCACGTAAAAAAGCTTCTTTTCCATGATTTTTACAACTTTAACGAAGCCTTCGTTATCTTTGTTTTCAGCATGGTAGACAAACAACCTTGGAAGGTAAAACAAGACAGCCATCCATGAGATAACAAAGACTATATGAATAACCTTTAACCATAAATACATAGCAAACCTCTACAAAATATTAAGAATATTTTACAGAAAAATCAGAAGAAAATCTAAGATTTTTTGATGTAAGATAAAAGGGGCTTAAAGCCCCTTGATGTTTTATAAGTTACCTTTTAAAACTTTTTCTACAGTTTCACCTATGATAGATGGGTTTTTAACTGTAATAGCACCTGCCGATTCGAGGGCTTTGTATTTTTCTGCAGCCGTTCCTTTTCCACCGCTTATTATAGCTCCGGCGTGTCCCATTCTTTTTCCCGGTGGTGCCGTTACACCTGCAATGTATGCTACAACTGGTTTTTTAACGTAGGATTTTATAAACTCTGCTGCTTCTTCTTCTGCAGTTCCACCTATCTCACCTATCATAACTATCGCTTCTGTTTCTGGGTCGTCTTGGAACCATTTTAAAACGTCGGCAAACACAGTTCCCGGTATTGGGTCTCCACCTATACCTACTGCGGTAGATTGTCCTATACCTCTTGTTGTAAGTTGGTAAGCTGCTTCGTAAGTCAAAGTTCCACTTCTTGAAACGATACCTACTTTTCCTCTTTTGAATATATGACCGGGCATAATACCTATTTTTGCCTCTTCTGGTGTTATAACTCCGGGACAGTTTGGTCCTATTAAGACTGTATCTGGATAGTATTTTTTAATATACTGTTTTACCGGTAGCATATCGTTAACAGGTATACCTTCCGTTATACATATGACTGTCTTTATTCCTGCATCTACGGCTTCAAGTATCGCATCTGCTGCAAACGGTGGTGGAACGAATATTAAAGAGCAGTCTGCTCCTGTTTCTTCTACTGCTTCTTTTACTGTATCAAAAACTGGTATTCCTTCTACGTTTTCTCCTTTTTTACCGGGTGTAACACCTGCAACTACCTGTGTTCCGTAAGCTTTACACTGTATAGCATGGAAAGAACCTTCTCTTCCTGTTATTCCTTGAACTACAACCTTTGTATTTTTATTTACTAAAACTGCCATTTTCTTCCTCCTTTTTTATTTTTGTTTGTTGGCTGCCTCTACGGCCTTTAAAGCTCCTTCCCACATTGTATCAGCTGTAATCAAAGGCAGTCCAGATTCTTGAAGCATCTTTTTACCAAGTTCAACGTTAGTTCCTTCCATTCTAACTATAACAGGAACGTTTATAGACACTTCTTTGGCAGCCGTAATTATACCTTCTGCCAATCTATCACACCTTAGTATTCCACCGAATATGTTTATAAAAATAGCTTTTACGTTAGGGTCTGAAAGAATAATTTTAAATGCGTTTGCTATCTGGGTAGCGTTTGCAGAACCTCCAACGTCAAGGAAGTTTGCCGGCTCTCCACCTGCAAGTTTTATGGTGTCCATTGTAGACATAGCAAGTCCTGCTCCGTTAACCATGCAGGCTATATTTCCATCAAGTTTTATGTAGTTTAGGTTAAACTTTTTGGCTTCAACTTCTAACGGTGATATTTGGGTTGGGTCGTCCATCTCCATTATCTCTGGATGTCTAAACAATCCGTTATCATCAAAATCTATCTTTGCATCTAAGATTACTAAATCTCCATTTTTAGTTAGAACGAGTGGGTTTATTTCAACCATAGAAGCATCAAGTTCTATGTATATTTTGTAAAGTGTTGTGAAAAGGTTTGCTGCTTTGTTTAGTAGGTTTTTAGGTAGTCCTAACTTTAAAGCAAGTTCTCTTGCATGATAACTTCTAAGACCTATAAAAGGTTCTATTGTGTGAGTTATTATAGCTTCTGGATTTTTAGCTGCCACTTCTTCTATTTCCATTCCACCAGAAGCTGAAACCATAATTATTGGCTTAGATTTACTTCTATCTAAAGTTATAGCTACGTAGTATTCTTTATCTATTGCCGTTCCTTCTTCTATGTAAAGTCTACTTACTGGTAATCCTTCGGGACCTGTTTGGAACGTTACCAATCTTTTACCAAGTAATTCGGCAGCTATCTGTTGGACTTCTTCTATTGATTTTGCAAGTTTTACACCGCCGGCTTTTCCTCTTCCACCTGCGTGTATCTGAGCTTTCACTACAACAGGCCAAGTACCTAACTCTTCTGCTGCTTCTACGGCTTCTTTTACATCAAAAGCTGGGTATCCTCTTGGCACTGGTAAACCGTATTTTCTGAAAATCTCTTTGGCTTGATGCTCGTGTATCTTCATGTAAAACCTCCTGATGTTATATTACTAATTTTCTGTATTTTTTCTGTCCTTCTTCAAACACGTCCCCACCGTATATATCGTTTGCAACGATAACCGGAAAATCTTGAAAGTAAAGTTTTCTTATAGCTTCTGGTCCTAAATCTTCGTAGGCTACCATCTCTACTTTTGTTATATGTTTTGAAAGTAAGGCTGCTGTTCCACCGTAAGCGGCAAAATAAACGGCCTTATACTTTTTCAAAGCTTCTTTAACTTCTGGACCTCTCCAACCTTTTCCTATAGTACCTTTTAGCCCAAGTTCTAAGAGTTTTGGAGTGTATTTATCCATTCTGTAAGCCGTTGTAGGACCTGCAGAACCTATAACCTGCCCCGGTTTTGCCGGAGTTGGTCCTACGTAGTATATTACCTGTCCTTTAATGTCAAAGGGAAGATTACCGGTTTTTTCGTAATCTTCTAACATTCTCTTATGGGCCGCATCTCTTGCCGTATAAACCCAGCCTGTTATTAAAACTCTATCACCGGCTCTTAACGTTTCTATAACTTCGTCAGTTAAAGGTGTTGTTATGACTTTTACGTTGCTCATTTTCTTCCTCTTGTATTGTATTTTTTTATATTTCTATCTCTTTGTGTCTTGCTGCATGACACTGAATATTTACAGCTACAGGTAAAGATGCTATATGACAAGGAGCTATCTCTATCTTTACATCAACGGCAGTAGTAGTTCCACCAAAGCCAAGTGGTCCAACTCCAAGCTGGTTAGCCAAGTTTAAAAGCTCCTCTTCTAAGGCTGCTATCCTTGGGTCTGGATGTCTTTCTCCTATGGGTCTAAAAAGGGCTTTTTTAGCTAAAACTGCCGAGTAATCAAAGGTTCCACCTATTCCAACTCCAACTGTAAACGGTGGGCAAGCGTTAGGTCCGGCGTTTGCTATAGTTTGTAGAACAAACTTTTTAACACCTTCTAAGCCATCTGCAGGTTTTAACATAGCTTGTTTGCTTTGATTTTCTGAACCACCACCTTTAGCAGCAAACTTTATCTTTATTTTGTCACCTTCTACAATGTCAAAGTATATTAAAGCTGGAGTGTTATCACCGGTATTTTTTCTATCAAAAAGAGGGTCGTAAGCAAGGGAAGCTCTAAGATAACCTTCCTTCGTTGCTCTTCTTACACCTTCGTTTATTGCATCTTTTAAACTACCACCTACCACTCTAACATCTTGCCCTACTTCAACAAAGAATACAGGGTAGCCAGTATCCTGACAGTAAGCTACCTGTTCTTTTTCTGCTACTTCTGCGTTTTTTAAAATTTCCTGAAGAATCTCTCTACCTATATCGGACTCCTCTTTATTAACGGAAACTTTGATTGCCTGTATAAAGTCTTGCGGCAGTTTGTATTCGGCATCCATAACTAAGTTTTTTACTTTTTCTACTATCTCATCAAAATGGATTTCTCTCATGTTTTACCTCAAAAATTTTTATATTAATTTTAACTGTTTTACTCTTTCTATTCCTTCTTTTACTGATTGGACTGACTTTTGCCACATGGCTTTTTCTTCTTCTGAAAGGTTTATTTTTATAAGCTCTTCCCAGCCATGAGCTCCTACTTTTACAGGTAGTCCAACACATACATCGTAAGCTTCGTAAAACCTTGCATCTTCCCCTTCCAGATATACTGAGCAAGGCATAATGGCTTTTTTGTCTTTTAGTATCGATTCTACCATCTGGACTACGGAAGCACCGGGAGCATGATAAGCAGAAGTTCCCATAAGGTTAACTATCTCCCCTCCACCAAACTTTGTTCTGTTTATAAGCTCTTCAAGTTTTTCTTTTGTAAATAAATCTCTTAAAGGTGTTCCTCCAACGTTCGAAACTGAAAGTAAAGGCACCATATCGTCTCCGTGTCCACCTATAACGAAACAGTTTATGTTTGATACGGATACTTTTAGCTCTTGAGATATAAAAGTTTTAAACCTTGCCGTATCTAAAACTCCTGCCATTCCTAAAATCTTGTTTTTAGAAAAACCTGTTATCTTCAAAGCAACGTAAGTTAAAACATCAACCGGATTGGACACAACTATCACAACAGCGTTTGGAGCATAAAGAGCAACTCTTTCAGCTATAACTTTTATTATGTTTACGTTTGCAGTCAAAAGGTCATCTCTACTCATTCCCGGTTTTCTTGGAAAACCTGCAGTTATTACTACTATATCTGAGTCTTTTAGAGGTTCGTATCCTTGACCGTCTGGAGTAACGTTGTAACCTTTTATATCAACATCTACACCTACGGCTGCAGCCATCTGTTTTAAGTCTAACGCTTTTCCTTTTACTACTTCAAAAGTTTTATCTTCTGTTTTTTTTGGTAAGTCAAAAAGTTTTACGTTTGCAAGTTCTTTGATAGCTATCAGGTTTGCTATGTGTTCTCCTACGTTCCCCGCTCCTACTATCGACACTGTAGGTCTTTTGTAATCTGCCATATATATAGCCTCCTCGATAAATTAAACATACATTAGGATATAACGATATTTTATTTTTGTCAATCAAACACTGTTTGATTTTTAAGGTTTTTGAAAAAAAAATAAAGGGGGCTTTAAAAATCCCCCTAAAGTAGACAGGATAATACAAGCAGCAGCAGGATTAGAATCTGTAAGAAACGTTAGCGTATAAAAATCTTCCCGGCTCAGGTATCTTTACAGGTGTTCCGTTTTGAGAAATACCTCTGAATGGGTCCCTTACGTAGGATAGGTAGTTGTAGTAAAACTTATCAAATACGTTGTCTACACCAACACCTACGAAAAGTCTTTTGTTGTACGTATAACCAGCCTTAAGGTTTACTATAAACCAACTTCCAGTTTCTTGCTCTTTTAAATCAGAATCTACTTTTGATTGTTTTGCTGAGTATATTCCTTCTACAAGAGCGTATAAAGAACCATCATCATACTTAACAGCTAACCTTGTTTTTAAAGGCGGTATTTCTACCAAATCACTGTCTTTGTATATTCCTTTCTTACTTGTCTTTTTACCTTCTTGGTAGGCTATACCGATTTCGGCAGATACTTTATCGTTGAAAGCGTAAATACCGTTTAAATCAAAGCCGTAGATTGCTGCGTCTATGTTTCTGTAAGTTGTGTAAGTGCAGTCATTAGAATTATTCAAACACTTTGCTTTATACTGGTATAGGTATATGTAGTCATTTAAATTACTATAGAAAAAGTTTGCCTTTAATCCAAGGTTGTTTAGAGGAAAGACTTCACCACCTACATCAATTTCCGTGTTTTTGGTAGGCTTTAAATCTGGATTACCATACCAAGGAGCCATTCCAAATAGAGCTATAAACCTTTCCTCTGGGTCTGGAGCTCTAACTGTATGTCCTACACCTATATACACACTGTCCTTTTTATTAAAGTTATACTTTCCTACAATGTATCCTGAAAGGTAGTTATCTGAGTTTGAGAAATTTTTTATTAACCCCTTTGTTATAAGAATTTTGTTAGAACCCCTTAGTATCAAGTTAGGATTTGCTTTGGAGTAGTTGTAATCATACCTTAAACCTCCCGAAATAGTCCATCTATCTATATTTTTACTTCCTTTAACAAACAGTCCTACATCTTTTATATCTACATCTGGAATCATAATGCTGTTATTTGTCCCTTGTGTATTGTCTGCAAACCAGTTTCTTAAGTATGTGTCTATACCTACAGTTGTATCAAAGCCCATAAAATTAAAGTCTTTTGTTAGTTTTGTTCCAAACATTTTAGATTCTGCGTATGTTTTCATCGAATAACCACGGGAAGGAAACATGTTAGAAGTTGTCCTGAAGGTATCTCTCATATCGTGTTTTACTTCGTTGTAGTAGATACTAAACTTTAAACCAATATCTTTCATAACAAAATCACCGTTTAACCTGTTTGTTCTATCGTAAAGAGCATCCATTTTTAGAGCTGGATAAAGAACGTTCCTTGCATTTTCAAAAGCGTAAGAAAGCGTTATATCTACGTTGTCGTTAGGAGATAGTATAGTTTTAAACCATACTCTATCTATGTTAAAAGCTTTGTCGTTAATATACTGAGGCTTATACTCTTGTGGCTTACCACCTGCAGAGTATTTTGCATACTCAGTTACCTTTTTACCTTCTCCGCTTTCGTAAGGTTTAGAATACTGGTTAGAAGCTCCTACTAAAACTTTAACAAACTTGTTACCAACGTTGCCCCATACGTATCCAGTCCTATAACTCCAACTTCCATAAGTCCCCCCTATCTCTCCCCCCAAACCTTCCTGAGGGTTTTTTGTTTTAACGTTAACAACAGCAGCTAAAGAACCTGCGTTTTCTACATCAAACGGACCTTCTTTTATGGTTATGGATTCAATTTGAGGGCTTGATACGTGGAAAGCCGGTGGGTCCATTCTGTTAGGACAAGCACCGTAAATTTTAGACCCATCAATTAAAACGTTAATGTTATCCCTTGAAAAACCTCTAATATAAAGGTCGTTTGCTATCCCTGCCTTTCTCATATACCAGATTTCTGGATAAAACTCAAACAAAATCTCTCCAAGGTCAATCTGTCTGGTAATCTTTGCCTCTTCTTGAGAAAGCTCTTTTTTGTAAGTTGATTCTTCTTTTAACTTTTCTCCTTCAATAGTCACCTTTTCTATCTTTATACTATCAGCTTGAGCATAAAGAGACAGTGTAGCCGTTGAAAGTAAAACACCTAAAGCCAGTCTTTTCATGTTAACCTCCTTGTTAAATTTATAGTTTATATTCTATAATAAATTACATGTTAAATCAACGTACATATTTTAACATAGATAACTGATTTTAATCATACTTAAATCAAAGCTTTATTTGGTAGTCTTTACAGGTAAAACTTTCATGGAGTTAAACCTATGTTAGTCAAAATTAAAAGAGAAAATTCATTCGTAGATTTTAAAGTAGATAACATAGAAAAAAGAACGACGATTTTAGAAGTTTTAGAGTATATAAAAAACTATTTAGATTCATCACTGTCTTACAGAGCTCAGTGTAGGTCTTCCATCTGCGGAACGTGTGGAGTAAAAGTTAATGGAAAAACTGTCTTAGCTTGCAAAACAAAAGCTTTAGATTTAGCACAGAACGATGAACTTACAATAGAGCCTTTAGACAACATGCCAGTAATAAAAGATTTAGTAGTAGACCATGAAGAATTTTTAAGTAAGCTTAAGAAAGCAAAAAGTTGGTTTGTCCCAAAAGAGAACTTTGAGAAAGTTTATCCAGAAGAGTTAAAAACCTTTGAAAAAGAAACTGATTGTATACTCTGTGGTATATGTTACAGTGTTTGTCCTGCGTTTCAAAATGATAAAAACTTCGGCGGTCCTATAAACTTTGTCAAAATATTCAGATTTTGGAAAGACAAAAACGATGCCCTTCAAGAAGAAAGAATACTAATAGCAAAAGAAAACAACATAACTTCATGCGTCCATTGTAAATACTGCACATTTTCATGTCCTAAAGAGATTCCAGTTGAAAGTGATATAATGCAGATAGAGTTCTTTGGAAAACAGAAAGGCATCATTCAATCCCAAGATAGTTTTGGCTTTGGTTTTAACTTTGGATTTTAACTTTGTATGTTGTATCTTTTTTTGTAAAGTAGTATAAAAGCATCTATCAAAGCAACTATAAGTGGAGCTATAAAAATACCTAAAAATCCAAAAGCATTAAGACCACCTAATATAGCAAAAAACAGTATCATCGGATGTATATCTATCTTACTTCCAACTGCCAAAGGTCTGATAATGTTATCAACAGTACTTATAACAAAAGTCCCATATAAAAAGAACAACAGAGCTATTGTAAAACTTTTTGTAAGAAATAGATAAATTGCAACAGGTACCCAAACCAACGAAGCCCCACCAAAAGGTATGAAAGCAGCCAAAAAAGTTAAAAATGTAATAATTATTGAGTAATCAACACCAAAAATTAACAGACCAATTAAAGTAGCTATGGCTTGACCTATCGCCACAAAAACACTTCCAAGCATAACTGCCTGAACGGCTAAATAAGAATTTTTAAAAAGGTATATTTTCTCATCTTCCCGAAGAGGTATAACAGAATACACAAGCTTGTATAGCTTCTCTCCGTCTTTAAAAAGAAAGAATATATTTATAATCATTATAAAAAGACCTATAAAAAACAAAGTAACGTTTTTTAAAAACGCTTTAGCAAAATCAAACAACTTTGAAGAAAAAGTTTTTAAATAATCTATAAAAGATTCTTGAAGCTTACCGTTTAGCTTATCCATAAAATCGTTTTGAAATCTTTGGTATATATCGTTAAACCAAGGAGAAGACCTTAACTTTTCAAGTAAACTCTGAGGGTTGGAAATATAGGAAGATGCAATAGGATAAAAATCTACAATCTCCTTGACAAGGAAAAAAACAAGAACACTTAAAGGTATAAGAATAAAAAAAAGAATGATTAAGGTTGATATTAATGAAGATAAAATATCACTTTTCACTTTACTCTTTATTTTTTGATGAATAGGGTAGAATATAACGACAAGTAAAATAGAGACAGTTATAAGACCTACAAATGGACTAAAAATAACATATCCAACAAATAAAAAAAAGAGAAAGGAAACGATAAAAAATACGTTTCCTAACTTTTCATAATCAGAAAACAAAATTACTCCTAAATATTATTCTTCTTTCTTCTTAAGAGCTCCACCCAAGAAAATGATGGCAACTGTTAAAATTGTAAAACCTGTCATGATGATAAAAGGCATCCAAGCTTTCATATCACACACCTCCTCAATTTATAATGATAATTATAATGTATTCCTCCTAAGAAGTAAACACCTTTGACTCAAGCCTCTCAATTCTTACTATAACGTCTTCTGTAAACTTTTTTAAATTCAAAGCTTCTTGTAAATCAGATTTTATCTCTACTATCTGGTATACAACGTTATCTATACGTTTGTTCGTATCGTCTATTCGTCTGTTGTTTTCGTCTACTCGTTTGCTAACTTCGTTTATCCTTTCAGATAATTCTGTTTTAACACTTTCGATTTTGTTGGTTAACTCTATTCTTAGATTCTCTACTTTATCATCTAAACTATCTATTCTTTTATTTGTCTCGTCTATCCTTTTATTAGTCTCATCTATTCTCTTATTTGTTTCATCTATTCTTTTGTTCGTTTCATCTATCCTAAGATTAAGGTAATGTTCTAAGTGAGTTATTTTGTTAGATAGTTCATCTCTGACGTTTTCTATTTTGTTATCTAAGTAAGTCCTTGTATCGATAAGTTCTTGTCGTAGACTTCTTATATCGTTTTCTACGTTGTTAAGTCTTACGTTCATACTTTCTATAGCTAACGAAAAACCTTTTAACTGGGAAGAAACTTCAGCCTTAAAAAGGTTAAACTCGGACCTTAACTCTCCAGTTATAGCATCTTTTATTTTTTCTACAAGTTTATCAATATCCATAAAACAACCTTCTAAGAAAATTCTAACAATAAATTTATAACTTTACTTTAGAAGTTTCAACGCTTCGTCTACGGTTATACTTTCATGGACTATCTTTGATAGAACGTATGTTATTTTTGTTATATCTTCGTGTTGGAATATGTTTCTTCCAATAGATAGACCAGCACAGCCTGCGACTACCACCGCATCGTAAACCATTTTCAGTAATGCTTCATCTGAATCTACCTTTGGTCCTCCAGCTATAACTACTGGAACGGGACAACCTTCAACTACCTCTCTAAAGGTTTCTGGGTCTCCTGTGTAAGGGACTTTTACTATATCAGCTCCAAGTTCTGCAGCTATTCTTGCTATGTGTGCGATAGCTTTCGGGTCGTAAGGGTTTTTTACTTCAGGACCTCTGTAATACATCATAGCAAGTAATGGCATCTGCCATTCAAGACATTTTTTAGAAACCTCTCCAAAATCTTTTAGCATCTGTTTTTCATCTTCTGCACCTATGTTTACGTGTATGGATACACCATCAGCTCCAAGTTTTATAGCTTCTTCTACTGTGCAAACTAAAACTTTATCGTTTTTTCTTAACGATAAGTCAGTAGAAGCAGACATGTGTATTATAAGACCAACATCTTTACCTTTTCCTCTATGGCCTGCCTCTACCATACCTTTGTGAAGAATGATTCCGTTAGCTCCACCCTCGGCTATTTTTTGAACTGTATCTTTTAGATTTATTATTCCTTTCATAGGACCAGAACTTACTCCATGGTCCATAGGCACTAAAACAGTTTTTCCTGTATCTCTATTTATTAATCTCTCTAACCTTACTCTTTTACCGATTGACATTAATAAGGAACCTCCGATAGAATTTTTAAAGATTATTATACATTATTTTCAGTACCAGATTTGGGTTGGTTTGAGTCTTTTAACTGCATAAAGACCTGCTTTTCCTTCTCGCAGTTTTCGAGTTGTTTTCTTAATTTCTTAATTTCTAATTTAAATTTTATCCAATCCCCTACCGTCAAAATCACAGCTAAAATTGCTCCAATTATTAAACTTACTATAATAACTATAGATAAAGGTAAAGGTACTGTTTGATAACCGGGAATAAGGTTTACGCTAATGGACGTAGAGTTCATCGAAACAAAATAAGCAACTATAAGCATAATAACAAGCCAAATGATAAATCTTATCTTATTCAACATCTTTCAATTTCTCCTTTAATTTTGAATAAATCTCTCTTAAGTCCTGAGATATTACCCTTACTTCTCCTATAGCAGGCATAAAGTTTGTATCTCCTACCCATCTTGGGACTATGTGATTATGTATATGACTTTCAAGACCTGCTCCTGCAGCTTTTCCCAAGTTGTATCCTATGTTAAATCCGTCCGGTTTTAAGACTAACTTTAGAAGTTTTACCATTTTTTGAGTAAGTAAAGAAATTTCACACAACGTTTCTTCATCTATACTTGTAAAATCTCCAATATGCTCGTTAGGGCAGACCATAAGATGTCCTGCGTTGTAAGGAAAAAGGTTCATTATGACAAAAGCCTTTTTACCTCTGTAAAGAATAAGGTTTTTTTCGTCGTTGTTTTCTTTTAAAGCATCACATAGAAAACATCCTTCAGATTTACTTAAACCTTCTATATACTGAGACCTCCAAGGAGAGTATAGCCTTTCCATATTAAAAACCTCCGTTTCATAACTAACTTTTTTAATTTCATAGTATATATTAACAGTGCTTATGGTATAAGTATTAATTATAAATTAAAAAATTAGAGTGGACAATGAAGAAAAAAATTGGCGTTGTTTTACTAAATATGGGTGGTCCAGACAGTTTGGACGCTATACAACCTTTTTTATACAATCTATTTTCTGACCATGATATTATTCAGATTCCAAAACCTATTCAAAAACCTGTAGCTTTTTTAATCTCAAGGTTAAGGGCTAAAAAAACAAGAAAGTATTACGAAATAATGGGTGGTAAATCTCCTCAGAAAGAACAGACCCTCCAGCAGGCAGAAAAACTTCAATCAGCACTCGGTGAAGATTTTAAGGTCGTTGTAGCAATGAGATACTGGCATCCTTTTACAGAAGAAGCATTGCAAGAACTTTTCAAAGAAGATTTAAAAGGTATAGTCTTACTTCCACTTTATCCGCATTACAGCAGAACAACTACTGGTTCCTCTTTTAACGAGTTCGATAGAAAAGTAAAAAAGTATATAAAAAGTGGGAAATATACGGTTTTATCAACACTGAAAGGAGTTAAAAACCCTTACTACTACTCTTCAAACATACCTATAAAAAAGATAAACTGTTTTTTCAACAATCCAGATTACATAAACGCTATGGTAACAAACATAAAAGAAAATTTACCTGCAGATTACAAAGATTACTACTTTCTATTTTCAGCCCACAGCTTACCTGAAAAGATTATATTAGATGGGGACCCATACCAAAAGCAAACGGAAGAAACCGTAAGACTTATAATGCAACACTTCCAAGGTGTTAAATACTCTCTTGCTTACCAGTCTAAAGTAGGACCAGTAAAATGGCTTGAACCATTTACAGACCAAGAAATAGAAAGACTTGCAAAAGAAGGTGTTAAAAAGTTAGTAGTTATACCTGTAAGCTTCGTTTCTGAACATTCAGAGACTTTATATGAACTTGATTACCAGTATGGGCAGTTAGCAAAAGAGTTAGGTATAGAAAGTTATATAAGAATTCCTACATTAAAAACTCATCCTCTATTTATAGAAGCCCTAAAAAACCTTGTTATTAAAAGTTTGCAGGGTTAACTTCTATAGAAACTTTTAAGTTTTTATTTTTGGAAATTTTTATGTAAAACTCTTTAAAAAGGTTTTTTTCTTCCTCTTTTTCGTATTCAAATACATACACTACCTTGTTTTCCGATAACTGTTTTTTTATAACTTTTAAACTTTTAAAGTGGCTTAAAACATATTCATCTATAAGATTTGTTTTTATTTTCTTTGTTAAGATTTCAAGTTTGATAGTCTTTATAAAAGGTGGCAGTCTCATTTTTTTTCTTCTTTTTAGTTCTTCTTCCAAAAACTCTTTTATCTTAACTTTACCGTTTTCTATGAATTTCATTACTTCTTTTTCTTGGTTTGTGAAGATTATATAATTTTCTTTACAGACAGTTAAAGGTAGGGTTATCTTTCTAAAGAAGAACTCCCAAGACCTAAAGTCTGGAAACTCAAGAAGAAAATCTGGATAAACATTTACAACTGTCTGATACTTTCCAACAGTAAGGGTTTTTAACTCTAAACTGCTAACTACTTTAAAGTTATTCCAATAACTTTCTGGTAAAGATTTTTTTAAGAATTTCTCTATCTTCTCTTTTCCAAAGCCTTCTTCCGACAGTTTGAACCCACAATCTGGACAGTCTGAAACATACTCGTATTTAGCTTTACATCTACCGCACTGTAGATATTTTTTTCCGTTTTCAAGATGAACGCTTAGATGAAATCCACATTTTAAACAGTTTGCCTGCCAACCACATCTTTCACAAAAAAGCATTCCAGAGTAATAACCTTTGTTTGAAACTATCAAAACCTCTCTGTCTCTTAAAACGATTTGTTTTAGTATGTGTAAGTCTTCGTTTAAGTTTTTGTGGGGCATGATTTTTAGATTTTTTATATTTACAATGTTTTCTTTGGTAAGAGGTAAAACTTGTTTTTTCTTTAAGGATAAAAAAGCTTCAACGGAAGGTATAGACGAAGATAGTATTACTGGTATTTTTTTCTCTTTGTGAATAAAGTAAGCTAACCTTTTTACATCAAACTTGGGAGTTCTTTTTACTTTGTAGACTTTTGAGTCTTCTTCTTCTACTATTAGTATTTTTAAATCTTTTAAGGGTAAAAGTATCGATGATACGGTTCCTATCAGGATACCGCTTTCTTCCATAGCATTTTTCCAAACGTTCCACTGTTCTTTAACGTTTAACTGGTCGTTGTATAAATAAACATCTTTAAAAAATTTTGAAAACTCTGTGTAGTAAATGTTACAAAGTTCTACAGATGGAAGGATTATGTGGATACCTTTTCCTTTTAGTCTTTTTGCTAAATTTATATAGTAGTTTAACCTTTTTTCAGGGTAAAACTCATCAAATAGGTAAATCTTATTTTCTAAACTGTTGTAAGGTTTATCGTAGGTTTGGATTTCTTGATAAACGTAAGAGTAATCTTTTAAAACTGGAAAACCATCTTTGACTTCAAGGTAACCTTTTTTTATAAGACTGTTTAATGTTTTTTTATCAAAACCCTGTTCTTTTATTTCTTCGTATGAAAGGTAATCACTTTCTAAGAAAAGGTCTATTAGTTTAAGTTGTTTATCTGTTAGATTTTTTAGTTCTACATCTTTCTTAAGATAGAAAACTTTACCTAAAAAAGGGTCTTTGATGTTTTTTTCTCTAATTTTGTCTGGCACAAAGTAATCTACCGTAAGACCTATCGGTGATATGTAAAATTCAGACAGTTTTTTTAGTATCTTTATTTCTTTTTCTGTAAAAACTTTTTCTTCTACTGAAAAGACATTTTTAATTTGGTATTTAAAGTTTTCTGGTATTTTTATGTCTATGATTATTCCATAATGTTTAGTTGATTTAAAAGGCACTTTTACCTTTCTACCTACTACATCATTTTGGTTAAGGTTGGAAGGGATTTTGTAGATAAATGTGTCGTAAAGTGCTACAGGGACGGCTACTTCTACAAAGAGTTCTTCCAAGTTTATTCTATTTCTTCAATTACAAAGTTTGTGTTTGTGTATATACAGATTTCTCCGGCAATTTTCATTGCTTCTTCTACTATCTTTCTTGCGTCAAGGTCTGTGTTTCTGTAAAGGGCTAAAGCAGCCGAACGAGCGTAATCTCCACCAGAACCTACAGCTAAAACAGGTTCATCTGGTTCTATAACATCTCCGTTTCCCGAAAGAAGCAAAATATTTTCTTTATCTGCGGCAATCATCACAGCTTCAAGCCTTCTTAGATACTTGTCAAGTCTCCAATCTTTAGCAAGTTCAACGGCAGATTTTACCAAGTTTCCTCTGTATTTGTTTAGTTTTTCTTCGAGCCTTTCCATAAGTGCAAGTCCATCGGCCGCACTACCAGCAAATCCAACTATAACCTTTCCATCGTTTAGTTTTCTAACTTTTTTAGCAGTCTGTTTCATAACGGAAGAGCCAAGGGTAACCTGACCGTCTCCCGCCATAACAGTCTTACCGTTTCTACGGACTACAAGTATTGTTGTGCTTTTAGTTTTTATCATTTTTCTCCATTATTATTTTTGCTATTGGGTCCTCTTTATTGTTTTTACTTTCGTTTATGTAAGAATCTATACTTTCCATACTATCTTGAGGAGTTAGTTCTTTTATGTTAGCAGGTATTCTTTTTGCAAATAAAAATCTTTTTACGTAATACTCTTTGTTGATATCTGTAATTTCAACCTTACCACCTTTTGAAGATGCATGTATCATTTTACCGTTTCCAATGTAGATTCCAACGTGAGATGGATAACTTGCATACGTTGCAAAAAAGAGTAAATCTCCGGGTTTTATATTCTCTTTTCTTACAAAGTAACCGTAAAGAGCTTGTTCTCTTGCAGTTCTTGGCATTTTGTATCCCGCAAGTTCAAACACGTGTTGAACAAAAGATGAGCAGTCTATACCGTTTATGTTATCTCCACCGAATCTGTATTTTGTTCCAAGAAGACCTATAGCGTACTTGTATATATCTCTGTTAGGTTCTAAATCATCACCGTAAACTCTTGGACCGTAAGAGTAAGAAACTTTTTGAAACTTTGCTTTCTTGCTTGCGTATTTTTTATGATGAGAATGTTTTGATGACTCTTTTGATTTTTTATGACTTACATGTGATTTCTTATAACTTATATGACTTGATTTAACCTTACTTACTTTTTTAGTTTTTGCTTCTGCAACCGATGGAATCATTATTATTGCAGAACTTAAAAAAATCCCTATAATCTTCTTAAAGACTTTCATGTTCTTTCCCCCTTATTCTTTTGACTTTCAAAAAAATTATAACAGTATATTTTCGGTTTGTAAACTTTTTTAGTTTAATATTATAATTAAAAGACCAACTTTAAGGTTAAAGTTAAAAAATGAGTATACTACCGATTTATAAAAAAGTTGCTATTTTTTCAAAAAACAGTAAAGATGCAAAAGAGTTTTCTAAAGATTTAAATTTATGGTTTAAAAGCAAAGGCTTAGAATCTGAAGTTATAGAAGATGTCAAAGATTTAGAAAAGGAAAGTATTAAAAATTTAGACATACTTTTTGTAGTAGGTGGAGATGGCACTCTCTTAATTGCCTCACGTAGAGTTTCTAAGTATGGTATTCCTTTGGTAGGAATAAACCTTGGAAGGCTTGGTTTTTTAACAGAAGTGGCAAAGGAAGATGCCTTTAGGCAGGTTGAAGAGCTACTTTCTAAACCTTTATGTGTATCAAAACGAATGATGCTTAGAGCCACGTTAAAAAGAGATGGTAAAGAAATTTTAACTGCAGATGTTTTAAACGACGTTATAGTAAACAAAGCTATAATAGCAAGGATAGTTGATGTAGCGGTTTATGTAGGAGATAGGTATATAACTACCTACAACGGAGACGGTGTTATCGTTTCAACTCCAACAGGTTCAACTGGTTATGCTTTATCTGCAGGAGGACCTATCGTTTATCCTTCATTAGATGTTTTTGTATTAGTGCCTATATGTTCTCACACTCTAACAGCAAGACCTATGATACTACCTACCTACGAGCCAATAACGATAAAGATGGTTTCTGAAAACAAAGATGCTTGGCTTACTTTGGACGGACAGGAAGGAACACAACTTTTTTACGGTGATGAGATAATCGTAAAACAATCCCCCTATTACGCATACATCGTCAGAACGCCTAACAAAAGCTACTTTGACATACTAAGGGAGAAGATGAATTGGAGGTAAGAGTCGGATTAGGTTTCGATATACATAGATTAGAAGAAGGGAAAAAGTTGGTTATAGGTGGAGTGGAGATACCTTCTGAAAAAGGTTTTGTAGCACATTCAGATGGAGATATCCTGTTTCATGCTTTAACGGATGCAATACTTGGAGCTTTAGGCTACGGCGATATAGGAGAACTTTTCCCTGATAATGACCCTAAGTATAAAAATCTACCAAGTGAGTTTTTCTTAAAAGAGGCAAAAAAAATTTTAGATGACAAAAAATATAAAATAGTAAATATAGATAGCGTTATAATAATAGAAAAGCCAAAAATTATGCCTTACAGACAAAGAATTATAGAAAATACTGCAAAGGTTCTTGGAATAGAAAAAGAAAGAGTATTTGTAAAAGCTAAAACAAACGAAAAATTAGACAGTATAGGTAACCAGGAAGCGGCAGCTTGTTATGTAGTAATACTTTTAAAACAGGAGGATAAAGAATGAAAGATATAACTTTAGATACAACCGTAGAGCAAGTTTTGAGAAAGTATCCGTTTACCAGAAGGTTTTTCGAATCAAAAAATATGTACTGTAATGTATGCGCTTGCAAACCCCACGAAAGACTACAGATTGCAGCCATAAACTACGGACACGACCCAAACCAATTCGTAGAGGAGTTAAAAAACTTCATAGCAGAGTATGGAAAACAGCAATCAGGTTAAAAGTTTTATAGAAAAGCTTATAAGTTCAGACGATTTATACTTATCAAGAGTAAAAGATTTAAGTACTACACTTTCACAGTCTTTAAAAGGAAAGGTTCCCAACGCTATTTTAGAGGACCTACCTCTTATAGACAGTATGAACCCTGCAAAGAAAAGAGCTTTCTTAAAGATTATACTTTCTCACTTAGACTCAAAACCTTACAACCAAATAAAACCAGTTTCTGAAAAAGAAAAAAAGGTTGGTAAATACAGTGTATTAGACCTTGAAAAATACTCCATCAACAACCTAAGCTTTCTTTCCAACTTAGAAAAAAAATCTTTTAAAAAGATACTGGTAGAAAACGTTTATCAGGCATTGTTTAACTTTCCTGACAGATACGAAGACAGAAGAGTAAAAAAGATACTAAAGGTAAAAGACGGAGAAACTGGAACATTTTACGCAGAAGTTGAAGATATAAAAAAAGTAAACAGAGGCAAACTTAAAGTTGAAGTGATACTTAAACAGGATAGTGTAAAATTTTCTGCTTTATTTTTCTACGATAAACCATACCTTTACACTTATTTTAGAAAAGGTAAAACCGTAAAACTATTTGGAAAAGTAAGCGTGTATAAAAAAAATTACTCTCTAATTCAGCCAGACTTACTGGAAGTAAAGGAAGACCCTATAGACACTGTAGCCCCGGTTTACTCGTTGAGGGGAGACAGCTCTATAAAAACCACAGGCCAAACAATTAACCATCTAAGAAGAGGTATGTTTAAATTAGTAGAAAAGTTTTCCGATGTGAAAGATTACATACCGTCAGAAATTTTAAAAAAATACAACTTCCCAGATTTGGCAACTTCGTTAAAGTTTGTTCATAAACCAGAGGAAAACGCAGATGTAGATGACCTTAACAACTTTCAAGATATCCATCAAAAAAGACTTATCTTTGATGAACTTTTTCTACTTCAGTTAGCTCAAAAATACAGAAAGTCCCTACTACAAAGAAATCCATCTTACATCGTAAAAGTAGAAGATGATTTTTTAAGTAAAGTTGAAAGTAATCTACCTTTTGAGCTTACAAACGCTCAAAGAAGAACAATAAAAGAAGTCTTAAACGATATGGCAAAAGATGTACCTATGAACAGAATGGTTTTAGGAGATGTAGGCAGTGGTAAGACAGTTGTAGCGGCAGTGTCGGCGTTGGCGGTAGCTCTAAACGGATACCAAGCAGCAGTTATGGCTCCTACAGAAATTCTTGCCCAGCAACATTACAACAACTTTAAAACATTTTTAAAACCTTACTTAAAAGACTACGAGATAGCACTTTTAACTGGAAGCCTATCTGCCAACGAAAAGAAGAAAATATATAAAGCTATTGAGGAAGGTTTAGTAAAGGTTGTTATAGGAACCCACGCACTTATAGAAGAGAAAGTAAAGTTTAAAAACTTAGCCTTAGTAGTTGTAGATGAACAGCATAGATTTGGAGTAGAACAAAGAAAAGCCCTAATAGAAAGGTCAGAGAAAAAACCACACGTAATGGTAATGACAGCAACTCCTATACCAAGAACCCTTGCATTAGCTTACTACGGAGATTTAGATGTATCAAAACTCGACGAGCTACCAAAAGGTAGAAAACCAGTAAAAACAGTAATTTTGTTTGAAAAAGAGAGAGGAAAACTTTATGAGATTTTAAGACAAGAACTTGAAAAAGGAAGACAGGCATTCGTAGTCTACCCCTTAATACAAGAATCGGAAAAAACAGATTTAAAATCTGCCGAAGAAGGATTTAAACATTACCAAGAAGTTTTTAAAGATTACAAAGTAGTTCTACTTCACGGAAAAATGAAACAGGAAGAAAAAGACAGAATAATGCAAGAATTCAAAGAAGGGAAATCCCACATTTTAGTATCTACAACAGTTATAGAGGTTGGTGTTGACGTGCCTAACGCTACAGTTATGGTCATAGAAGAGGCTCACAGGTTTGGACTTTCTCAGATTCATCAGCTAAGGGGAAGGATAGGAAGAGGACAGTATGAAGGTTACTGCTTTTTGATTGCTCCAGACGAGTTATCGGTTCCTCAAAAAGAACCTTCAAAAGAAAAAGCAAGGTTAAGAACATTAGAAAGGCTTAAAATACTTGTAAAAACAAATAACGGTTTTGAGATAGCCGAAAAAGATTTAGAACTTAGAGGAACAGGAGATATAGCAGGTGTTAGACAGTCTGGAGAAAGTGGTTTTATGTTGGCAGACTTAAAAAGAGACGAAGAACTTTTAAACATAGCAAACAAAGAAGCCGAAGAACTCATATCAAAAGACCCAGATTTGAAAAACTATAAAGAGTTAAAGGATATAGTGTTTAAAAAGTATGCTCAGCGTTTTGATTTAGTTAACATTGCATAAAACCAAAAAAAGTTTTATACTTAATTTTTGTTAACAAACAACAAGAGGGCAACACATGGCAAAGAAAAAAGTAGAAAGTCAAGAGTTTCAAACTGAAGAAATTGAAACTCAATCTGAAGAATACCACAAACCTGAACCAGATTTAAAAGCAGTATTTACAGGCTCACAAGCTTTAGAAAAAGCTCCTAAAATCTATGGTGTATCTACTGGTGTAGAAGGATTAGACGACCTGTTTTTCATCGTTACAGCAGAAGGTGGAAAAATCGTAAAGAAAACACTGGGAGGAATACCGGCTTACTCTGTTATGAACATAACAGGTGTATCAGACACTGGAAAATCTCTTATGGTTGAACAGTTTTCTGTCCATCAAGCAAGTAAAGGAAACAAAGTGGCTTTTATTACTGTAGAATCTCCAGCAAATTTTGTTGTAGCATCTTTAAAGCTAAGAGCATCTGCTATGGGACTAAATTTTGATGACTTTCAGGATAACATTATACTGATTGATGCAGCATCTTCTACAAGAATAAGAGAAAATATATCGGACTTACTTGCTACACTTGCTTACGTTATTCAAAACTACAAAGTAAAGTATACCGTTATAGACTCTGTTACAGGCTTGTTTGAAAACAAAGAGATGATGGCAAGAGCTATAGTCAGAAGACTTTTTAACTTTATGAAAAAATGGTATCAAACTGCTTTATTCGTATCACAAAAAAGAAGTGGTCACGAAGAGTTAACGGCCGAAGCTGCAGGAGGTTACGCAGTCGGTCATATAGTTGACGGAACTATGGTCCTTGCAAAAGAACTCATAGATTCTCCGTTTAAAGCCAAAATGTATAAAAAAGAAATTGGTGATATAGTTAGACTCTTTAGAATAGACGGTTGTAGGATGTCAGGACATGATACAAGAACTCACTTTTTAGAAATAACCGAAACAGGATTAGTTGTTATAAAAGAACCAATAGGAAAATAAAATCAGGAGGTGTAAAAGATGGTAATACAAATTACAGGAATTCCAGAAAATACTCAAGACGTAGAGCATTTAGTTAGTAGAGTTTTTTTCAAAGCTATCGATTTACTTGGTGGTCTTAGTAAACTTGCAGAGTATAGGACTTTAACGTGGCTTCCTTCATTGGCAAGGGCATCATACGTTATAGTATTGAGAGACGAATACCTTAAAACAGAAGAAGAGATAGCCGAAAAAGTTGGCCTTACAAAAAATACAGTAAGAAACATATTACGAGCCGACCCAACTTTAGCTTTAGAAAAGATTAAAAAGTTAGAAGAACTTGCAAAAGAAGAGTTAAAGGAGATGAAGGTTCATACTGCCGGTGGAATAGCAAAACTTGCTTATAAAATGGTAAAAGAAGGTCAAGATGCAGAGACACTTGTTCATTACTGCCAAATCGTATCTGAAGAGGTCGCAAAAATCCTTGACGTTCCTTGGGCTTACATGGTTTTAAAGCATACAAAAGGAGTTAAATACCCTGTAAACGACCCTTCTCAACTTATAGAAAAACTTAAAGATGTAAAGATAAAAGGACACGATGCAGAAGAAATTTTAAACAAAATCCAGTATCCAGTAAAAAATCCAGCTACACTCTTACACGAGATAAAACAGGTTTTAAGTAGTAAAGAAGAAGGAATGTATTCTGTATAATCCAAAAACCCGGCTACGCCGGGTTGTTATTTTTCAAAACTCTAAACTCTTTTTTTGAATAGTTACATACAGGACATCTCCATTTATCTGGAAGGTCTATAAACTCTATACCGGGAGATATGTTGTTTATCTCATCTCCTTTTTCAGGGTCGTAGATATAACCACAAACTCTACATCTATACTTTAGATTACTCTGTTTTTTGACTGCTACTTTCATCTACCAACCTCTCAGCTAAGTACTCTGCTAAATGCATAACTTTGACGTTTTTGTAGTCTCCGTGTTTATACATTCCATCTGCAAGATTTAAAACACATCCCGGACAGTCACTTAGGACATAGGTAGCTTCTGTTTTCTTAAGGTCTTCTATCTTTCTTCTCTGTAATTCTGAGGCAACTTCGTAGTTTGCAACGGAAAAGTATCCAGCAAAACCGCAACACATCATAGCCTCTTCGCCTTCAACATACTTTGCATCTTTAACATTCTTTAAAACGTTTCTAAACACGTTTGGGTCTGTTTTCATAGCTGTGTATGAATGGCAAGGAAAGTGAAAAGTCACTTTCTCTCCTTTACCTCTGAACGTGAAGAAACCTTCCTCTTCTAATATTTCTGCAAAATCTTTTACTGGATACTTATACTCTTCCTTTAAAGCTCCACCACAGGTAGGACAAGCTACAACTATATAATCAAACTCATACTTATCTATCTCTTGTTTGTTGTGTTTCATCAACTTGTTGAAAGAGTCTATCTCGCCACTGTAAAGATGTGGAGCACCGCAACATCTTATATCCTTAGGAACGACAACATCGTAACCTGCCTTTTCCATAAGTTTAAGAACACTTTCACCAACTTTACCTTGGAAGGCATCTATCATACATCCTGTAAAGAAAAGTAATCTTCCTTTTGATTTTTCAGCTTTTACTTCTTTACCTCTTAAACCGAACGGTTTGGCAGATGGCTTTGGCATAAGTTTAGCATACTTAGGTATTCCAACATCTATATAAACTGCGTTGTATTCTGGAACCTCTTTACCAAGCATTTTACCGTAAGCTTCCATTAAAGCAGGGGCAAACTTCATTCCTATCTTTGTGAGTGGATTACCCATCATAGCAAGACCTTTAAATACAACATTTTTAAAGTAATCTTTCTTGCTTTTCTCTTTTGCCATATTTCTGGCTCTAAACATTATCTCTTTATACTCTACTTCGTTTGGACATATCCACTCACATCTTCTACACATAGCACACTCATTCCACTGGGCTGCTATCTCTTCCGTTAAAGGCAACACTCCATCAACCACAGCCTCAGCTAGAGCCAACCTTCCCCGTGGAGAAGACCTTTCTTCCTTTACAACAGAATAAGTAGGGCAAACTTGACGACAAGCAGAACATTTTACACACTGATGGGCAAGCTCTACAGTAAGTTTTGGCTCTATGTAATGTGTCATCTAAATCTCCTTATTAAAAAAAATTTTGTTAATGTATAACTTAATCTGGTTAGTAGTTATTTACAATAATATTTATCAGGTTTTAAACCTTGGAATTCCAATGCAAAAATTTTAAATTGCACAAAAAATATGCAAATATATATTTACATTTAAAATTTTTTAATATATCTTTTATACCACAATTTTAATATCAAAGGAGGAAAACAAGAGTTGATAGGATTTGGACCCCACTTAATGGTAGATGGTTATGAAGGGTCGTTTGAGACACTGGCAAGCATAGAAGCTGTAACTAACTTCTTAGACACGCTACCTTCACAAATCGGAATGACTAAGATAATGCCACCTTATGTATTTAAGTATGATGGTGGAGAAAAACCTGAAGACTGGGGAATATCTGGTTTCGTAATAATAGCCGAAAGTCATATAAGTATTCACACCTTCCCAGAAAAAGGTTACTTCTCAATAGACATATTCTCTTGCAAGGATTTTGATATTCAAGCTGCTATAGAAATAATAAAATCCTTCTTCGGAACTGAAAAACTTGAGATACAGACTACTTCCAGAGGAACAGAATTCCCAAGGGACATAGGTTTAGCTACAACAATAACTTCATCTCAAAGAAACAGACTAATTTAATAAATCTAAAGGTGGGGGATTAACCGTCCCTCACCTTCTTAAATTCCCATCTTCTTAGAAATAGAGTTTAATAAGAACCTTGCTTTGTTTCTAACTAATATGTATTTATGCTCTGATAATTTTCTTAAAATGGGTATAACGTCTGGCGTTCCTATCTTTGCAAGTGTATCGGCTATCTCCATAAGGACGAATGGGTCCTGCTCTTTATCTACCATTATATCTAAGTAAGGCACCGCCTCTTCTAACTTTTTTAAACCTATCGTATGTATTACGTTCTTTCTCCATTCTTTTATAGGATGTTCTAAGCTTAAAATTAATTTGTATTCATAGTCCATTTCATGAAATTCTCTTAGATCAAAACCACAGTTTGGACATACAATATCTTCTTTTTTTATAACAGACCAACAGGCAGGACAGAAGTATATTATCAAACCTTCTGGGTCTTTTATAAATTTGAACTTATCTTCTGCACCAACATACTCAAGAATATCTATAGTAGGTAATTTTGGAGGTATTTTTACCAATTCATGTATTTCAAAATAGTCGTATTCTTTAATATCATCATAAAAATTCAACCCATTTTCATCGTATGTAGCATATCCCACCTTATTTGGTTTAATTCCTTGAATTAGATAAAATTTGTCCTTTTCTAATACGTTTTCTATTCCATCCAAGCTTCTCAAAGTTTTTATATATCTGGTTTTAGAAAGGAAAAATATAAGAAATTCTTGAGGTAAAGAGTAAACGTTTATACTACAAGGATACTCCTTTAAATCTTTTATTATGTCAGGTATTACGGCAGGAGTCTTTAGGTCTTCTATTTGGCCTGCAACAACATCACCTAAATAAAAGAATATATAGTAGTCATTGTAGTTTACCCTATTTTCTATTTTAACAAAACCTGTTAGAGATATGTAATTTAATTTTCTGAAAAACTCTCTCATATTCATGTTTATCGATTCAAGGTTTACCCACACTGGCTCGTTGGTAGAATAGACTATTTTTGGCTCTTCATTCAAATTGAAATAATGTATTAAAAAGTTATGGTTTGTTCTGTATACACTGAATATATCAAATTCTAACTGACTTATATCTTCATCTGAAATAATCCTACCTTTAATTATAGGATATTCCCATTTATTCTCTAAGCTTTTTAGTTCGATAACTCCGTTAAACTTGTGAAACTTTAAAACATC
>PNIU01000057.1 GCA_002878035.1 Sulfurihydrogenibium sp.
TAAAACTTACACTATAAAGTATAACAAAAAATTTTTAACCCGTCAAGTATCTCAAAATTTTCTCTTAGCTATGTCTTTGTTATCTCTTTGTTAGCCCTTAGGAATGCTTTACTTAGAATAGAACTGTTCAGTTGCTAATGAAGTAAAATATAACTTTTTCAGATATTTTGCAGAATCTCATGGTTAATTTCTCACTCAAAGTATGTTAAAATTTATAATTAAAAAGGGGTTAAACCTTATGGTAAAGGTAGCCTTACCGGTAGTAGACAAGGGTATAGATGATGTTTTAGTAAAAGCACTGTTGGAAGGAATAGACATTATAGAACTTAGAATAGACCAGTTTGAAGACAAAAACTTAGAACATATAATAAAAGTTGCAAACAAAGTAAAAGAGAAAGGATTTATAGCACTTGCAACAGTTAGAAGTAAACTGGAAGGTGGAGTTGATATTCCAGACGAAGAAAGACTAAAAATATTCAAATACATCTGTGATTACGTAGATATGGCAGATATTGAGTATACGTCCTTTGCAATCAACAAAGAAGTTATAGATTTTTACCACAGTAAAGGTAAAGCCATCATAATGTCTTACCACGATTTTGAAAAAACTCCATCTGATGACTACATACAAGCGGTTATAGATGAAAGTAAAAGTCTTGGAGCAGATATTGTAAAGTATGCCTTTAAAGCAAACAGTTTCCAAGATGTAGCAAGAGTTTTATGTTTAACAAACAAAAACAGAGAAAAGAATCTGGTAGCCATACTTATGGGAGATTACGGAAAAGTTTCCAGAGTTGTAGCACCAATCTTTGGTAGTATGATAACTTACACTTACATAGGACAGTCTTTTGCCCCCGGACAGATAGAAGCTGAGAAATTAAACGAACTATTGGAATTTTTTAACATACAAAAAGGCTGGAAATTAGAATAAAATGAGATAAATTTAACACAAACTTAAATTAGGAGGTATAGAGAGATTCTAAAGTTAGAAGTACAAATACCTGTTGAAGCCTTTTTTAACGTAGTTGGCACAAAAGACGAAAATCTAAGGTATTTCGAAGAAATCTTCAACTTAAAAATATTCGCAAGGGGAACATCAATAATAGCTTCCGGTCCAGAAGAAAACTTAGACAAGTTTGAAGAGTTTATGGAAAAAGTATCCTCTTACTTTGAAGTAGGGCATATCTTATCTCCTCAAGATGTTAGAAACCTTGCCATAGGCTTTAAACTTGAGTCAGAAAGGGAAGAGAAGTTAGAAAAAGAGAATAATTTCTCAGATACAATCCTGTTTTCATACAAAAGAAAGCCTATAATGGCAAAAACGCCAACTCAAAAACTTTACGTTGAAACCATAAAACAAAACGATATAACTTTTGGCATAGGTCCTGCTGGAACAGGTAAAACGTATCTCGCTATGGCTGTAGCTGTGTCTTACTTAAAACAAAACAAAGTAAGTAGGATAATTCTTACAAGACCTGCCGTAGAAGCAGGAGAAAAACTGGGATTTTTACCCGGTTCGTTAGAAGAGAAAGTAGACCCTTACCTAAGACCTTTATACGATGCACTTTACGATATGGTGGACCCAGAAAAAGTAAACGATATGATAGAGAAAAAAGTAATAGAAGTTGCCCCCCTTGCATTTATGAGGGGAAGAACATTAAACGATGCTTTTATAATATTAGACGAAGCCCAAAACACAACCAGAGAACAAATGAAGATGCTACTTACAAGGATTGGTTTTGGGTCAAAGGCTGTAATAACTGGAGACATAACTCAGATAGACTTACCTAAAGCTTCTCAATCTGGCCTGATAGAAGCTATAAAAGTTTTAGAAGGTGTTAAAGGTATAGGTTTTACAAGATTTTCAGAAAAGGACGTTGTAAGACATCCTATAGTCCAAAGAATAATAGAAGCATACAACAGATACGAAGAGCAACAACAGACAAAATGAACAGAATACTGGTAAATAAACAAGTTTACGATAGAGAAATAACAAAAAGCTTTGTAAAAGAAGCTACAAAACAGATTATAAAAAACCTTAATTTAGACGGTGTTGAAGTTAGTATAACTTTAACGGACGATGAAACAATAAGAAGTATAAACAAACAGTGGAGAGGTAAAGACAAACCAACAGATGTACTTTCTTTTCCTCAGGGAGATACAGTAGGATACAGATACAGAGTTTTAGGAGATGTAATCATATCTTTACCTTATGCAAGAAGGCAGGCAGAAGAGATTGGATACTCTTACAAAGAAGAAGTTGTAAGACTACTTACCCATGGAATACTTCACTTACTTGGATACGACCACGAAACTTCTGAAGAAGATGCAAAAGTTATGTTTGAGTTGCAAGATAAGATTTATCAAAACGTTATCTACGAGCTACAATCCCCATAGATATTAAAGCATTGTAAACCTTGTAAGCGTAGTCCCTTCTGCCGTTGTAGCGCCAGATAGCCTCCCAAGTTAAACCGTACTTGTTTATATTTTCTCGGAGTATGTAAGCCGATACTTTTATGTTGTTGCAAGGGTCTAAAAGCTGTTCCGGTTGTAAATTTAACCTTTTTATATTCGATACGTTTATCTGACCTATACCAACATCGTAGTTAAAACCGTTATCGTGTAAATACCTTACGTAGACTAAAGCTTCTGTATAAGACTTTGGATTTATAACTTTTACAGATTTTCCGTTTTGGTTTATGTTTATAACCCACGGCCTAAACCCAGACTCTACCTTTGCTATTGCTACCAAAAGTCCGTAAGGAACATTATAGCTTACAGAAGCTTCGTAAAAACATTTAGCTAAGTTTTCATTGATAGCAAAAGATACTCTAAAGTTTATCAGAAAAACGAAAACCAGTATGCTTAAACTAATTTTTTTAAATCTAAACATAATTCTTATTATAGCACACATAATTTTTGTTATACTATATTTTACATTTTCGGCTTTTTGGAGGATTAAATGAGAAGCGATGAGATAAAAAAAGGTATAGAAAGAGCCCCACATAGAAGTTTACTTAGAGCCTGTGGACTTAAAGAGGAAGATTTTGATAAACCTTTTATAGGAGTTGCAAACTCTTACATAGATATAATTCCGGGCCATGTTCATCTTCAGGAATTTGCTAAACACGTTAAAGAAGCAATCAGAGAAGCTGGTGGTGTTCCTTTTGAGTTTAACGTTATAGGTGTTGATGATGGAATAGCCATGGGACACTCTGGAATGTTTTACTCACTTCCAAGTAGAGAATTGATAGCCGATAGTGTAGAAACCGTAGTTCAAGCCCATAAGTTAGATGGTCTTGTTCTTATTCCAAACTGCGATAAAATCGTTCCCGGAATGATAATGGCAGCTGCAAGATTAAATATACCTACAATCCTGATAAGTGGTGGTCCTATGGCTGCAGGTCATACATCTTCAGGTAAACCAATAGACTTAGCAACTGTATTTGAAGCCGTAGGGTCCATAAAGAAAGGATCGATAAAGGAAGATGAACTTAAAGATATAGAAACCCACGCTTGTCCTACCTGTGGTTCTTGTTCTGGTATGTTTACTGCAAACTCTATGAACTGTCTTGCTGAAGCCCTTGGTATTGCACTTCCGGGAAATGGCTCCATACTTGCCATAGACCCAAGAAGAATAGAACTTGCGAAACAAGCCGGAAGACAGATAGTAGAACTTGTAAAAGCAGGCTTGAAGTTTAGAGACATAGTAAACGAGCAAACCATAGAAAACGCATTTACGCTTGACGTAGCTATGGGAGGCTCTTCTAACACTGTTTTACACCTTTTGGCTATAGCTCACGAAGCGGGAATAGAGTTTTCAATGGAAAAAATAGACGAAATATCAAGAAGAACACCAACCTTATGCAAACTTGCACCTGCTTCCCATTACCATATGGAAGATTTAGACAGAGCAGGAGGTGTATACGCTATACTAAAAGAGTTATCTAAAAAAGGCTTACTACACCTTGATAGACCTACCGTTTTAATGAAAACGTTGGGAGAAGCTATAAAAGATGCAGAAATAAAGGACCCTAATGTAATAAGACCTATAGACAACCCTTACAGTGAAACAGGTGGTTTAGCAGTTTTATTTGGAAACCTTGCACCTTATGGTGCCGTAGTAAAAGCCGCTGCTGTTGACCCTAAAATAATGGTTCACAGAGGAAGAGCCGTAGTGTTCGATAGTGAAGAGGAAGCAGTGGAAGGTATGACAAAAGGCAAAGTTAAAGAAGGAGATGTTGTAGTTATTAGATACGAAGGACCTAAAGGTGGACCGGGTATGAGAGAGATGCTTACACCTACTTCTACTATCATGGGAATGGGTCTTGGAGATAAAGTATCTTTAATAACTGACGGTAGATTTTCTGGAGCTACAAGGGGAGCATGTGTAGGACATATATCACCGGAAGCTGCGGCAGGTGGACCAATCGGAATAGTTCAAGACGGTGATGAAATACTTATAGATATTCCAAATAGAAAGATAGAGTTGCTAATACCTCAAGAAGAGTTTGATAGAAGAATGAAGGAGTTTAAACCTAAGAAAAAAGAGATAACAAGCCCATGGCTTAGAAGATATGCAAAATTTGTAACTTCTGCCCACAAAGGTGCTATTCTATCTGATGAATGCACCTAAGAGGTAAGATTATGAAAACTATAAAAAGTGCTGAAAGCGTTTGTTTAGGACATCCAGATAAGATAGCCGATATAATAGCTGATGCCATCTTAGACGACCTAATAGCCAAAGACCCATACACGAGAGCATCTATAGAGGTGCTTATCACAATGGGTCTTGTGCATGTAGCAGGAGAGATATCTACCGATGCATACGCAGACATACCTACAATAGTAAGAAACACACTTATAGAGATAGGATATACAAAGCCAGAGTATGGTTTTGATGGTTATACTGCTGGAGTGATAACCACAATAAACGACCAAAGTCCAGAAATTGCCCTTGGACTACCTTCAGACAGAGCTGGAGATAGCTGTATCGTTGTAGGGTATGCAACCAACGAAACTGAAAACTACATGCCCCTTGCCAGTAATATAGCAAACGAAATTACTCAGAGACTTACAACTCTTCGTAAAGATGGAACGTTAAATTTTTTAAGACCTGATGGTAAAGCAATCGTAAGTGTAGAGTATGAAAACGACAAACCTGTAAGGGTTAGAAACATTGCAGTTATGGTTCAACATGAACCGTATATAACCGAAAGAGAACTGAAAGAAGCGGTTATGGAAGAAGTTATAAAAAAATTAAAGTATGGTCAATACATAGACAAAAGAACAAACATAGTTATAAATCCGATAGGTAGGTTTATTATTGGTGGACCGATGGCTGATACAGGCTTAACAGGTAGAAAAATATCGGCAGATGCATACGGAACAGCCTGTCCAAACGGAGGTAGTGCTTTTTCTGGCAAAGACCCTACAAAAGTAGACAGGTCTGCATCATACTTTGCAAGGTTTGTAGCTAAAAATATAGTCGCTAGTGGTTTAGTAGAAAGATGTAAAGTTGAGATGGTATACGCTATAGGTTCAGAATATCCTTTACTTGTAAATTTAGAATGTGCAAACTGTGAAAAATTTGAAAAAGTTCTTTACAAAATAAGTGTTAGTGATATAATAGATACACTTGATTTAAGGAAACCTATATATAAAGAAACGGCTGTTGAAGGCCATTTCGGTAAAGATAAAGAAGAGTTTAAATGGGAAAGTTTAACAGGTTTAGATTTCATTACTAAAGGAGGTTAAATAAAAATGAAAAAAACTGAAAACTTAAAATTTTATGATTTTGAAGTTTTTAAAGCTCTTGTAGAAATAGAAATAGAAAGGATAAACAGATATAAGAAATCCAAAAACTTTGCTATAGCTTTTCTATACTTCCCATCAATAACAAAAATTTTAGAAGAAAATAAACCAAGTGATATTGAGATAGTCTTTAAACTAAAAGAAAATTTAAGAAGTGTTGATGTAATCTCGCCTGTTGACGAAGACTTTGTTTTTCT
>PNIU01000083.1 GCA_002878035.1 Sulfurihydrogenibium sp.
AGGAGTTGATTTTTATGTCCATAAAAGTAGTAGCAACAAACAAGAAAGCATTTCACGACTACAACATCATAGAGAAATACGAAGCTGGTATGGTCCTTACAGGTTCGGAAGTAAAATCTTTAAGGGAAGGTTCTTGTAATCTCAAAGACAGTTTCGTAATGATAGAAGATGGAGAAGCTTGGTTATACAACTGTTATATAGCACCTTACAAACCTGCCCACAAACTGGGACACGACCCATACAGAAAAAGAAAACTACTTCTTCATAAAAGAGAAATCCTTAGACTTATGGGAAAAGTAAAAGAAAAAGGACTAACGATAGTGCCGCTGCAAGTTTACTTTAAAGATGGTAAAGCAAAGGTCGAGATAGCCCTTGCAAAAGGTAAAGTTAAGTATGAAAAAAGAGAGGATATGAAAGAAAGAGACACAAGAAGAGAGATAGAAAAACAGTTTAAAGGAAAGATAAAACTATAAAGAGGTGATGGCTTGAGAAAATACATATTCATAACTGGTGGTGTTTTATCATCGTTAGGTAAAGGAGTTACATCGGCAGCTATCGGTTCCATACTGGAAAGTATGGGATACAAAATAACACTAATGAAACTTGACCCTTACCTTAACATAGACCCGGGAACGATGAACCCTTACCAGCATGGAGAAGTTTTTGTAACGGAAGACGGTGCAGAAACAGACCTTGACCTTGGACATTACGAAAGATTTACAAACGCAGTTATGACAAAGTATAACAACACAACTTCCGGAAAACTCTACTACAACCTTTTAGAAAAAGAAAGAAGAGGAGCTTTCTTAGGAGCAACAGTCCAAGTCATACCACACTTTACAAACGAAATAAAAAGAGCAATAGAAAAAGTAGCAGAAAACTACGAGATAACCCTCGTTGAGATAGGTGGAACCGTTGGAGACATAGAAAGTCAGCCGTTTTTAGAAGCTATCCGTCAGATGGGAATAGAAAACAAAAAAGAAGACGTTATATATATTCACCTTACATACGTGCCTTACATAAAAGTAGCAGGAGAACTTAAAACCAAACCAAGTCAGCACTCTGTAAAAGAACTAAGAGCCATCGGTATTCAACCAGATATACTTATCGGTAGGTCTGAGATACCTTTACCAAAAGAGATAAAAAGAAAACTGTCTTTGTTTACAAACGTAGATGAAGACTCTGTATTCTCAGCCCCAGACTTAGACATAATCTACGAGATACCACTTTACTTTAAAAAAGAAGGACTTGACAAAGCTATAGCAAAACATCTTATGCTTGAATACAAAGAACCAGACTTAAGCAAATGGAAAAAGATAGTAACCACCCTATCAAAACTTGAGAAAGAAGTAGATATAGCTATCGTTGGAAAGTATGTTGAACTTAAAGATGCCTACAAAAGCATAAACGAAGCCCTTATACACGCTCAGATACCAAACAAAGTAAAAGTAAATATACACTGGATAAACTCAGAAAAGGTAAACCAAGAGAACTATCAAGAAATTTTAAAAGATATGGACGGTATACTTGTTCCGGGAGGTTTTGGTGATAGAGGAATAGAAGGAAAGATTTTAACGGCTAAGTATGCAAGAGAGAACAACATACCTTACTTTGGCATATGTCTTGGAATGCAGATAGCGGTTATAGAGTTTGCAAGGTCTGTGGCAGGACTCGAAAACGCAAATTCAACGGAGTTTAACCCTTTCACACCACACCCAGTAATAGATATAATGCCAGACCAGAAAAACATCGACAAAAAAGGTGGAACTATGAGGCTTGGTGCCTACAAATGTGTCTTAAAACCGGGCACGAAAGCTTACCAGATTTACGGAAAAGATGAGATTTCAGAAAGACACAGACACAGATACGAGTTTAATCCTAAATACGTGCCAATACTGGAAGAGAAAGGTCTGGTTGTGTCTGGCGTTTATAAATCAAAGAACCTACCAGAAATAATAGAACTTCCTAATCACAGATGGTTTATAGCATGTCAGTTTCACCCTGAATTTAAAAGTAAACCTTTCGAACCACACCCTCTGTTTGTAAGTTTTGTTGAAGCATCTTACAAAAACAGACTTGAAAAACTAAACAATAAAACTTAAGCTTAAATTAACTTAATTTTACGGAGGGAGTAAAATGGAGAACTTAGAACAAGTTCACTTACAGGTAAACGAAGTATTTTATCCAACTGAAGAGTTAAAAAAAGAGTGTATAGTCCAAGATTACGAAAGTATGTATAAAAAGTCCATAGAGAACCCAGACGAGTTTTGGTCTGAAGTAGCATCAGAGCTTTTCTGGTATCAGAAGTGGGATAAAGTTTTAGAGTGGAACTTTCCTTATGCAAAATGGTTTGTAAACGGAAAAACAAACATAACTTACAACTGTCTTGATAGACATGTAGAAAACGGCAGAAGAAACAAGTTAGCATTTATATCTGTAGATGAAGAAGGAAATGAGAAAAAAATCACTTACGGTGAACTTCTCGAACGTGTAAACAGACTGGCAAACGGTTTAAAGTCCCTTGGTCTGTCTAAAGGAGATAGAGTATCCATATATATGCCAAACACAGTAGAAGCAGTAATATCAATGCTTGCTTGTGCAAGGATAGGAGTTATTCACAGTGTAGTTTTTGCAGGTTTTAGCGAAGGAGCATTAAAAATAAGAGTAAACGATGCAAAAGCAAAAGCCGTTATAACTGCAACCTACACAAAAAGAAGAGGTAAAAAGATACCACTTTTACCTACGGTCTTGGAAGCAACAAAAGATTTAGATTTTGTTAAACACATAATCGTTTGGGACAGAGATAAAGAAATCGAAGAGTCCCAGCAAAACGGTAAGATAGTAGATTTTGAAAACCTTATAAAATCCAGTTCTCCAGTTTGTAATCCAGAAATTATGGATGCAGAGGACCCACTATTTATTCTTTACACATCTGGAACTACTGGAAAACCAAAAGGAGTTTTACACACAGTCGGTGGCTACATGGTTAACACCTACCTTACAACAAAAACTGTATTTAACATAAAAGAAGATACAGTTTACTGGTGCACGGCAGACGTAGGTTGGATAACTGGACACAGCTATATAGTATACGGCCCACTTGCCAACGGCACCACGTCGGTCATAATGGAAGGCGTACCAGTCTACCCACATCCGGGAATATGGTGGGAGTATGTGGAAAAATACAGAGTAAACGTATTTTACACAGCACCAACAGCAATCAGAATGCTTATGAGATTTGGAGATGAAATACCTGCCAAATACGACCTTTCCTCGTTAAAAATCATAGGCTCGGTAGGAGAACCGATAAACCCAGAAGCTTGGCTTTGGTATTACAAACACGTAGGAAAAGAAAAAGCCAAAGTTGTAGATACATGGTGGCAAACTGAAACTGGAGCTCATATGATTACAACTCTTCCATGCTATCCAGCAAAACCGGGTAAAGCAGGCAAACCTATGTTTGGAGTAGTTGCTGACGTTGTAGATAAACAAGGCAACTCCTTACCACCAAATACGATAGGTTATTTAGTTATAAGAAAACCTTGGCCATCTATGCTCAGAACATGCTGGGGCGAACCAGAGAGATACGAAAAATACTGGAAAGACATACCCGGAAATGTATACAACGCAGACGACTTAGCAGCAATAGACGAAGATGGATATATAATGATTGTCGGTAGAGCGGACGATGTGTTAAACGTTGCAGGTCATAGAATAGGAAACGCAGAAGTAGAATCTGCAATAATAGAACATCCAGCAGTAGCCGAAGCAGCAGTTATAGGTAAACCAAACGAAATAAAAGGAGAGTCTATAAAAGCTTTCGTTGTCTTAAAAGAAGGTTATACACCATCACCAGAACTTGTAGATGAAATAAAAGAAACAGTAAAAGAAGTCCTTGGAGCTATAGCAGTTCCAGACGAGATAGAGTTTGTAGACAAACTTCCAAAAACAAGAAGCGGTAAAATAATGAGAAGAGTTTTAAGAGCAAAAGAACTTGGTCAAGAGTTAGGAGATATTTCAACATTAGAAGACTAAGGAGGTAGAGTTGGAATTCAGAGAAGAGCTTACTCCAAAGCAAATTGTAGAAGAGTTAAACAAGTATATCGTAGGACAGTATGAAGCAAAAAAAGCTGTTGCTATAGCTCTAAGAAACAGATGGAGAAGGCAGAAACTACCAGAAGATTTAAGAGACGAAGTTATCCCGAAAAATATCCTTATGATAGGACCAACAGGTGTAGGTAAAACGGAGATTGCCAGAAGATTGGCTTCTCTTGTAAAAGCACCCTTTATAAAGGTTGAAGCTACAAAATTTACAGAAGTCGGTTATGTTGGAAGAGACGTAGAAAGTATAATAAGAGAGCTTACAGATGTAGCCTTTAAAATGGTAAAAGCAGAAAAAATGGAAGAAGTAAGAGAAAAAGCCAGAAGCATTGCAGAAGAAAAAATATTAGATTACCTTGTTCCTAAAAAACCAAGAAGATATGGATCTTTAATGGAAGAGGAAGAAGAATCACCAGCCAGAGAGAAATTCAGACAGATGCTAAAGCAAGGTCTTTTAGACGATAAAATCGTAGAGATAGACGTTGCAGAAAAAACACCAGCCGTAATAGGTGGAGTGGTAGTTCCCGGTTTAGAGGATATAGAAAACCAGTTAAAAGAAATTTTTTCATCAATCGGTCCCTCAAGAACCAAAAAAAGAAGGCTTACAGTAAAAGAAGCACTAAAAATCATTGAAAACGAAGAGGCAGAAAAACTCATAGATATGGACGAAGTTCAATCCTTAGCAGTTAAAAGAGCTGAAAACTTTGGAATAGTGTTCATAGATGAGATAGACAAAGTAGCCTCAAGGTCAAGCAACAAATCAGGACCTGACGTATCGAGGGAAGGAGTCCAAAGGGACCTTCTACCTATAGTAGAAGGAACGGTAGTATCTACAAAGTATGGACCAGTAAAAACCGACCATATACTTTTTATAGCCGCAGGAGCTTTTCACCTTTCAAAACCATCGGACCTTATACCAGAACTACAGGGAAGATTTCCAATAAGAGTAGAATTAAAACCCCTCACAAAAGAAGACTTTGTAAAAATACTAACAGAACCAAAAAACGCTTTAATAAAACAGTATAAAGCTCTAATGGCAACTGAAGGTGTAGAACTTGAGTTTACAGAAGACGCAATAGAAGAAATAGCAAAAATTGCAGAAGAAGTTAACGAAAAAACAGAAAACATAGGAGCAAGAAGACTACACACAATCTTAGAAAAAATTATGGAAGACTACTCATTTAACGCCCCAGATTTAAAAGGACAAAAAGTGGTTATAGATGCAAAGATCGTGAGAGAGAAGCTTGGAGATATAGTTTCAAGTGAGGACTTAAGCAGGTATATACTTTAAAACTCTAAAAATTTTTCTACTAACGCCGAAAAGTATAAAAAGGCAGGAGGAAAAGCTAAATGTTAAGAAAGATTTTTATACTGATTTTTACTTTTGTAGGACTAACATTTGCATTTGAAAGAAATATAACTTTATCAGAATACCTTGAAGAGGCACAGAAAGCTTTGAAAATCGCTTACGAAAATGGAGCCCATGTAAAAGCCCAGTATGAGTATGGTAAAGCCTTGGGATACTATAACATAGCAAAAGATCAAGCATCTGACTTTCAAACAGAAAAAGCCATTGAAGCTGCCAAAAAATCCATAGAATGGTCTTTAAAAGCAATAGAAAAAACTACAGCAGGAGCAGAAAGATGAAAAAAATAGCTTTATCGTTGCTAACTCTATCTATAATTATAAGTCCTTCATTTTCTCAGATTGACCAAATAAACATTTCAGATTTAGAAAAGAAACTTGATAAGTTAAAAGAAATGCATGCTTTAGAATGTTCTCCAGTAGAAGTTGGAAAAGTCGAAAGCTACTTAGAAAGCCTAAAGCAAGAAGTAGAAAAAGATA
>PNIU01000019.1 GCA_002878035.1 Sulfurihydrogenibium sp.
TATTCTAACATATCATCATCGGTTAATTGTCTAAAATCTTGGTAGTAGGCACCTACTGCAAAAAACGGAGTTTTAACTGGGTATAAACATATTACATCGTCAAAGAACCTTTTTACTCTTGGTATGCTGTCAGCTGGACATACAGGAACTGCTAAATATACTTTGTTTGCTCCTCTGTTTTTTGCGTATATAGCTGCCACTATGGCTGTATAACCTGTAGCTATTCCATCATCTACGATGATTACGTCTTTACCTTCTATATTTGGCTCTTTATCTTTCAGGTAAGTCTTTATCCTTCTTTTTATCTCTGATAAGGCTTTTTCTTTTATAACTTCAAGCTCTTCTTCATTAACTCCCATGTATCTCATAAGAGATTGGTCTATGTAAGTATTTCCATCTGGTGCAATAGCTCCAAAAGCTGCTTCAGGTTCGTTTAGCGGTGCAAGTTTCTTGGTTATCACAAGAGAAAATGGAATGTTTAAAGCCTTTGATATTTCCCAAGCTATTGGGACTCCCCCTCTTGGGATTGCAAGTATGATAGTTTTTGTTTTATCAAAGTTATAAGTTTTTAAAAACTCGGCAAGTAGTTTTCCTGCGTCTTCTCTATTTTTAAATATTTTCATGGCCTATCAACTGTAAAAACTCTTCTTCGTTTATTATCTTAATAGTGCCTATTTTTTGAGCTTTTTGTAATTTACTTCCGGGTTCTTCTCCAACAACCAAGTAATGAACTTTTTTAGATACACTGTCTAAAACGTTTCCTCCAAGACTTTCTACTATTTCCTTTGCTTTTTCTCTACTGCAACATTTCAACGTTCCTGTAAATACAAAGTTTAAACCTGAAAGTTTTCCTTTCTTTTCTTCTTCTGGATTGCAAACGTTTACTCCAAGCTGTTTTAACTCTTCTATCATCTTTAGGTTTTGCTGGTTATGGAAGAAGTTGTATATTTCCGTTGCTACTTTATCTCCTATGTCTGGTAGTTTCATAAGGTCTGTTATTGAAAAGTTTTTAAGGTCTTCTATACATTTTACGGCCGATGCTAAGGTCTTAGCCGTAACTTCTCCTACATATCTTATTCCAAGTCCGTAAATAAGTCTGTAAAGCGGTCTATTTTTTGATTCTTCTATAGCTTGTTTTAGGTTGTTGGCAGACTTTTCTCCAAATCCTTGCAGATTTTTGATTATTTTAAAGTCTAACCTGTATATGTCTGGTATGTTTTTTAAAAGACCTATTTTGTAAAATTTTTTTACAGTGGCTTCTGATAAGCCTCTTATATCCATAGCATCTTTTGATGCAAAGTGTATTATTCTTTCAACGACCTGCGCTGGACAGTTTATGTTTATACATCTATAGACGGCTTCTCCTATTGGTTTTACAAGTGGTGAGCCACACGATGGACATTCTTTAGGAAACTCTATAGGTTTTTCTTTACCTGTCCTTGCTTCCTTTATAACCATAACAACGTAAGGGATTACATCTCCGGCTCTTTCAACTAAGACTGTATCTCCTATCCTTATATCTTTTTCTTTTATAAAGTCTTCGTTGAAGAGAGAAACAGAAGAGACTATAACTCCTCCTATTTCAACAGGTTCCAGCTTTGCTACTGGTGTTATGGCTCCCGTTCTTCCAACTTGGAAAACTACGTTCAGTATTTTTGTAGTTGCCTGTCTTGCTCTAAATTTAAATGCTATAGCCCATCTTGGATGATGGGAAGTAAAACCGAGTTTTTCGTAAAGATTAATATCGTTTACTTTTACAACCATACCGTCTATTTCATAAGGGTAGGTATCTCTTTTCTTTTCCCATTCTTTACAGTAATCTATAACTTCTTCTATTCCGTTGCATACTTTTAGAACTTCGTAAGGTGTTTTAAAACCTAAGTTGTGTAGCATTTTTATATTTTCTGAGTGTTTGTTTAAACTTTTTCCTAAAAGGTTGTTTCCGTTTTTGTCGGTTGCGTATGTTATTTGATAAACAAAAGCTTCCAATCCTCTTTTAGCTACTTCTTTTGGGTCTTGAAGTCTTATAGAACCAGCTGCTGCGTTCCTTGGGTTTGCAAAAAGTGAAAGTCCTTCTTCCATTCTTTCTTCGTTTATCTTTTTAAATACATCTTTTCTGATTAAAACCTCGCCTCTGATTTCTACTGTATCTATGCCGTAGGAAGAAAATTTTGCAGACAAAGGAAGGGACTTTATAACTTTAAGGTTGTTGGTTATATCTTCTCCTACCTCCCCATCTCCTCTTGTTGCTCCCCTTACAAAAAGGTCATTTTTATAAATCAAAGATATGCCAGCTCCGTCAAACTTTGGCTCTACCGAGTATTCTATCTTTTCAAGTCCGGTAAGTTCTCTAACTCTTCTATCGAAATCTCTTAAATCTTCTTCGTTGTAAGAGTTATCAAGAGATAGCATTGGAGTTAGATGTTTTACTTGTGGAAATGTTTTTGTTATTTCTGAAGGTATTCGCTGGGTTGGTGAGTCTGGAGTTATCAAATCTGGGTATTTACTTTCTATATCTTTTAGAAGTTTAAAAAGTTTGTCGTATTCGTAGTCTGATATAACCGGTTGGGCTAAGACGTAGTATCTCCAGTCGTGAAATCTTATAACCTCTCTTAGGTCTTCTACGATTTTTTCAGCCTTGCTTCTATCTATCGTTTTTATATCCAGTTTTAGAAGTTCTTTTGTCTTTTCTATAAGTTTTTTTTGAGTTTCTTCAGAGTACATTGCCGTCTACCTCCTTCATTATCTTTTCTGTGCTACTTGTTCCTATTCTATCTGCTCCGGCGTTTATAAAAGCTAACACTGTATTTAAATCTTTTATTCCCCCAGAAGCTTTTATTTTTATTCTATCTTTTGATAAACTTTTCCAAAGTTTTACATCTTCTATATCGGCTCCTTTTTCGGCAAATCCTGTGCTTGTCTTTATGTAATGGGCTCCAGATTGTATCACTATATCTAAAGCGTCTATTTTTTCTTCTTGTGTTAAGTAAGCAGTTTCAACTATTATCTTATGGACTACGTTTGGAGTGTGTTTAATAATCTCTTTTAGTTCGTTTTCTACATAGGTATAATCTTTACTTTTGAAAGCTGATATGTTCCAAACAATGTCAAGTTCAGTGGCTCCGTTTTCTACTGACTCTACGGCTTCTTTTATTTTGATGTTTTTGGTTGTTAGTCCAAGAGGAAAACCTACTACAGTGCATACTTTCACTTCTGAATTTTTTAGTATTTCGTAACACAGTTTTGTATGAAAAGGATTAACACAAACAGATGCAAATTTATACTCTAAGGCAAAAAGACAGTGTTTTTCTATTTCTTTGTAAGTTACAAATGGTTTTAAAACTGAATGGTCTATATATTTATTTATGTTTGATAGCAAATCCATACCATAGGTCATCAGGCTTTCCTTGTTCTGGTTTTGTTATTATCTCTATAATCTCTAAACCGTTTTCGTCTGCCATTTTAACTATTTTATCTTTTTCGTCTTTAAATATACCTGACAGTAGCCAAACTTTTTTAAACTTATCTTTTATCTGAGAAAAGTATTTATCGAATATATCAATCTGAAGGTTTGATAGGACTACGTCGTAAACATCTTTTACATCTTCTACGCTACCTTGAAAACAGTTAACTTTAACTTGGTTTTCCCAGCTGTTTATCTTACACTCTTCAACGGCTTTTTTTTCTATATCTACAGCATCAACAATAGCTCCAAGTTTTGCGGCGGCTATTGAAAGTATTCCAGTTCCACAACCTATATCTATGACTTTATCGTTTTTGGACACATACTTAGGAATCAGAGATAGCATAAGCTGGGTTGAAGGATGTAATCCTGTTCCAAAAGCCATAGCTATTTTTAGTTTTATAGGTATTAAATCTTTACCTTCGTAAATCTCCCATTCAGGAATGATTATAAAAGGTTCTACTAAGATAGGTTTAAAGTTTTCCTTCCATTTTTCTTCCCAGTTTTCTTCTTGTATATCTTCTTCTAAAACGATTTTTCCACTGCCTAAATCTTCAAAAATGCTTAGTATAGTTTCTTTTATAGTCTGGCTTTCTTCATTCTGAGAGTAAATAGCAAATACTGTGTTCCTTTCGTCTCTGCTTAGAATTTCTACACCGTATCCGTTTAGCTCAACCAAAAAAATTTCAAATAAATCTGATGGCAGCTCACAGATGTATTTTTTCATTTATCACCTTTTGGTTTTTTGTATTTACTGTAAATATACTCTTCTATTTTTACAATTTCTACTTTTGGAAGCTGGACTAAAGCGTTCTCCTGTCCAGATAAGTCGTTTTTATACCTTTCTCTTATCTCTTCCTGTAGTCTTGTTAGAAGAAGTTGTATCTGGTTTTGTAATTCTTCCAGTTGTTGTTTCATTCTTAGTATGGCATCAACTCCTGCAAGGTTAACTCCCATCTCTCTTGTTAAAAACAGTATAAATTCGAGCTTTTCTAAATCTTCTTCAGAATACATCCTTGTTTTTCCTTTTGTTCTTGAAGGGACAAGTAGACCTTCTTTTTCGTAAAGTCTAAGGGTTTGAGGATGAATGTTATACATTTTAGCAACTGTTCCAATCATATATAAAGGTTCTTTTCTTCTGTCCTTCACGGCTTACACCTCTGGCTTGTAGAATCTATTTGTTATTTTCTGTTCTTCTTTAAGTTTATCGATACATTTTTTTGTGTCTTTTGAAAGGTCTTTGATAGATGGAATTACAACGTTTATATCCAATACTAAATCTCCGTATCCTGACTGTTTTAGTCTTGGCATTCCTTTTCCGTAAAGTCTTACCTTGTCTCCGGGTTGTATACCGGGTCTTATCTCTACTTTTTCTGTTTTTCCAGTAATGAGAGGAACCTCTAAAGTTGTTCCTTCTATAGCTTCTGCAACTGATAAATTAACCTTTAAGTAAAGGTTATCTCCTCTTCTTTCAAACAAGTAGTGAGGTTTTACGTTTATTGTAATCCATAAATCTCCCGGAACTCCGCCAAACCTTCCACTATGGCCTTTACCAGGAACTCTTAACTTAGAACCGTTGTCTACACCTGGAGGGATTCTTACCTTTACCGTTTCTTTCTTTATAACCAAACCTCTACCATTACAAACTTCACAACTTTCTTCTATAACACCTTTTCCTCCACATTTTGGACAAGTTTGAGAAACTCTTAAAAATCCAAGATTTTGGAAGATTTCTCCAGTTCCACCACAGGTAGGACAGACTTTACTTTCAGAACCGGGCTTTACTCCTGTTCCACCGCAAGCCTCACATATAACATAACGAGGAACTTCTAATTCAAGGGTTGTTCCATAGTAAGCATCTTCAAGAGATATTGTTACAGTTTGGTATATATCCGCACCATTTTCGGGGGTGTAGTAAGACTCTCTTCTTCTACCTTGTCTTGAAGACCTTTTTCTACCACCAAAGAATCCACCAAATATCTCATCAAGGTCACCAAGTATATCTTCTAAATCAATTTCTTGATAACTATACTGTTTGCCGAAATCTTGGTAGCCTGCTCCACTTAATCCTGCATGTCCAAACTGGTCGTATATCTTTCTTTTTTCTGGGTCAGACAAAACTTGGTAAGCTTCAGTTATCTCTTTAAACTTTTCTTCCGCTTCTTTTCTGTTGTTTGGGTTTAAGTCAGGATGATACTGCCTTGCAAGTTTTCTATAAGCCTTCTTTATCTCATCTTGAGTTGCATTTCTACTTACTCCAAGAATCTCGTAGTAATCCTTTTTTTCCGCCATTTTTATCTAACCTCTTGATAAATCTTTATTCATAAATATAATATAAGGTTTAGTATAGTATTGTCAAGTTTTTTAAAATAGGAATACTGATATTTA
>PNIU01000023.1 GCA_002878035.1 Sulfurihydrogenibium sp.
AGAAAATATATTTGCATTATGTCCGGTTCGATGCAAATAACCTTCATTTGCAGACTTACATACTGATTTAAAGTATGTTTTTAAAGTATTGACTTTTTAAAGATTTTCGTTTAACATTGTGTTGTAAATTTTTACGGGTTTTACCCGCTCTATAGGGTATTGCGACTGGATATTTGAGTTAAATTTTGTCAGATATATAATCTTTTTACTATCTTCATATCTTGTCCTACTAAATTATGATATAATCCTTTAAAAATCTAAACTTTACAGGTAGAACGTTGGAAAAAAATTTTTTTGTAAAATCACATGGACTTGGTAACGATTATATCGTTTTTGACTCGGAAAAGATAGATTTTGAGATTAGCGAAAATTTCATAAAAAAAATATGTGATGTTCATTACGGTGTTGGTAGTGATGGCGTTTTAGTAAAATACCCTTCTGATATTGCAGATTTTAAACTTAGAATATTCAACCCAGATGGTTCGGAAGCTGAAAAAAGCGGTAATGGTCTTAGGATATTCTGTAAATTTTTGTATGACTATGGATACACAGATAAAAGAGAGTTTACCATAGAAACAAAAGGTGGAGTTGTAAAAGCTAAGATTGAAGAAATCAATACGTTTGGTAAAGCAAAAGTTATAACCGTAGATATGGGAAAGGCAGTTTTTGAAGCTGAAAAAATACCTGTAAAAACTGATAAGAAGGAATTTATCGGAGAAAAGCTAAAAGTAGCAGACAAAGAGTTTGAGGTAAACTGTGTTTCCGTAGGTAATCCTCACTGTGTAATCTTAAGAGAAAACCTTGATGAAGATGAGATAAAAAAATACGGACCGTTAATAGAAAACCATCCAATCTTTCCAAACAGAATAAACGTCCAGTTTGTAAAACCTATCTCTGAAAACGAAGCTCAGATTCTCATATGGGAAAGGGGGGCAGGTTTTACTTATGCATCTGGAAGTTCTTCTTGTGCCGTTGCATCTGTATTAGTTAAAAAAGGTTTGGCTAAGGGAGATATTACCATAAAAATGATTGGTGGAGAACTTAAAATAAGCGTAGACCAAGATTGGAACATAAAGATGACTGGTGAAGTCCAAGAAATATGTAGTGGAGTATTAAGCAAAGAGTTTTTAGAGAGTTTAAAGTAATGGAAAAGAGAGTTTTTTTAGGTAGCTTTGTAGACCACGAAAAACTCAAAAAAAGTTATACAGAAATAAAAAAAGATTTATCGGGTGTAGTTTCTGGAAGTTGGGTTAAGCCAGAGAACTTTCACATAACTTACAGATTTTTAGGAAACACGCCAACACAAAAGATAGAAGATATATTAGCCAGTTTATCTTCCGAACTTGGAAAGGATATAGAAGTAGATATAACACTGGAAGGTTTAGGTGTTTTTCCTAATATAGACAGTCCAAAGGTTCTTTTTTACAAAGTTTTAGAAAACAAAACTCTAAAAGATATTTACAAAGTCATAGAAGATAAACTTTTAACTTTAGGATACAAAAAAGAGATAAAACCATTTATCCCACACGTAACGATTCTTAGAATAAAAGAAGTTAAAGTTCAACAGTTTTCAGAAAAGATAAAAAAATATGAAAACAGAGTCTTTTTAAAACAAAAAACTATTGTCGTAGACCTTATAGAAAGTATACTTAACCCAAGGGGTGCAATTTATAGAAAGTTAAACGGTGTTTAATCTTTCAAATTTTCCTTTACATTTTTAAGATGTTCTTGATAACTTTCTGAAAATACATGGCCGTTTTTGTCTTTAGATAAAACGTAGTAAAAGTAGTTTGTTTTTGCTGGATTTATAACTGCTTGTAAAGATGATAGACTAAAGCTACATATAGGAGTTGGTGGTAATCCTTTGTTTTTGTATGTGTTGAAAGGAGAGTCTATTTTAAGGTCTTCTTTAGTCAGTTTACCGTTATAAGCGTTTTTTAACCTTAAGGCGTATATTACCGTAGGGTCTATATCTAACTTCATTCCAGATTTTAATCTGTTGAATATTACGGACGCTATCAACGGTTTTTCTTTTTCTACGAAAGTTTCTTTTTCTATCAAAGATGCAATTATCATAGCTTCGTAAAAGGATATCTTAGGTTTATAAAATTCTGAGTAATCTTTTGATTCTATGATAGTTTTGAAAGGTAAATACCTTTTTTTGAAAATATCTAAAAACTTTTCTGTTAAGGTTTGGGCAGTTTCGTTTTCGTCTATTCTATAACTTTCCGGTGGAAAGTATCCTTCGAAAGAATCTCCAACTAAGCCGTATTTTCTAACGTTTTCCTTATTAAAGACAAATTTTATAAAGTCTTCTTTTTTTAGTATTTTTTCTTTTTCGAGTTTCTCGGCTATATCTAAAAGGTTATCGCCGGGGATTATTGTAAAAAGTTTTAGTTTCACTTCTCCATTTGCTATTTTCTGATAAATATCTACTGTAGAGTATTGACCTTTAAACTCGTAAACACCGGCTTTAAGAGTTTTGTTATGTAGCTTTGCATAAAGGAAGAATAGATACTTGTTTGGAATAACTCCTTCCTTTTCCAATATTTCCGCAATTTGAAAACTGGAAGCCCCTTTTGGAATAAGTATTTCTTTGTTTAGACTTTGTTTTTTGAATATTAAAAACGTAGAGAAAACTGAAAGAGTTAAAAGTGTTAATAATAAAGTTAATAGAACTTTTTTCATCTACCAAAGGATATACTGTCTAAATAGGTTTGTAGTATAAAAACTGCAGAAAGGCTGTCTACGTATTCTTTCATTTTCTTCTTTTTTTTGGTCTGGGAAAGGTGTTTTTCTGCTAAAGATGTAGTGAATCTTTCATCAACAAAAACTATATTTTTATCTGGAATGTAGGATTTTAACTTTTCTGAAAACTGCTTTGTGTATTCTACCTGCTGTCCGTGAATTCCTTTAAGGGTTATAGGTAATCCTATGACAACTGTGGAGACGTTTTCTTTTTCTATTAAACTTTTTATTTTTTCAAAGGCGTTTTCATCGTTAGGTATGTAATCTAATGGTTTAGCAGTGATTCCAAGGGGGTCGCTTATGGCAACCCCTATTCTTTTTGTTCCTATATCTAAAGCTAATACTCTACTCAAGTAGCCTCTGGTTCTTTTGAAGATAATCCAGTTATTTTATACAAAGGACAAAAGCCAGTGATTGCAGTTAGAAGTAAAACAAGTCCTACAAAAGTAGCTATCATAAAAACGCCACCTTTTTCAACTCCAAAGTACACAAGTATAGAACCTACCAAAACTCTAACTAAAATATCCCATAAAGCCATGGCACTAACCTCCTTATAATGTAATTAAGGTCTCTACATCTTCATATTTTGCAACTTCGTCAGGATGTGCTATTCTTCCTAAAACTGCAGATGCTGCCGCTACTGCCGGACTTGATAAATAAACTTGGCTTTTTGGATGTCCCATTCTTCCAACAAAGTTTCTGTTTGAAGTAGATAGACAAACTTCTCCTTCTGCAAGGATTCCCATGTGTCCACCTAAGCATGGACCACAGGTTGATGTGCTTATTAAACATCCTGCTTCTGCAAGTATTTCAATTAAACCTTCACGTAATGCTTGCTTGTATATTTGGTCTGAAGCTGGAATAACGATACATCTTACTTCTGGATGCACTTTTTTACCTTTAAGGATAGCTGCGGCTATTCTTAGGTCAGATAGTCTTCCGTTTGTGCAAGAACCTATAAATACTTGGTCTATATGGGTTCCTGCTACTTCTGTAACAGGTTTCACGTTAGATGGTAGGTTTGGACAAGCAACAACAGGTTCTATTTTGTTTGCGTCAAACTCGTATTCACAGCAGTATTTCGCATCTGGGTCAGATTTGTATATTTTAAACTCTCTGTTTGTTCTTTTTCTTACCCATTCGATAGTTTTTTCGTCGGCTTCTATTACTGCGTTCTTACCACCAGCTTCTATAGCCATGTTAGCTATTGTAAGCCTGTTATCTATATCTAAAGCTTTTATAGCTTCACCGTGGTATTCCATAGCCTTGTAAAGCGCTCCATCAACACCTATCTTACCAATAACTGTTAAAACGAAATCTTTACCACCAACCCATCTCTGAGGTTTTCCGTAGAAAGTAAATTTCATAGTTTCTGGAACTTTTAACCATGTCTCACCTGTAGCCCATATGTAAGCTATATCCGTTGAACCTACTCCTGTAGCAAACGCTCCTATTCCTCCGTAAGTGCAGGTGTGAGAGTCTGCTCCTATAACAAGGTCTCCCGGAACTATAAAACCTTTTTCCGGTAAAAGTGTATGCATTACACCACTGTCTTGACCTTCAAAGTAGTTTTTTATTCCCATTTTTTTAGCAAAATCTCTTGATATTTTTATCTGCTGTGCAGAGAGTATATCTTTTGGTGGGAAAAAGTGGTCCATTACAAGAGCGATTTTATTTGGGTCGTGAACTTTGTCTATACCGTATTTTTCAAGTTGTTTTATGGCAAGAGGTGCAGTTATATCGTTTGCAATTGCTAAATCTACTTTAACTGTTACAAGCTCTCCCGGTTCTACGTAATCTTTTCCTGCGTGAGCTGCTATTATTTTCTCAGTTATTGTCATTCCCATTGCAAAATAACCTCCTTGTCAAAAGTATGAATAATTATAACATATATAGTTTTTCTAACTAAGCTATGAGATTTTTTATATTTTGATATATCCTTATGGTTGCGTCTGATTTGTTTAAAGTATAAAAGTGCAAACCTTTAACTCCATTTTTTAGTAAATCTTCACACTGTTTTGTGGCAAACTCTATACCTACTTTTTTTGTTTCTTCTGGGTTATCGGCATACTTTTCGAAGATTTTAATCACATCTTCCGGAATTGTGGCTCCACATAAAGAAGCAAACTTTCTAATTTGATTAAAGTTTGTAATTGGCATTATTCCCGGAATTATTGGAATGTTAATACCTACTTTTTGACATTTTTCTATAAACTCGTAAAAAAAGTTATTGTCGAAAAACATCTGTGTAATGGAAAAGTCAGCCCCCATTTCTACTTTCTTTTTAAAGTAGTAAATATCTCTTTCTAAGTTTGGACTTTCTGGATGTCCTTCTGGATAAGAAGCTACGGCTATACAGTAATAATCTCTGTAGTTTTCTCTTATAAAGGAAACCAACTCAGCTGCGTTTTTGCATCCGTCCGATGGTAAGTTTTCCTTTTCAAAAGAGATAGGAATATCTCCCCTTAATGCCAGTATGTTTTCTATTCCTATTCTTTGATAATCGTCAAGGATACTTTTTATTTCATACTTTGAGTGACCTACACATGCAAGGTGTGCCATAACCGTTAGGTTAGTTTCTTCGTGTATTTTCTTTACAACGTCCCTTGTTTTTTCTCTTGTGCTGCCGCCGGCTCCGTAGGTGACGGAAACGAAAGTAGGATTTATATGTTTTAGTTCTTCTATCGTATTAAAGAGTGATTCTTCTAACTCTTTTGTCTTTGGTGGGAAAAACTCAAAAGAAACAGATGTTTTGACTTGTTTAAGTTTATCGATTATCTTCATTTTAAATATAAAACCTCTGTAAAAATTTTTAATTCTATTGTAATAAAAAGCTTGCAATAAATCAAACTTTGTGATATATTTTTTATCTGGTTTGTGAGTCGCTAGCTCAGTCGGTAGAGCACCGGTCTTTTAAACCGGTGGT
>PNIU01000036.1 GCA_002878035.1 Sulfurihydrogenibium sp.
AAAAAGATAAAGGTCTTAGCTGAAATGGTAGAAAAAGAAGAAGAATATAAAGTTCTTAAAGAGTTGGGGGTGGACTACCTACAAGGCTATTTCTTTGGTAGGCCATCTCCCACACTATTAAACTAAACTTTAACTTTCTCTCTTTTATTTTCTTCCAATGGATTTTCTACTTCAACCATTAGATAAACTTTATCTCCTTCTCTTACTCTCTCTACTGTCTTTAATCCTACTACCATACCTTTTTCTGCAACTTCTATATTCTTTTTGTCTACCTGCATTGACTCTACCTTTTGTCTTACAACTCCAGTTGTTTTACCTATGATATGTATTGTGTCTCCTATTTTCATAGGATTATTAACAATTCTAACTTCAGCAACACTAATTTTAGGATAGTATTTAATTACTTCACCAACATAAACTTTCTTCTCTTTTGCAACAGATTGGTTTAATCCAAAAAGCCCTTGTCCAAAGTAAAATCCACTATCCCACTGTCTATGGTAAGCTCTTTCGAGTAAATCCCAAAGGTCTTGGTAACCTTTTGACTCCCATTCTCCGTTTAGTATTCTATCTCTTGCTTCTCTGTAAGCGTAAGTTACAAGGTAAGCATAATCTGGGTTTTTATTTCTACCTTCTATTTTCCAGCTATCTGCCCACATAAGCTTATCTACAAAGTTTAGAGTTACTAAGTCTCTGGCAGAAAGTATATAATCTGAACCAAGTATAAAGTCCGTTCCTGTATTTTTAGAAGTTATCTTCACTTCAAATTCATGTCTGCAGACCTGATAACATTCTCCTCTGTTTCCAGAAGTTTCAAAAACATCATGACTTAAAAAACATCTTCCAGATACAGCCATACACATAGCACCATGAACGAATATCTCTATCTCTAAGTTAGTTTTTTCTTTTAGCTGTAGTAAACCTTCAAGTTTTACTTCTCTTGCAGGAACTATTCTCTTTACACCAAGTTCTTCATAAAACTTAGCAGCAGCGGTGTTAGACACAGAAGCCATAGTAGATAAGTGTGTAGTAATACCTCTTTTTAAAGCACCAGATAAAACGGCCATATCCCAACCTATAACAGCATCAACTCCTATCTCTTTTAACTGGTCTAATGTTTCGTTTAACCAAGGTAAATCATCTTCAAAAACTATGGAGTTTAAAACTATATACTGCTTTACACCTTTATCTTGCGTTATCTTTCTGATTTCTTTTACGTCGTTTATATCAAATTCACTTTTTAAAGCCCTTTGGTTTAACTTTCCAACGCCCATGTATATAGCATCAGCTCCAGCTTTTATAACTGCTGCAAGTCCTTCGTAATGTCCAACAGGTGCTAAAATTTCTGGTCTATTCAATGTAGATTACCTCCTATTTTAATATTCTTTAAAAGAATAATACTTACAGTAAGATATCCTATAAATGATTTTTATCATTCAAGAGATAAATACCTTAACTTTAGAGCGTTTAGAACAACCGTTACAGAACTGACACTCATAGCTATACCTGCATACATAGGGTTTAAAAGTATTCCAAAAAATGGGTAAAGTAGCCCGCCAGCTATAGGAATACCGATAACGTTGTATATGTAAGCCCAGAATAGGTTTTGTTTTATAGTTTTTAAACCTTTCTGACATAGATTTATAGCTTTTAAGACACCTTTTATATCGCTGTTTAAAAGTATGATACTTCCAGATTCTTTTGCTAAATCTGAAGCTGTTTCTACGGCTATACCTATATCACTTTCCATCATCGCCGGAGCATCGTTAACTCCATCTCCAACAAAAACTACAGTAAAACCTTTTTCTCTTAGAGACTTTATAAAGTTAAACTTATCTATGGGTGATAGGTTGTAGTAGTATTCTTCTATACCAACTTCTTTACTTACTTTTTCAGCAACTTTCTGATTGTCTCCAGTAAGCATAACTACTTTTATACCTTTTCCTTTTAGCTTTTTAACAACTTCTTTACTTTCTGGTTTTACTGTATCCGATATAGAAAAAACTGCTACAACTTTATCATCAACAACTCCAAAAATTACAGTGTTTCCTAAATTTTTATTTTTTTCATAAAACTCTAAAAACTCTTTATCTAGGGAAATACCGTTTTCTTTTAAGAACTGAAAGTTGCACATCATAATCTTTTTGTTATGGTAGTATCCTACTACACCTTTACCAACTACCACTGTTTTATTTTCTACTGTTATATCTGTTGGAACACTTTCCAGATTGAGAAGTGCAAAAGCTATAGGATGGTTTATACCTTTTTCCAAAGCTAAAAGAACCGGAAGATAATTTTTATCTTTTATTATGTAATCTTCTACGTTCATTTTGCCTTGTGTTAAAGTTCCAGTTTTGTCAAAAACTACGTAGTCTATCTTTTTAGATTTTTCTATAACTTCCGGATTTTTAAACAGCATTCCTTCTTTTGCACCTCTACCGACTACGTTTACTATCGTTATTGGAGTTGCAAGTCCAAGGGCACAAGGACACGCTATAACAAGAACCGCTATAGCAGTTGTAATAGAAAAGTTTAAAGGATAACCAAGAAAATACCATAAATCAAAAATAAATATTGAAAATATCAAAACAGCCGGAACAAAGTAAGCCGTGATTTTATCTGCAAGCCTTCCTATCTGTGGCTTTTTAGACTGGGCTTCCAGAAGAAGTTTTATCACTTGATTTAAAACACTATCTTTAGCATCTTTTACAGCCTTTACTTTTATTACTCCAACTTTGTTTACACTACCACTTAAAACTTCATCACCAACCTTTTTATAAATCAGCTTTGACTCACCAGTTAGAAACGACTGGTCTACTTCAGTCTGACCTTCTATAATAACACCATCAACCGGTATTTTATCACCGGGTCTAACTAAAACTATATCTGACTTTTTAATTGAGATTGCATCTACGATTTCTTCTTTTCCATCAACTATTTTTATTGCTTTATCAGGTTTTAAGGATAGTAGCTTTTTCATAAATTCAGTTGCATTTTGTCTTGTTTTTAACTCTAAGTATCTTCCAAGTAAAACAAAAGTTATAACTGCAGAGGAACCTTCAAAATAAACGTTTCTCATATCTGATGGGAAAAAATCTCCAAAAATTAAAACAGTAAGTGAATAAAAATATGCTGCAAAGGTCCCTATAGTTACTAAAAGGTTCATATCTGCTATTCTGTTTTTCAAAGATTTTAAAGAAGACTTATAAAACTCCTGCCCGGCGTAAAACTGAATTATGGTTGCAAGGATAAACTGAATATACTCATGATACTTAAAATAGATAAACATAGATAAAAGTATAGGTATAAAAAGAACTACAGAAACGATTACTTTTTTTCTAAGATTGTTTAACTCTTCTAACTTTTTTTTTCGAAACTTTCTAAGTCTATAGAAGCATCGTAACCAAGTTCTTTTATCTTGGCTATTATATCATCTTTTTTCACCTTTGATGGGTCGTATACAAACTCTCCTTTTGATGTTGCAAAGTTAACAGAAGCAGACTTTACTCCTTCCATCAACTTCATCGTAGCTTCTATACCAGCAGCACATCCAGCACAATGCATACCTGAAATATTCACTTCTAACTTTTCAAACTCTCCAGATTGACTGTTTTCTTCGTCTTTCTTTTTATCCTTAGAGAAGAAAAACCAACTTATACCGGATATTAAAGTTAAAGAGCTTATCAAAACTGCTAAATCTTTCATGATTAATGCTCCTTCTTTTCTTCTCCGTTGTGACTCTTAGATAAAAAGTAAATAGCTGCTGCAATTAAAAATATACCAATTGATAAGTATAGCAATTCTAAAACGCCTTGATACTTAAAACTTACTCCATGTTTAAAAAATGTAACTATAAGAACCATTACTATAACTTTAGCTAACTTGTCTTTTAACTGGTCTAAGGAATGAACTATAAGTATTCTGGAAGACCTTACATCGTTTTCTGCATAATCTATTTTACTTATAAAAAGTTCGTATATACCAATACCAAATATAAGTAAAACGGTTGATATAAGGTAAGAGTCTATCGCACTTATGATATGAGTTATAGCATCTTTATGGAATACTTCGTATGCAGAACTATCAGATAATACGTGTAAAAACTCAGATACTACGAGAATTATATCGTATGTACCCATCAAAGCCAAAACAAGTGAAGCTACTATAGAAGCTACTACTGCCAAAACTACAAGTAATCTCGACTCCCAAAGTATCCTTTCGAATATCTGCTCTAACTTGTGCAAATTATCTTGCCTCTTTCAAGTATGAAATTTTAATAATATTCTATCACAGAAAAAACTTTAGATTATATCTGACAGGAGTTTTTTAGCTTCTTGAAGAAGTTTTTCTTCTTTTTGTTTGTCTTCAAGAATTTTTATAGTTTCTTCCATTTTTGTTTTTAGAACGTTATTTATAACCTCTATTTTTTCTAATAAAATCAAAGCTTCTTCCCTATCAATAACATTTGAATTCATAAACTCCTGAATTTCAGAAGATAGATTTTGGAGTGATTCTATAAAGACTTCCCTTGGAACTGACTCACTTAAAACAATTGTATCTTCAATCTTCTTTATAAGCTGGTTTAAACTTTCTGAGCTAATTCTTCCCAACCGCCTTTTAAAGTATTCAGAATGTTTATAACATCTTCAAGTCGTTTTTTATCATTTTTTAGATTTGCAAGTTGTATTTCTCTTATACAAAAAGAGTATAATTCAGAAAGGTTTTGAGCTATCTCTCCACCTTTCTCAAAATCAAGTCCATAAAGTAAAGTGTTCAGTATATCCAAAGCTTTTGATATATGTTGTATCTTACCTTTTATATCTCCTTTATCTATGTTTTCTATAGCACCTTTTAGTTCTAAAATTATTCGGTCGTAGCCTTTTGCAACAAGACCGGGTAGTGAAAGCGTTTCAAGTTCTGTTTTAATATAGCTTTCATAAGGGTTATTCATCTAATCTCCTACTGTTTATTTTGCTGTAATCCAAACGTTGCTTGAATTCTTGCACTTATATCGTTAAATTGAGCTTGTAACATTTGCATACGGACAAACTGATTTTTTAGTGTTTCTATTTCTGTGTTTATTCTTTGTGTTTGTAAGTCTATCATATTTTGAAGGTTTTTTACCTGATTATCGTAAGCTTTTATGTTTTGGTCTAAAACTCCGTTGTAATCTGTGTAAGGTTTAAGGTAGTTTGTGATATTATCTTTTGTTGTTGAAAGTATATTTTGTAAAGTAGATAAGTTATTGTTGTACATATCATCAAATTTAGATGTATTAATCGAAATATGTCCAGTGTCTTTATCGAAGTTTATAAGACCATTTTTAAAAAGTTCATCCATTTGTCTAAAAATACCGTTTACCACCGATACTAAACTATACTCTCCGCTTAACCTTCCATCTTTTCCAGTTTCTTTTTTTACAGTATCTACAAGGTTGTTGTAAGCATCTACTAAATTTTTTAATGTATCCAATAAAGGACCTTTATCTTTGTTTACAGTTATTGTTGCTGTTCCAGTTTGACTTACTGTAAAGGAAAGACCTTCAACACTTGTAAATGTGTTTGTATCACTTTCAACGTTAACACCGTTTATAGAAGCTTTTGCATTCTGAGCGTTCTGTATTGAATTTATA
>PNIU01000053.1 GCA_002878035.1 Sulfurihydrogenibium sp.
TTTATTATGACCTTTCAAGATATTATACTGTCACTTCAAAAATTCTGGGTTGATAAAGGATGTATTCTCTGGCAGCCCTACGATATTGAAGTAGGAGCTGGTACTATGAACCCAGCAACGTTCTTAAGAGTTTTAGGTCCAGAACCTTGGAATGTCTGCTACGTTGAACCTTCACGAAGACCGAAAGATGGAAGATACGGAGAAAATCCAAACAGACTTCAACATTACTACCAATTTCAAGTAATTCTAAAGCCGGCACCAGAAAACCCACAAGAACTTTATTTAGAAAGTTTATCTGCCCTTGGTATAGATTTAGAAAAACATGATATAAGGTTTGTTGAAGATGACTGGGAAAGTCCTACCCTTGGAGCGTGGGGTCTTGGTTGGGAAGTTTGGCTTGATGGAATGGAAATCACTCAGTTTACATACTTCCAGCAAGCAGGTAGCTTAGACTTACCAGAAATAAGCGTAGAAATAACTTACGGTTTAGAAAGGATAGCTACATACTTACAAGGAGTAGATAGTGTTTACGATATAGTTTGGAGTGAGGGACTTACATACGGAGACATATACAAAGAAGCAGAGAGACAGTGGTCCATACATAACTTTGAAGTTGTGGATATAGAGTTTTTGTATAAGACATTTGATATGTACGAAGAGCAAGGTTATAAACTTATTGAGAAAAAACTTCCTATCCCAGCTTACGATTATGCTTTAAAGTGTTCCCACACCTTTAACCTTCTTGATGCAAGAGGAGCTTTATCAGTAAACGAAAGGGCAAGGTATATAGCAAGAGTCAGAAACCTTGCAAAAGAATGTGCAAAAGCCTTTGTATCTCACAGGGAAGAGTTGGGATTTCCACTAATAAAATCAAGGAGAAGTTATGAGGACCTATCTACTTGAAATAGGTTGTGAAGAATTACCACCGAAAGCCATACTAACCTACAAAGATTTCTTAAAAAATTATATCCAAGAAAATTTTAAAGATTTTTTCCTTTACGACTCACCTGAAAATATAAAAGTATTTGCCACACCAAGAAGATTAGCTGTTTTAGTAAAAAATCTGAGAGACAAACAACCACCAAAACAACAAATTATCATCGGACCACCTTACAAAGTAGCCGTTGATGAAGAAGGTAAATTTACAAAAGCAGCTATATCATTTGCCCAAAAAAACAACATTCCAATTGAAAACCTTCAAAAAATCGAAAACGAAAAAGGCCAGTATATAGGAGCCATAATAACTCAAGAAGGTAAAGACATAAAAACCCATATTTTAGAAAGTGTTCAAAATCTATTTAAAAGTTTTCCGCAGTTAAAATCTATGGTTTGGAACAGTTCAAGCTACAGATTCCCAAGACCTATAAGATGGATAGTGTCCCTTTTAGACGAGGAAGTTTTAACATTTACCATTGCCAACGTAAAAGCAGACAGGTATACATACCTTCACAGATTTATGACAAAGCCTATAGGTAGAGGAGAAAAAAAAGAGTTAAAGAATGCATTAGAATATGAAGAAATTACAAAGCTTGGTTTTATAATAGCCAGTTATGAAGACAGAAAAAACGCAGTAAAAACACAGTACGAAGGTTTTGCAAAGTCTTTAGACGCCCAAACCATTCAAGATAACGAGCTTTTAGATGAGATTACATGTTTAACAGAGTTTCCAGTAGGTATTGTAGGAGAGTTTTCACCAGAGTATCTTACCTTACCAGAAGAAGTTATAATTACAGTCTGTAAACATCATCAAAGGTATTTGAACTTTAAAAAAGATGGTCGTTTAATACCAAAATTTTTAGCTTTTTCAAACACAGCAGTGAAAGATAGAGATGTAGTAAAAGCTGGTTACGAAAAAGTATTAAAAGCAAGACTTGAAGACGCTTTATTCTTCTACAAAGAAGACCTGAAGATAAAACTTGACGACAACATCGAAAAACTAAAAGGTGTTCAGTTTCACGAAAAACTTGGTTCACTTTACGATAAAGTTTTAAGAAATTTAGAGTTGGCTAAAAATTTGGCAGAAAAGTTAGACTATAAAGATAAAGCCAAATTAGAGAGGGCAGTTTTACTCTCAAAGGCAGACCTTTTAACAAACATGGTAAAAGAGTTTGACGAACTTCAGGGAATTATGGGTATGTACTACGCTATCAAGCAAGGTGAAGACGAAGAAGTAGCAAAAGCTATATACGAACACTACCTTCCAAAAACGGCAGACGACGAACTTCCACAAACTCAACTTGGAACAATACTTGCATTAGCCGACAAAATAGACACTGTAGTATCGTTTTTCAAAATAGGAGAAATTCCAAAAGCATCGGCAGACCCTTTTGCAGTCAGAAGAAATGCGATAGGTATAGTCAGACTACTGGTAGAAAAACAGATAGACTTAGATTTATCTGATGTAGTAAAAGACCAGCAAGTATTAGATTTCATTCTTGGAAGGTTAGAAAGCTACCTTCAGTCAGAAGGTTATAAAACAGACATTATAAACGCTGTTATTTCACTTAAAGATTCAAACATTTACAGAAACTATCTAAAAGTAAAAACTCTTCAAAATATTAGCCTTAGAGAGGATTTTGAAAACATCATTCAAGTCTTTAAGAGAGTTGGCAACATAATACCTGAAAATTTTGAAGGAAAAGTCGATGTATCGTTATTCCAGACTAATTACGAAAAAGACCTTTACGAAAAAGTTTTAGCAGTTAAAGATGAGTATATCAAACTTGTTGAAAGTAAAAGCTACAAAGATGCAATGACAAAACTTATAGAACTAAAACCTTATATTGATAGTTTTTTTGATAACGTTATGATTATGGTTAACGATGAAAAAATTAAAAATAACAGACTATCAATCCTAAAAGAAATAAACGAACTATTTAAATACTTTGCAGACTTTACTAAAATAGTAGGAGGTTAACGATGCAAGAAAAAAAGCTTGTTATGTGGCTTAACGAAGTGGGTATGGAGGATATAGCGTTAGTTGGTGGTAAAAACGCTTCTCTTGGAGAGATGCTAAAAGGTCTTTCTTCAATAGGTATCAAAGTGCCTATGGGCTTTGTAGTTACTTCACAGGCTTACTGGTACTTTGTAGATTACAACAACCTAAGAGAAAAGATAAGAGAAATCTTAACTGGATTGGACCCTAACAACATCGAAGACTTGTCAAAAAGGGGTCTGACCATAAGAGAACTAATAAAAGGTGGTAAATTCCCAGAAGACTTAAAAGAAAAAATCCTAAAGGCTTACGAAGAGCTTAGTAAGATGTATGGTCAGTTTAGAGTGGACGTTGCCGTTAGGTCATCTGCAACAGCAGAAGATTTACCTAACGCTTCTTTTGCAGGTCAGCAGGAAACCTACTTAAACATAAAAGGAGATGAAACCTTACTATCTGCAATAAGAAACTGCTTTGCATCTTTATTTACAGACAGAGCCATATCTTACAGAGAAACGTTTAAGTTTGACCATTTTGCAGTAGGTCTTGCAGTTGGCGTTCAAAAGATGGTAAGGTCAGACCTTGCATCTTCCGGTGTGTCTTTCTCTATAGATTCAGATAGTGGTTTTAAAGACGTCGTGCTTATAAACGCATCTTACGGTCTTGGTGAGATGGTCGTTCAAGGTGCCGTAACTCCAGACGAATTTTTAGTATTTAAACCAACCTTAAAAGAAGGCTACGAAGCCATAATAGAGAAAAAACTTGGAAGAAAAACCCATAAAATGGTCTACGGCACAACTCCAGGTGAGAGAACAAAAATTGTTGCAGTATCAAAAGAAGAACAGATGAAGTTCTCTTTAACAGACCAAGAAGTCCTTAAACTTGCAAGATGGGTTATGGCAATTGAAGAGTATTACTCTAACAAATACGGAAAATGGACCCCTATGGACGTTGAATGGGCAAAAGACGGAGAGTTAAACGAGCTTTTCATCGTTCAAGCAAGACCAGAAACAGTTCACTCTCAAAAAGACCATTCCAAAATAATAACTTATAAGATTACAGAGCCTTACGAAGAAAGAGAAAAGAAAAGAATCGTAGAAGGTATAGCTGTAGGTGATAAAGTAGCCTTTGGAAAAGTTAGAATACTTCATAACCTTGAAGAAGCAAAAGATTTTCAAGCTGGAGAAGTCTTAGTAACAGATATGACAGACCCAGACTGGGAACCTATAATGAAAAAAGCCGCCGCTATCGTTACAAACAAAGGAGGAAGAACTTGCCACGCCGCTATAGTAGCCAGAGAGCTTGGAGTTCCTGCCGTAGTTGGAACAGGAAACGCAACTGAAGTTCTACAAAATGGTCAAGAAGTAACCGTTTCATGTGCCGAAGGTGAAAGAGGATACGTTTACGAAGGTAAGATAGAGTATGAAATTGAAGAGTTTGACCTTACAAAACTTCCAAAAACAAAAACACCAATAATGATGAACGTTGCATCTCCAGAAGGTGCATTTGATTTTTCATTCTTACCTAACGCAGGAGTTGGCCTTGCAAGAGAAGAGTTTATAATAAACAACTACATCTCAATCCACCCGTTAGCCTTAATAAGGTTTGACGAAATAAAGCAGAAAGACCCAGAGTTGGCAGAAAAGATAGAAGACCTAACCTTTGGATACGAAAACAAAGAAGAGTACTTCGTTAAAAAACTCTCTTACGGTATAGCAAAGATTGCAGCAGCCTTTTATCCTAAACCCGTTATAGTTAGATTCTCAGACTTTAAATCAAATGAATACGCAAACCTTATAGGTGGAAAATATTTTGAACCAGAAGAAGAAAACCCAATGATAGGTTTCAGGGGAGCTTCAAGATATTACTCAGACTTCTTCAAGCCTGCCTTTGGCCTTGAGTGTAAAGCCATACTAAGAGTTAGAAATAAAATGGGATTAAAGAACGTTATCGTTATGGTACCGTTCTGCAGAACGCCAGAAGAAGCCAAAAAAGTTTTAGAAGTTATGGAAGAGTACGGACTAAAGAGAGGAGAAAACGGCTTACAAGTTTACGTTATGTGTGAGCTTCCTTCAAACGTTATACTTGCAGACCAGTTTGCAGAATACTTTGATGGTTTCTCTATAGGTTCCAACGACCTAACACAGCTAACCCTTGGATTAGATAGAGACTCTGCCCTTGTAGCACATCTATACGATGAAAGAAACGAAGCAGTAAAAAGAATGATAGCTCAAGCTATAAAGGTTGTAAAAGAAAAAGGAAAGAAAATAGGAATATGTGGCCAAGGACCGTCTGACTACCCAGAGTTTGCTCAATTCTTGGTAGAGCAAGGAATAGATACAATATCCATAAACCCAGACTCAATCATCAAAACAACCATAGCAATCTACGAAATAGAGCAAAAACTCGGTAAATAATCTCTTTCAGGGGCTTTAAGCCCCTTTGCATCTAAATTAATAAAAAATTTTTCCGAATATGTTAATAAATATTCACTGAAGAGAGATAGAGATGATAAAAGGTTTAAGTCTACCAAAATTAAATATTGGTTTAATGAAAAAAACAAAGTTTTATACAGGTATAGAAGTAGATAAAGACTACATTAGAGTAGGTCTTTTACAGAAAGATGAAGACGGTTTTTCTCTTCCTATTATGCCTTTTGAAATT
>PNIU01000006.1 GCA_002878035.1 Sulfurihydrogenibium sp.
ATCTTTTATGTATCTTAAGTTTGGTTTTTCTGGTTCGTAGATTATTTCTATCGTTCTTCTGAAAGTTTCTCCCGGTCTTATTTTGTTTGACCTTATAAAGTCAAGTGGTTTGTATATTTTGATAGGTTGTATTAAAAGTTCGTTGCCTGCTTTATCGTATATTTTCATATTTCCGTATATTACATCAACATCTTTTTTAAAGTTTGATGTAAAGTTAAAGACCAGTTGTATTTTGTCATCTCTGTCGTAAAGTTGGTTTTCTGCTTTATGAAACTTTTTCTGTAAGAGTGTGTAATCAACTGGTTTTACTCCTTCTTTCAGTAAAATTGGTTCTTTTGTTTTACTTTGGATTACAGGTTTTCCTTCAAGTTGTAAGAGTCTTTCTTCCAGTTGTTTTACTTTTTTCTCCAGATTTTCTACTCTTTCTTCCAACGTTTGGGAAAATGAAAGTCCAAAGATAGCTAAAACTGATAGTGTTGATAAAACTTTTTTCATAGATAGCCTCCTATATTAAGTTTTCGTTTACTTTATAGTTTACTGCAGTTACTATGTGTTTGTGAAGGATTTCTTCGCTTTGTTCTAAATCGGCTATGGTTCTTGCAACCTTTATTATCCTGTGGTATGACCTTGCTGTTAGGTTTAGTTTTTCGGCTGCAAGGTTTAGTGTGTTTTGGGCTTCTTGAGAAAGTTTTGCATACTGTTGAATAAGGGACGGTGTCATCTGACTGTTAAACCTTATTTTTTCGTTTTTAAACCTGTTTTGCTGGATTTCTACGGCTTTTAAAACTCTATCCCTTATCTGTTTTGAGCTTTCTTCTGGTAAGTTGGAAGATAAATCTTGGGTTTTTACGGGTAAAACAGTTACGGATAGGTCTATTCTGTCTAAAAGTGGTCCAGAGATTTTACCAAGATACCTTTTTATCTCTGCTGGTGTGCATTTACACTCTTTTACAGGGTCAAACCTATAACCGCAAGGGCAGGGGTTTGCTGCTGCTATAAGTTGAAAGTTTGCTGGAAACTCCAGTTTACCACTGGCTCTTGATATACTTACTACTTTATCTTCTAACGGCTGTCTTAAAACTTCTAACGTAGATTTTTTAAATTCTGGAAGTTCGTCTAAAAACAGGACGCCGTTGTGTGCCAGTGAGACTTCTCCCGGTTTTGGATAACTTCCTCCTCCTATCAGTGCTATATCGCTTATGGTATGGTGTGGGCTTCTAAAGGGTCTGCATCTTACTATACTGTCTTTTAGGATACCTGCTACGCTGTGTATCTTTGTGATTTCTATAGCTTCTTCAAAGCTTAATGGTGGAAGGATAGAGACAAACCTTCTTGCAAGCATCGTTTTTCCGGAACCGGGAGAGCCTATCATCAGAAGGTTATGGAAACCTGCCGCCGCTATCTCAAGGGCTTTTTTTACTGCATACTGTCCTTTTACTTCTGCAAAGTCTCCAAATTTCTCAAGATTACACTCTAAAACTTTTTCAAAATCTACCTGTTCTGGCTGTTTTTCTAAATCTCCGTTTAAAAAGTCCAGTATTTCTTTTAGATTTTTAAAACCGTAAACGTTTAAACCTTCTACTATTGCTGCTTCCTTTGCGTTCTCTTGTGGAAGTATAAAGTTTTCAAAACCTTCACTTTTTAGTTTTATGGCTATAGGTAATATACCTTTTACTGGTCTTAAATCTCCGTTTAGAGCAAGTTCTCCTATGAATGCTGTTTTTTCAAGTTTTGACTGGTCCAGTATACCGGAGGAAGACAGAATACCGACCGCTATAGGTAGGTCATACAGTGTTCCTACCTTTAGTATATCTGCTGGAGCAAGGTTTACTGTTATCTTTTTTACTGGAAATTTTATACCTATGTTTTCTATCGCAGACTTTACTCTTTCTCTACTTTCTTTAACTGCTGTGTCTGGTAATCCTACTGTTATAAACTGTGGAAGTCCTTGGGTTATATTTACTTCTACGTCTACTATGTAGCCGTTTATACCAAAGGTTCCCCCGCTTTTAACCACCGATAGCATCGAAACTCTCCTGCTGTTTTAGTGCGTTTACATCAAGGGTAAAGATGTTAGAGATTCCATCTTTTGCAGATACTCCTATAAGTCTGTCGGCAAAGCTTGCCATAGCGTCTCTGTGGGTTACTACTATAAACTGGGCTGATTGTGATAACTGTTTTATAAGTTGTCCTACTTTTCTGGCGTTTGCGTCGTCTAAAGCTGCATCTACTTCGTCAAAGTAGTAGAAAGGAGCTGGTCTATACTGCTGGACTGCAAAAAGAAAGGCTAAAGCGGTTATAGTTTTCTCTCCCCCAGACATCATCTCCAGTCTTTTAACGTCTTTACCTCTTGGCTTTGCTTTGAGTAAAACACCACCTTCAAGTGGGTTTGTTTCGTTTTCAAGTTCTAAGTAGGCTTTTCCACCGGGTGAAAGTATCTTAAAGTTTTTCTCAAGATTTTTGTTTACGTTTTCGTATACTTCCATAAATGCTTGTAGTTTCTTTTCTTCCAGACTTTCTATAAGTTCTTCAATGGACTTTTTTTCTTGAAGAAGAATGGATAGTTTTTCGTTTATTTCGTTGAACCTTTTAAGTTCTTCTTCGTAGTCTTCTATGGCTTTTTGGTTTACGGAACCTATGGTTTTTCTTTTGTCTTCTAACATTTTTAGTTGTTTCTCAAGTTGTTTTATATCTCCTTCGATAGGTTCGCCGTCGTAATCCTGTTTTAAGAGTATTATCTCTTCTTCTATATCGGTTAATTTTTGCTGTAGTTTGGCTTTTTCTTGTAGAAGGATAGTTATTTCTTTGTTTATGTTCTCTTCTTGGTATCTAAGGTTTTTTATGGTTTCTCTGGTGTTTTCTATCTGGTTTAAAAGGTTGTCTCTTTCTTTCTCTGAGTCTTTTAAGCCTTTCCAAAGCTGGGATAGTTCTTTTGTTAAGTCTTCGATGTTTAGCTTTATCTCTTCAATTTCTCTGGTTTTTTCTTTTATCTGTTGGTTTATCTGGTCTTTTTCGTTTTCTATCTGGAAGATTCTTATTTTAAGGTTGTTGTCTTTTTTGTCGTTTAGTGCTTTTATCTGGTTTTCTATGTCTTTTATCTCTTCTTTTAGAGAGTAAACTCTGTTAGCTGCCTCTTCCCATTCTTTTCTTAGTTTTGATAGTCCGGCGCTTTCCATTCTTTTAAGTATTTCTTCTTTGTGTTTTGAGACTGAGTTTAAAAGCTGGTTTGTAGAGTCTATCTCCTGTTGGACTTTTTCTAACTTTCCTTCATACTCAAGTAAGGTTTTTTTCAGGTTAAAAATCTCGTTTTCGATATACTGTAGTTTGTTGTTTTTTGATATAAGTTGGTTTGTAAGTTCTTGGATTCTTTGGTTTGCACTGGAAGATTCTGTTTGGATTTTAACTAAGTTTTTTTCATTTTCGGCTATTTTACTGTTTATAAGTTTTAACTCGTTTTGTATATTTTCTTCTTCTTTTTTTAGTCTTTCGTCTTCTTCTTCAAGTTTTTGTCTTTCGGTTTCTAAGTTTGATTTTCCTATAGTAACACTGTGTTTTTCTGAACCACCAGAGATTGCACCAGATTTTTCGAAAAGTTCTCCGTCAAGAGTTACCATTCTGTAGTTTCCTATTCCCAAAGACCTTGCAGATTCAAAATCTTCTACTACAACCGTATCTTGGAATACATACTTTATGGCTTTTTCTATCTTTTTATCGTAATCTACAAAGTCTATAGCGTAGCCTAAAAGTCCTTTTTTGAAAGGTAGTTTTGGATTTTCTTGAGTTTTTATCTTGTTTAGTGGTATAAAGGTTACTCTTCCTGCTTTTTCTTTTTTTAGAATGTCGATACATTTTTGGGCTACGTAATCGTCTTCCACTACGATGTTTTTTAATCTACTTCCACCTGCTACTTCTATGGCTGTTTGAAATCTTTCGTCTTTCAGTGATATTAGTTCAGATACCTGACCGTAAACACCGGGGACTGTTTTTAAAAGGATAGATACTCTGTCTTCTTTAAACTGGGATAATTGGGCTAATATATGGGCTAACTTTTGGAAGTTTTTTTCGAGTTTTTCTCTGTTTTCTTTTAATTTTTTTTCTAACGTTTCTTTTCTTATTTTTAGTCTGGTTATTTCACTTTGTAAGGCTTGCAGTTCTCTTTGGCTATCTTTTGTGTTTGATTTTATGTTTTCGATGGTTTTTTCTATCTGGGATAGTTCTTCTTTATTTTTTTCTAAATCTTGGTATAGGTTGTTTATTCTTTCTTGGATTGAGTTTAGTTTTAGTTGGTAATCTACTTTTTCTTTTTCAAGTTGTTTTAACTTGTCTAAAAGTTCTTTTTCCTGTTTTTCTACCGTTCCAAGGTCGTTTTTTGCACTGGTTCCTAAAAATTCTATTTCTTGTAGTTGTTTATTTTTTTCTTCTAACACTTTCTCTGCGTTTTCAAGTTGTGTTTTTAGGTCTGGTAGTTTTGAAGATAGGGCTTTTATCTGTTCTTCAATATTTAAGATTTCTTTTATTTTTTCGTCTTTTTCTTTTAAAAGACTTTGTAGTTTTTGATTTAGCTGGTTTATTTCTTTTTCTGTGTTATCTTTCTTTTCACTTAAGGATTTTATCTGGGCTGTTATGCTTCCTTCTTTTTCTTTGATAGGTAAAAATGCTTCTTGTATCTGTTTTAATTTTTCTTCCAGTTGTTTTAGGTTTTCGATTAGGTCTTTTTGTTTTTGTATGTTGTTTTCTTTTTGGTTGTAAAGGGTGTTTATCTGGTTTTCTATTTCTTCTATGTTTTTTATTGTTTCTTCTTTCTGCTGGTTTAAGATGTAAAGTTTTGCTGCTTTTATGCTGTTTTGTAGTTTTTCAATCTGTTTTTCTAAGTCAAGGGCTAAAAGTGCTTCTTCTTTTTCTTTTTCTAATTTTTTTAGTGTGTGTTGTATTTCGTTTAGTATAGCTTTTACTTTTTCTATTTTTTCTTGGGATTGTTGAAGGTCGGCTAAGGCTTTTTGTTTCTTTTCTTCATACTGGGTTATACCTGCTATATCGCTTATAAGGTCTCTTCTTTCGGAAGGTGTCATTTTGACAAATTTGTATATATCTCCTTGTGTGACGATGTTGTAGCCTTGGGTTGGTATTCCTGCAAGGGTTAAGAGTTCTTCTACTTCTGACTGTTTAGCTGGTCTCCCGTTTATTTTATAAGATGATTTTCCACTTAAATCTACTCTTCTTGATATACTGACTTCTTCTAAGTTTAAAGGAAACGCTCCGTTGTTTTTAAAAACTATCTCAACTTCTGCAAAAGGTGCTGTTTTACCTTTAGATGAAAATATAAGGTCTGTAAGTTTTAGTGCTCTCATAGATTTTGTAGATGCTATGCCAAGACAGAATACTATCGCATCTCCGAGATTACTTTTTCCAGAACCGTTTGGTCCGACAATAGCTGTGAATCCTTCTCCTATGGGAATGGTTAGATATCTTTCCCCGTAAGATTTAAAACCAAAAACGTTAATCTTGTCTATGTATGCTTTGACCATAGGTAAGATTATATCATTTAGGTTTTTTTCATTCAACTTTTATTTT
>PNIU01000088.1 GCA_002878035.1 Sulfurihydrogenibium sp.
ATAAAATTTTTAGTAGTATAAAACTTTTACAGGACATAGGTTTAGGTGGAGATAGAAGTGTAGGGGGAGGTAGAGCTATCTTTTCCGAGCCGATAGAAGATACCACTCTAAAAAAATACATAGACAACAAAACCAACAGGTTTATAACACTATCTCCTATCTTAATAGACCTTACAATAGATTACGAAGACAGCTACTACGACTACTTTACGTTTAGAGGCATCATCGATAACAACTACGATTTTAAAAACATAAACATATGGAAAGATAAATTAATCTATCTAAAGGAAGGTTCTAACTTTAAAATCAAAGAAGGAAAACCGTTCTACGGAGAGGTAAAAGAAATAAAGATTTCAAACAATGTAAATGTATATCAGTATGGGTTAGCTTTTCCTTTGTATATCCAACAAGGAGGTTAAGTAATGGACTGTAGCTTAGAGATACTTTCTCCTACCCATATAGGAAATGGAAACAAATTAAACAACTGGAACTACTCCTACGATGAAAAACAAAAAATTTTAAAAGTATACGATTTTGATAAAGTTGTGCAATCATTAAAGGACGATAAACAAAGACTAAGTCAGCTTATATCAAGTATAAAACGTAATCCACATTATCAAGATTTAACAAACTTTTTAAAACCAGATATAAAACCACTTTATACTCTAAACGTAAGTGGAAGTTTAAAAAGGAGAGGTAAAGATGGAAACTTAGAATTTAAAGAAGTCTGGGAGTTTATAAAGGTAAACAATAATCCATACATACCCGGTTCCGAGATAAAGGGAGCTATAAGAACTGCCATACTTTACAATATGCTAAAAAATAATGAAAGTTTAAAACAAGAGTTATTAAAAGGATTGAAAAAGTTATTTGAAGATTTAAAAAAATTGCAAGATGAAAGAGAAAGAGAAAAAGAGAAGAAAAAGCTAAAAAGTAGAGCACAGCAGATTTTAGAAGAACTTGAAAATAAAGTATTTTCTGATGGAAGTAAAGATGGCAAAAAAGATTTTATGAGATTTATATCTGTGTCTGATACAAAACCTAAGAACCCAGAAGAGGCGTTGTATGTTTGCGATATAAAGATTATAAACACTTCGAGAAGTTTCTTCGACCCTCACGAGTTGTTAAAAGTCCGTCAGAAGTTTGAGTTTAGATTGGATATTTTATGGGACGATTTATACAGGAATTATATTGTAAAAGAATTTAATTTTAAAAGTTTTGAAGATATACAGGCAGTCTGTAACGAGTTTGCTAACGATTTGATAAACCACGAGATAGAGTTTTTTAGTAAAAACGTATATGGTAAAGAAAAAGTAGATATTAAAAAAGTTGTAGATTTTTACAAAGGACTAAAAGAAAAATCAAAAAATGGATTTTTATTAAGGTTAGGAAAACATCAGGGATTTTTAAGTTTAACTGTTAACCTTATCGTAAAACATTCTGATGAAAATCTATTTAAAAGTATCTACCCGCTTTTAGTCCATAGGGGTTATGGAAACAACCCTGCAAAATCAAGAAAATTAACTTTTAACGACGAACCTTTAGGGTGGGTGTTAGTTAGTTATTAGTTTTTTCATTCTAACCACTATGTCAAATCTCATTTTATATCTTCTGCCACACTCTTAAAATTATCTCAAAACAAAATCAGGAGAAATTTATATGAACAGAAAACCGAATAGACTTATAAATGAAAAAAGTCCTTACCTTCTTCAGCATGCTTACAATCCAGTTGACTGGTATCCTTGGTCTGAAGAAGCTTTTGAAAAAGCTAAAAAAGAAGACAAACCAATATTTTTATCGATAGGCTACTCTTCTTGTCATTGGTGTCATGTTATGGAAAAAGAGTCTTTTGAAGATGAAGAAGTTGCAGAAATACTAAACAAATACTTTGTCCCTATAAAAGTAGATAGAGAAGAAAGACCAGACGTAGATTCAGTTTATATGAACGTCTGTATGCTTTTTAACGGTAATGGTGGTTGGCCTCTTACGGTTATTATGACTCCAGATAAAAAGCCGTTTTTTGCAGGGACTTACTTTCCAAAACACAGTAGACCCGGTAGGATAGGTCTGATGGATATACTCTTAACTGTAGCAAAAAAGTGGCAGGAAGATAAAGAAGACTTAATATCAAGAGCCGAGAAGGTAATCGGTTATTTACAGGAAGAGGTAAAATCATCTCCATCAGAGTTGAAAGTAGATTACATACACGCAGGATTTTTTGAGTTAAAAAGTAGATTTGACAGTGTTTACGGTGGTTTTTCTAACAAACCAAAATTTCCAACGCCTCATAACCTTATGTTTTTATTAAGATACTACTACCACACAAAACAAAGCGAAGCTTTAAGTATGGTAGAAACAACCCTTTTAAAGATGAGACTTGGTGGAATATACGACCATGTAGGTTTTGGATTTCATAGATACTCTACAGATAGACAGTGGTTACTGCCACACTTTGAAAAGATGCTTTACGACCAAGCTATGCTTCTTATGGCTTATACGGAAGCTTATCAGATTACAAAAAAAGAAATCTACAAACAAACGGCCCAAGAAATTATCCAGTATGTTTTAAGGGATATGACAAGTAAGGAAGGCATGTTTTACAGTGCAGAAGATGCAGACAGTGAAGGAGAAGAAGGAAAGTTTTACACATGGACTATCCAAGAGATTAAAGATGTCTTAAAAGAAGATGCAGACTTAGCTATAAAACTTTTTAACATAAAAGAAGAAGGAAACTTTTTAGAAGAAGCCACAGGACATCTTACAGGAAGGAATATAATCTACCTTAAAGAACTTCCAAACATTCCTGCAGAAAAGTTAGAAGAGATAAGAAGAAAGCTTTTCGATTATAGAGAAAAAAGAGTCCATCCTCTAAAAGACGATAAAATGCTAACAGATTGGAACGGCCTTATGATAGCAGCCCTTTCAAAAGCAGGCCAAGCATTCTCTAATCAAGATTACATATACCACGCAAAAAAGGCTACAGACTTTATCCTTGAAAATATGTTAATAAATGGAAAGTTATACCATCTTTACAAAGATGGAGAAGTTAAGATAGAAGGAATGTTGGACGATTACGCATTTTTCGTTTGGGGATTGATAGAACTTTACCAAGCGGTTGGAGATGTAAAATACTTAGAAAAAGCCGTAGAACTTTCTAAAAAAGCAATAGAACTTTTTTACGATAAAGAAAACGGTGGATTTTTCTTAAGTAAAAGTCAAGATTTGATAGTTAAACCAAAGGAATCTTTCGATGGTGCTATACCTTCTGGAAACTCTGTATCTTCTTACAATCTTTACAGACTTTACCTTATGACCGCAGACCAAGACTTTTACCAAAAATCCTATGAAACATTAAAAGCATTCGGAGAAGAGATAAAACGATTACCATCTTACCACTGTATGTTTTTAATAGCTATGATGATGCACTTTTACCCTACTGCAGAAGTGGTTATATCCGGTGAAAAATGGCAGGACCCATTAAAAGATTTAAACGTAGAGTTTTTACCTAACAAGGTTGTAATGGTAAAACATAAAGAAAATAAAGAACATTTAGAAAGGTTATCTCCGTTTACCAAAGGAATGGAAATCCCAGAAGATTTTTATGTTTATGTATGTAAAAACTTTACTTGCAATTTACCAACTAAAGACTTAGAATATGTTAAAAACCTTATTAAGGAATAGTTTATGGACCTGAAAGGAAAGACGGTTCTTGTAACAGGTGGTTCTAAAAGAATAGGTAGGGCTATATCCATAGGACTTGCCAAAGAAGGTTGCAACGTAATAGTCCATTACAACACATCAGAAAAAGAAGCTAAAGAAGTAGAAGAAATCATAAAAAGCTACGGTGTAAAAGCTTATACACTAAAAGCAGACCTTCTTAACGAAAAAGATTTAGAACAACTTGCAGAAAAATCTCTTAATATAGGTGTAGATATTCTCGTAAACAACGCATCTTTATACTACAAAACACCTTTAAAAACGGCTACCTTAAAAGACCTAGATAACTTTTACTCTATACACGTAAAAGCTCCATTCTACCTTTCAAAAGTTTTAGGCAGTCAAATGTATGAAAAAAAAGAAGGCAGAATAATAAACATAATAGATTACAGCGCTATACTACCTTATCCAGATTACACACCATACACAACCTCAAAAGGTGCTTTAATGACTATGACAAAGGCTTTTGCAAAAGAGTTTGCTCCTTACGTCCTTGTAAATGGGATACTTCCCGGTCCAATAGTCCCACCTTCCGACCTTGAAAACAAAGAGATACCACTACAAAAAACACTCCTTAAAAGGTGGGGTGGAGAGGAAGAAGTATTTAAAGCCGTTAAATATCTTATAGAAACGAACTTTACGACAGGCTCCTTTATACCTGTTGAAGGAGGTAGGCTGATATTTTAAATTATGTGATATTTTTAGGAACAGGTGGAGGTAGGACGGTAGTTTTTAGACAGCTTAGACACTCTGGGGGAATGTGGCTACACTTTGGAGGAAAAAACATAATAATAGACCCAGGTCCGGGAAGTCTGATAAGAATGTTTGAGAGAGGTTTAGAACCAAGGGATTTAGACGCAGTTATCCTTTCCCATAGACACCTTGACCATGTGGCAGACGTAGCTTCCGTAGTAGAATCAGCCACAGATGCCAACAAAAATAAATTAGAGTTACTACTTGCTCCTTACGATGCCCTTGAAGGTGAAGACCCAGTCGTTTTAAAATATACCAAAAAAGGTTTTAAAAGAGTGGAAATAACATCTATCGGAAACGTTTACAACATAGAAGATATTACCATAAAGCCTCTAATCTCCCATATACATCAGGGAGCCGAAACTTACAGTTTAGAGTTTAGATACAAAGATAAAGTCTTTGTTTACGTTCCCTGTGGAAGATTTTACGAAGATATGCTATATGCTTACCCACAAAACCCGGATATGATGGTCTTTAACACAACCTTTTTAAAACCAAATCTAAATTATTACCATCTATCTGCCGAAGAAGTTGAAAGGATAATAGAAAAAGTAAAGCCAAAAAAGTCGGTTATAACACATTTTAGTTTACAGATGCTTAAGGCTGTGCCTAAAAAAGTTGCTGAAGATATGTCAAAAAGAATGGCTTTAAACGTTATAGCTGCTGAAGACGGAATGAAAATAGAGTTTTAGGAGTGCTGATGAAAGGGATAATAATCGGTGGTGGAATAATAGGTTTATCTATAGCAAGACTACTTATAAAAAACGGCTACAGTGTAACTATAATTGACCAGTCTATGTTGGGAAGAGGAGCCTCTTGGGCTGCAGGTGGAATGCTTGCACCGTTAGCAGAAGG
>PNIU01000091.1 GCA_002878035.1 Sulfurihydrogenibium sp.
TAAACTTTAATGAATAATTAAAATTACAAGACTAAATCTTTTAAAAGGTTATTAAAATGGCAGACCAAGACAAAGACCTTACAACCCTACAGCTCTATATGCAACAGATGGGAAAATACCCTATGCTTTCTCCAGAAGAAGAGAAAGAGCTTGCAATACGCGCTAAAAAAGGTGATAAAGAAGCCCTAAAAAAACTTGTAGAAGGAAATCTACGTTTTGTGGTAAGTATAGCGAAAAACTTTATGGGATGGGGAGTTCCACTGACGGACCTTATAGCGGCAGGCAACCTTGGACTTATAGAAGCAGCCAAAAGGTTTGACCCAGATAAAGATGTAAAGTTTATATCATACGCAGTATGGTGGATAAGACAGGCTATAATGCAAACAATATTCCAACAAACAGGAGCAGTAAGGATACCGATAAAAGAATCCCTGTTTATAGCAAAAGTTAAGGAAACTTATGAAAAGCTAAAAGAAACCCTTGGAAGAGAACCAACGGAAGAAGAGTTAGCTCAAGAGTTAAAAACATCAGTAAAGAAAATCAAAAACGCCCTATCCATAGTTAGACAGCCTATATCTTTGGACATGCCACTGGGAGAAGGTGGAGAAGAAGACTTTACACTACTGGACGTTTTATCTAAGAAAGGCACAGAAGACATAGAGAAAGAAATCTTAGAAAACACCTTAAAGAAAGAACTTGAGAGTATGCTTAACGTTTTAGACGAAAGAGAAAGAGAGATTATAAAGCTAAGGTATGGACTTGAAGGAAACGAACCCAAAACCCTTGAAGAAGTTGGAGAGATGCTTGGAATATCAAGAGAAAGAGTAAGACAACTTGAACAAAGAGCCTTAAAAAAGTTAAAATCTATAGCACTAAAAAAACATCTACAGGACTTTTTATCGTAAAAATTAATGAAAGTTTTAACCTACCACAACGTAGATAATCCACCACCAGAGGCAAAACTAAAGTCCCTTTACGTTAAGCCGGAGAAGTTTGAGAAACACATTAAGTATTTGAATAAATTTAAGTTAAAGACAGTTTTATCTGATGAAATAGAAAACCGGAAAAATTCTATCATATTAACCTTTGACGATGGATACAGAGACTTTATAAAAAATGCATACCCAATTTTGAAAAGGTACAACGCAAAAGCTATAGTGTTTGTGGTTGCAGGTTTGACAGATAGATTTAACTTATGGGACTGGGAAAAAATAAACGTAAAAAAGCCGTTGATGGACTGGGAAGAGTTAAGGTTTTTAGTAAGTGAAGGTTTTGAGATAGGCTCCCATACAATAACACACCCTTTTTTAACAAAAATACCAGAAAAAGTCGCAAAATCAGAGATAGAAGACTCAAAGAAAATACTGGAAGACAAACTGGGAGTTGAAGTAAAAACATTTTGCTACCCTTACGGAGATTACAACGAAAAAGTCAAAGATATGGTTATAAACGCCGGTTATAAGATGGCTTTTACCACACAGGAAGGAACATTTGAAGAAAGTAAGGACATGTTCGAGATAAAAAGAGTTACTGTTTTTGGTCATTGGATTCTGCCACAGTTTTTGTGGAAAGTAATGTTATGAGGATACTTTGGATAAACGCAAACCCTAACCCAAACCCGGGAGGAACGGAACTTCACTCGATAGATTTTATAAACGCAATAGAAAAATACTATCCAGAATTAGAACTTTACAAAGCCGTAGCAAAAGGCAGTTTTGTAGATAAAAATACATCTGACAAAAACAAATACTACATAACCTTAAAATCCGAATTCTCACCGTTAAACACTCTCAAATTAATTAAGTTGGCAAAAAAGTTAAAGCCAGATTTTGTTATTGGAAACAACGGAAACGAATACATAAACACATTCTTAGCCGGTAAGTTATCCAAATCAAAGGTTATACTTTTTCGACATATGCTAAACTACCTACCTTTTTTTAACAAAAAGTTTATACTTCCAAAGGTAGATAAAGTGTTTGCCGTAAGTCAGGCAAGTAAAAGAAGGCTTTTAAAAGATGGCATTCCAGAAGAAAAAATCACAGTTTTACCAAATTTTATAGATGAAGACAAGTTTTACTACGACCCAGTCCAAAAAGAAAACATAAGAAGACAGCTAAACATAAATCCGCAGGATAAAGTTATTACATTTATAGGAAAGACTGATGCAGGAAAAGGAATTTTCGATTACGTTGAAGCCTGCAGAATACTAAACGAAACATTTAAAAATCTTAAGTTTTTAATCATCGGTTATGGAAAAGACTTTGATAAAGCAGTGGAAAAGTTTAAAGAATATGGCCTTTACGATAAACTAATAACAACAGGAAAAACCGACCAACCACATTTATACCTAAAAGCCTCTGACGTGGTTATGGTTTTATCCAGAAACGAAGAAAGCTTTGGAAGAACTGCTGTAGAAGGTTTTTCTGTAAAAAGTCTTGTAGTAGTTTACGATGTAGAAAACTTAAAGTATCTTGTAGAAGATTTTAAAACTGGAATAGTGGCAAAAAACGGAAACGTTGAAGAAGTAGTCCAGAAAGTTAAAAAGGTCTTAACAGAAGATAAACTTTACGATGAGATTACAAATAACGCTTACAAAGAGTTTTTAGAAAATTACACAAAATCAAAGATTTTAGATAAATTTGTTAATCAGTTAAAATCATTAATGTAAGGTGTGTATTATGGTAAAAACGGCTTTAACAGTTGCAGGCTCTGACCCTTCAGGTGGTGCCGGTATTCAGGCAGACTTAAAAGTGTTTTCAGCCTTTAACGTTTATGGCATGGCAGTAATAACGTCCCTTACTATCCAAAACACCCAAGGAGTTATTTATACATATCCAATCCCGGCAAACGTAGTCTTTGACCAGATAAAAACCTTAGCCGAAGATATTAGCATAGACGTTTTAAAGCTTGGAATGTTGCAAAATGCGGAAATAGTTGAATCTGTTGCCTTAGCTATCAAAAAGTTTAACCTTAACCTAAACGTTGTAGATACTGTTATAAAATCAAAAAACGATAAAAACTTACTTGACAAAGACGCCATAGAAGTTTTTAAAAAACTTATAATACCAAATAGTTACATTCTTACGCCTAACATTCCAGAAGCTCAAGAACTTACCCAGATTACTATAGAAACTCAGCAAGATTTAGAAAAAGCCTGTAAAGAACTTTACAGTATGGGAAGTAGGTATGTCCTTTTAAAGGGAGGCCACGGCAAAGACGAAGATTACGTGGTCGATGTTTTGTATGATGGAGAGAGTTTTACTTACTTTAAATACCAGAAAGTAAAAACACAAAACACCCACGGAACAGGATGCACTTACGCTTCTGCCATCGCAAGCTGTTTAGCAAAAGGCTACGATGTAAAGAAAGCAGTTTCCATAGCTAAAGCATACATAAACGGTGCTATAATAAATTCATTACAAATCGGTAGAGGTAAAGGACCATTAAACCATTTCTGGATTTCAGACTTGCATTAAACGTCCTTTTTCCAAATGCCTGCGTAGTTTGTAAAAATCCATTTGTGTTTGACCATCAAAACTTAATCTGTCAGGACTGTTTAAGTCAGATGAAAGAAGATATTCTGTTTTATTGTCATAGCTGTGGTAAATCAGGAGACAACACTTACCCTGTTTGTAACGACTGTATTCCAGAAAGAAAGTATGAAGATATAAAGGTTTTTACATCTTACTACAAAGTCCAACATGCTATACAACATCTAAAGTTTCAAAAGATAAAAACACTCGCAAAGGACTTAGGCTTACTTATAAAAGATGATATACAAGACTACATAAAATCAAACAAAATTCAAAATGTTCTCTACGTGCCAATATCCGAAAAAGTCAAAAAAGAGAGAGGTTTTAACCATTTAAAGGAAATTTTAAGATACTGTGTCCCGTCTTTCCTTGTGAAAGATTACATAAAAAAAGTAAGAGAGACAGATTTACAGGTTAGGTTAAACAAAGAAGAAAGATTTAAAAATCTAAAAGATGCCTTTTCTCTCACAGTAGACAAACTGGAAGGAAACACGTTAGTTTTTGACGATGTAATTACAACGGGAGCTACACTTTTGGAAATTTTTAGAGTGTTAAAAGGAAAAGTAAACGGTAAAGTATACGCTTACACTATAGCTAAAGGTTAAAGATGGAGTATAAAGAAAACGTTTTAAAAGAAAGGGAAACATCAGGTAAAAAACAGAAGCTTTATATAGCCATAAGTCTAAACCTGTTGATAGTGATTTTACAGATAGTGTTTGGTCTTTATTCAAACTCGATTTCTCTGATAACAGATGCCGTTCATAACTTTCAAGATGTATTAAGTTTGGTTGTTGCTCTGATAGCTATCTACGTAATCTCAAAAAAGCCAACGTTAGAGATGACCTACGGCTTTTTAAAAGCCGAAGTTATGGCTGCCTTTGTCAACAACTTAGTCCTTCTTTTTACTCTAATATTCATACTTTACGAGTCTGTAGTCAGACTTTTAAACCCAGAGGAAGTTAAAGGTTTTTATGTTATAGTTTTTGGTTTGTTGGCTTTTGTAATAAACCTGTTTTCAGCTTTAATTTTAAAGATCCACCACCATCACGACGAGCATCACCATCACGAAGATTTAAACATAAAGGCAGCATACCTGCACCTTCTAAGCGATGCTGTTCTGTCTTTAGCTGTTGTAGTTGGAGGAGTTTTCATTTACTTATTTTCCGTATACTGGGTTGACCCTACTTTGTCTTTGATTTTTGTTTTTTACATACTTAGAGAAGTTTTAAAAGCTCTAAAAGAAAACTACCATATCCTTATGGAAGGAGTTCCAGAAAAGATAGATTTAAAATCTCTGATAGAAGAAATCGAAAAAAAATTTCCAGATATTTTGGAGATACACGATATACACGTTTGGTCTGTAAGTTCAAACGATATTTACCTTTCGGCTCATATAGTTGTCAAAGAGTTAAAAAGCTTTGATTGTTTGCTTGAAGAGTTAGAAAAGTTCTTTTACGAAAAAGGAATATCACATATAACTATTCAACCTGAAAGCATAGATAAAAAGTGTAAAGTCTCACATTAACTTCGAAAGTTTTGCTATCCAAAGAAGTATAACCAAAATAATCCAAAAGAAGATTACAAACAAAACTGTAAACTGTAGACCTATAAATATGATTTTCAAAAGCAAAAATATAAGGTAAGGGACAGCTATAATGGTTACGATGACAGCTATCCCAAAAAGGAACAGAACCAGTAATGCGATTAAGTAATTCTTAATCGTTAAATTTTTTTCATA
>PNIU01000064.1 GCA_002878035.1 Sulfurihydrogenibium sp.
TATTTATTTAAACTTAGGAGGCTTTTATGTCTGAAGAGATTTTAGAAAGTAGGTTAGAAAGATTAAAAAAGATGCAACAAGAAGGTATAAATCCTTATCCTCATAAATTCCAAACAACAACAGATTTAAAATCTGTAAGAGAAGGATTAGAGTTTGAACCAGAAGATAAAGAGATAACCATAAAAGGAAAAATAAAAAGAGTTTCCAAAAAGGAAGAAGATTACATAATCAGGTTTGAAGATTTAAACGGACATTTTGAGATACAGGTTATTTTTCCGCAAAAAGAAAAACTATCACCAAACACAGTAGCATCTTTTAAAGGAAAATTAAAAAGGTTAGACGGTAAATTAACTTTAATTGCAGAAGAAGTTTACTTCCAAGAAATAGGAGAAGATGTCTCTACTATAAAACAGAAGTATGACAAAGACCCTGAAGGAAAAGAAGTAGCGGTTGCAGGTAGATTGATAGCCTTAAGAGACCAAGGTAAAGCGGCTTTCGGCCACATACAAGATGCTGATGGTAAATTACAAGTCTACTTTAACGCAGATATTCTTGGGCAAGAAAACTATCAAAAAGCTATGGACTTAATAGACGTAGGAGATATTGTTGGAATAAAAGGAAAACTATTTAGAACTATGACTGGAGAGCTAACAGTAGAAGTCCATAACTGGCAAATACTTTCAAAATCTCTAAGGCCTCTTCCAGAAAAGTGGCACGGTTTAAAAGATGTAGAAGAAAGATACAGATACAGATTTTTAGACCTTATAGCAAACCAAAAATCCAGAGAAATATTCAAAATAAGGTCAAAAGCAATAAAAAGCCTAAGAGAATTTTTAGAAAGTAAAGGTTTTATAGAAGTAGAAACACCTATACTACAAACTGTTGCATCGGGAGCTTTGGCAAAACCTTTTGTAACTTATCACAACGCATTAGATATGAACCTTTATCTAAGGATAGCACCAGAACTTTACCTTAAGATGCTTGTAGTTGGCGGTTTTAACAGAGTTTTCGAGATAGGAAGAAACTTTAGAAACGAAGGGATAGATACAACCCACAATCCAGAGTTTACTATGGTTGAGTTTTACGCAGCATACTTAGACTACAACGACCTGATGGATTTAACAGAAGAACTTTTCAGAAAAATACTTTTAGACACCGTAGGAACTCTAAAAATCAGATGGGACGGAGTAGAACTTGATTTTGAAAAACCTTTTAGAAGACTTCCTTTCTTTGAAGCATTAAAACAAAAAACAGGAAAAGACAAAGAGTTTTTCTTAGATTACGAAAAAGCAAAAAACTTTGCAAAAGAAGTAGGAATACCAAAAGCAGATACACTTACCCATCTAAAAATATTAGATAAACTATTCGAACACTTCGTAGAAGAAGATTTAATTCAGCCTACCTTTGTAATAGATTTTCCTAAAATACTATCCCCTCTTGCAAAAACCCACAGAAATGACCCTGATTTAGTAGAGAGGTTTGAACTTATAATAAACAAACAAGAGTTAGCAAACGCATACACAGAGTTAAATGACCCATTCGACCAACGAGAACGTTTTATCCAGCAGTTAAAAGAAAAAGCCATGGGAGATGAAGAAGCTATGGATGTTGACGAAACATTCTTGATGGCCCTTGAGTATGGACTTCCACCAACTGCTGGAGAAGGTATCGGAATAGACCGTCTTGTCATGATGCTTACAGACAGTATCTCTATAAGAGAAGTAATACTGTTTCCAACTCTAAGACCAGAAGGAAAGTAAAGATGGAAAACAAATTCACAGGAACACTACTTGGAGCAGCCATCGGAGACAGTCTTGGAATGATGGTTGAAGAACTACCGATAGACGAAGTTATAGAGTTTTACGGAGAACCTGTAAAAGACTTAACCGTGCCGCATCCATCATCTCCATCTTACTTTTTAAGACCGGGAGAAAACACAAGCGAGTTTGATATAGTGATGTTAGTAGCCAAATCTATAGTAGATAGAAAGATGATAGACATAAAAGACATTATAGAAAAGTATATCCAATGGTTTGAAAGTTCAGAGATTCACACCTACGTAGACCCACACTTCCTTTTAGCCATACAATCAATCTTAGAAGGGCAGGACATAGAAAACAACGGTTCCACAGTAGACCATGCCTTACCTTCCATACCAATAGGTCTTTACCATTACAAAAACCCCTATTTAGCAGTTGAAGCAGCAAAAGCCGTATGTATGCTAACTACAAGAAACGAGTACGTTTTAGACGTTGCATCTGCAATATGTGTAGCTATTTCAGAGCTTTCTCAAGAAAAATTCTACCTTCCAGATGAAAATGAATACTTTATAAAACACTTAAAAAATTTCACCTTTAAAAACGAAACTAAACATTACCTTAACAAGGTAATAAACCTTCTTAAAGAAGATGCCGATTACGAAAAAGCCATAAATGAACTTGGAAATGGAAGCTTTGTTTTAGAAGCTTTTTCTCAAGCATTGTTTATTTTCTTAAAAACACCTCACGACACTGAAAACGTCATAATAAAAGCAGCAAACTCTTACGGTTATTACGGTGGAGATACAGACAGTATAGCCTTGATAGCAGGAGCTTTGGCAGGTTGCTACAACGGAGAAGAAATGATACCAGAAAGATGGAAAGAAGGTCTTTTAAAAAAAGAGTACATCATAGATACAGCAGAAAAACTTTTTGAAGTAGCTTTACATTAAAATTTTAAAACCGATGGAAGAAAAACAACCAACGCTGGATTTAGCTATAAGGGATTTGTTTAAAGAGATACCACAGGGATTTTTAAAAGCCTTAACAAACAAACAAGCAACCAAGTTTATTACAATCTCTCTAACAGATGTTGATATAAGACCAGACTTTGTGGTAGAACTTGAAGACACAAACATACTCCACGTAGAGTTTCAATCGTTCAACGACCAATCTATGCCTTTTAGAATGCTTATATACAAAGCCTTACTAAAATCAAAGTTTAAAGATAAAACCATCAGCCAAGTAGTCCTTTACATCGGAGAAGAAAAACTAAGAATGGCAAACAGCATAGAAGACGACGGATTGAAGTTTTGGTATAAACTTGTAGATGTGAGAGATATTCCTTGTCAGTATCTTATGGAAAGTGAAAACTTGGCAGACAAGATACTTGCATGCCTATGTGATGTAAAAGACCCACGAAACTATCTTATAAGGATATTTACAGAGTTGTCAAAACTTCCAGACCATGACAGGAAAAGATATGAGAAACTGTTGAAAAGTTTGTTAAAAAAGAGAAAATTATTAATACAAACGTTTATAAAACTACAGGAGGAATCAGCTATGCCAATATCTTTTACTTGGGAAGAGATAGTAAGTGACCCTTTTTTTAAAAAAGGATTAGAGGAAGGAAAGTTAGAAGAAGCAAGAGAAGCTTTACTTGAATACATAGAGACAAAGTACGATAAAATTCCGGAAGGGATAAAAGATAAAGTGGAAAAAATAAACGATATCCAAAAACTCAAAGAGTTAAGAAAGTCTGTTATAAAATCAAACAGTTTAGACGAAGTTATAGATTTGTTCAAGAACATTTAAACACAAGGAGGAAAGTATGGCAAAAGATAAAAACAGACTACAGGAAAAGTTTTTGAATACAATCAGAAAAGAAAAAGTTAGATGTGATGTATACCTTGTAAACGGTGTAAAACTTGAAGGAAAAATAAAATACTTTGATAATTTTACGATTCTACTAAAAGAAGGACCAAGACAGGTTTTAGTTTACAAACATGCTATAACAACCGTATCACCTAAAAAAGAGATAGAGTTTGAGTTTGACCAAGATGAAGAATTAGAAAATTAATAAAAAAAATTTTTACTTTTTAGGTTTTCATACTCCACATCTTCTAAAGATTTATTATCTGTCTTTTTAACTGATTGTGGTGGACTTTTCCCATCTCTTGACAAAGCAGTTTTACACATTTATAATTATTAATAATAATTACTATTAAGGAGGAGTATCATGAAAAAGTTGTCAGTTTTGGCTTTATCGGCTTTAGTTGCCGTAGGCTCTGTAGTTGGATACACTGTAGCAGAACAGAAAATTAACGACAAAGAACTTTTAAAACAAGCCAGAAATTACTTTCAACCATTACCTAAGGAAATACCTGCTCCTGCAGATAACCCAACAACCAAAGAAAAAGTCCAACTTGGAAAGATGCTTTATTACGACCCAAGACTATCTTTAAGTGGAGTTATAAGTTGTAACACATGTCATAACTTAGCAACGTACGGAGTAGATGGTGTAGAAACATCTTTAGGTCATAAGTTTCAAACAGGTGGTAAAAATGCTCCTACCGTTCTAAACGCAGGATTCCATATAGCTCAATTCTGGGATGGAAGAGCTAAAGACCTTGAAGAACAGGCAAAAGGTCCAATACTAAACCCTGTAGAGATGGCTATGCCTGACCCTAACTTGGTTATAGAAAGATTGAAAACAATAGAAGGTTATGTAGTAGAGTTTAAAAAAGCATTTCCTAAAGACAAAGACCCTATAAACTACGATAACGTTGCAAAAGCTATAGCTGCCTTTGAAAGAACGTTAGTTACTCCTTCAAGATTTGATGAATTTTTAAAAGGAAACACAAATGCTCTAAATCAAAAAGAGAAAGAAGGACTTAAACTATTTATGGAAAAAGGATGTGCTTCTTGCCATAACGGTGTAGCTATAGGTGGAACAATGTTCCAAAAGTTTGGTGTTGTAAAACCTTATCCATATCAAGACCCTAAAGACCTTGGTAGATACAACGTAACCAAAAACGAAGCAGACAAGTACGTTTACAAAGTTCCTTCTCTTAGAAACGTTACAAGAACATACCCATACTTCCACGATGGAAAAGTTTGGGACATAAGAGAAGCAGTTAAAATAATGGGAGAAACTCAGCTTGGAATAACCTTAACAGATGAAGAAATTGATAAAATCGTTGCATTCTTAGATTCTACTACAGGTAAAATTCCAGAAGATGCGTTAAAAGTACCCGTACTTCCACCATCTTCTCCAAAAACACCAAAACCTAAAATATAAAACTAACAAGGGGCTTTAAAGCCCCTTTATCTACTTTCCTCATTTTTGCTCGAAAGTTTTACAAGCATCACTTACACTACAGGCAGCACATTTACCCTTTTTAACTTCATTCTTAAT
>PNIU01000002.1 GCA_002878035.1 Sulfurihydrogenibium sp.
GGGGGGGGAGGGGGCTGGAGGTTGTGCTGGGAGGTGTGGTATGAAACCTATGGACTGGCTAAGTCATAGGTCTACTGGAAGTTTTCTATAAACTTTTCAATCTCTTCATCTAAAACGTATACGTTTTTGTAGCCAAAAGCTTCAAGGTAACCCATTACTCTGTTTGCAAATTTAATCTTGGCACAACCCAGAATTATTACGGCGTTTTTATCTTGTGGGAAGACTTCTTGGCATCTGTCTGCAAACTCAGTTACTGGAAGATAGTAAGAGTTTGGTATGCCAGCTTCTGGAGCTGTTTTGCCTACCACTTTGTTTGGTGGTCTAACATCTACGAATATAGCGTTTCCAGACTTTAGCATCTCTTTTACCTTCTCAGCAGGTGTTAGTCCTAACGATTCTTTCTGTTTATCTGCTTCGATAGCTTCCTTAAGATTCTTAAGTAAAGTCTCCAACATTTCCCTACCTCCTAAAAGTATTTATTAATGATAACCTTCACCTTCTTTAACTTTACCTTTAAACACTCTGTAGACATATGCTGTATAAAATAATACTATAGGCAAGAATACTACAGTAACAACTAACATAACAGTTAAAGTCAAATGAGAAGAAGCTGAGTTAAATATATCTAAGTTATACTTAGGGTCTATTGTAGACCTTATAAACACTGGGAACGAAGCGCAAGCTATTGTAAGGACTGTTCCAGCTACAGTTAAAGAAGAACCCCATATAACTTTTTCGTATTCTCTATCTATCATAAGTTTTTTGAAGAAATAAAATAAACCTATAACCATAAGTAGTGGTGCTATTAAAAGTAGTGGATATTTAAAGTAGTTGTTGTAAAGTTCAGGTTTTACAAGCAGTAAGACGAAATCTGTAACTATAAGCATAATTACAAAACCTAACCAGCTTACAAAAGCCCACTTTTTAGCTTTTTCAAACACTGAACCTTCAGTTTTTAGAAGTAGCCAAGCAGCTCCGTGCATCATAAACATAAACAGTCCTACAACACCAATCATTAAAGAAGGAATATTTAACAAAGTAAAGAACGAGCCGTGGTATCTTCCTTGGACGTCTATAGGAACTCCAAGGACTGCATTTCCGACGGCAACTCCAAAAAGTAATGCAGGAACAAAGTTTCCAAGCCAGTATATAACGTCCCAAGTCTTTCTCCATGTAGCACTTTCTTTTTTGTTTCTGTATTCAAAAGCCACAGCTCTACCTATCAAAGCCCAGAGAACTATCATTATTGCAAGATAAAAACCACTAAAAGATGCAGCGTAAACAACAGGGAAGGCTGCAAAAAGCATGCCACCCCCAGCTATAAGCCAAACTTCGTTTCCGTCCCATACTGGAGCTATAGAGTCCATCATTGCCATTCTTTCTTTTTCATCTTTTGTAAATAGGTGGAATATTCCAGTGCCCAAATCAAAGCCATCTGTCAAAGCGTATCCTACGAGGAAAACTCCAGCAAGTAAAAACCACAATCCTTCTAAAGTAAAGAGTTCTGATGGTAGCATGTTTCCCACCTCCTTACTCTTTGTCTGTTTTAGAGAAAAACGCAACGTTAGGTGTAGCACTTGGAGTTGCAGATCCATATCCGTATTCTGAAGCAGTTTCTTTTTCGTCTAAACCTTTCTTTATAACTTTTACCATAGATACTAAGAAAGCTACAAATATAGCTGTGTAAATTACGAAGAAAACAGCTAAAGTTAAAGCAACATTTTCTGGTGGATGTAAAGTAACTGCATCTTTAGTTTGTAGTACTCCTTGAACTATCCAAGGTTGTCTTCCAACTTCTGTAGATATCCAACCAAGGTTTCCAGCTAAGAAAGGTAACGGTATAGATAGTATGCTTGCCCACAGGTAAGCTTTGTTTTCAAAGATTTTGTTTTTCTTCAATAAGTAAAGACCTACTAAAGAGAAGAAAGCAAAGAAGAAACCAAGGTAAACCATAAGGTGGAATGAGGTGAACACTAAACCAACAGGAGGTAAATCTTTAAAGGATATATCTAAAGCTTTAGCTTGAGCCTTTGCAAAAGCAAGCTCTTCTTTTATTTTTTCTTGTTGGTCAGCTGGTGCTGTAGCCAACTGAGCTTCAAGTTCTGCAGCCTTTTGTTTGTAAGCTTGTGCTTTTTCTTGATACTCTTTTACCAAATCTTTTATACCTTTAAACTCAGCGTGTGGGTCGTGGTAAGAAAGTATACTTAAAAGGTAAGGTATCTTAATGTATGCTTGTGTTTGTTGTTTCTCTTGGTCAACTACACCAAGAAGAACTAATGGAGCACCTTTCTCAGTTTCCCAAACACCTTCGTACATAGCCATTTTTAGAGGTTGATAATGTGCGACTTGGTATCCGTGTGTATCTCCTATGATTATTTGTAGTGTGCTTGTGATAGCAGTAAAGATTAAGGCATATTTAAATCCTATTTTTGATGCTTCTACATGTCTATTTTTGAGAATGAAGTATGCGAATACTCCCATAGCAAACAAACCACCAGTTATATAACCAGCATCAACTGTATGTAAAAATCTAAAGATTGTAGTATGGTTTAAAGCTGCTTCGAAGAAATCTGTTAGTACAGCCTTAATACCTTGCTCAGTTTCAACTATCTTGAATCCTGCTGGTGTTTGCATCCAAGAGTTAGCAATAAGTATCCATAAAGCTGATAAAGTAGTTCCGAGAGCTACCATCCAAGCTGCAAAGGTATGCATTCCTCTTGAAATTCTCTTTTCACCAAACAAGAAAAGACCCATAAATGTAGACTCAAGGAAGAAAGCCATTAAACCTTCTATAGCTAACGGAGCTCCGAAGATATCACCAACGAACTTTGAGTAGTCAAACCAGTTAGTTCCAAACTCAAACTCTTGAGTTAAACCACTAGCAACACCTGCTGCAAAGTTTACTGCAAAAACTTTCATTAGGAATCTTGCGATTGAGTCTATCCTTGGGTCCTGCTTTTTAAGGTTGATAGTTTTAATGATGGCTATGAAGAGAGACAACCCTATTGTTAGAGGAACAAAGATAAAGTGGAAAAAGCTAGTAAATGCGAACTGCAACCGAGACAGAAGTAAAAGGTCCATGGTTAAACCTCCTTTAATTAGTTAATACTTACTAATCATTTTAAATATGTTTATTCAATTTTTCAATACTTTTTAATTATTTTAAATTTAATTTCACTCTAATTTATTGTCATATCATACTTTTTATTGTTAGTTAGTAAATATTTACTAACCGATATCTATTATAGAAGAAAAACCAAAGTTTAATATGATTTAAATCATATTCTGCTCAAACTCATTGAGTCTTCTAGCCAGCTCTATATCGGCTTTGGTAATGCCTCCTTCACTGTGAGTAGTTGTAGATACAGTAATTGTTTTAGTGGCTGTATGGAATATTATGTCTGGATGATGGTTAGTTTCTTCTATAGTCTTTACCAAATGTTTTAAAAAAGCCGTTATTTTACTCCAATCTTCTATATAAAACCTTTTAGATATACATTTAAACTCAAGTTTCCAGCCATCGAGTTTTTTAAGTTCTTCTAAAACTTCCTCTTTACTCAAAGCTGTTTTATCTTCCATCTTTACACCTCCAGATTCTTCTAAAAGATAAGGTTTTTTATGGTAAATTTGTATGATTTTTTTCACTATGAGAAAAAATATAGATTTTTAAAAAGTTTTAGCTTATTATTAATAATTATTATCATTTAGGAGGATAGAGATGTTTAGAAAAGTTTTCATCATCTTAATTGCTGTCGTAGGAGTTAGTTTTGCTACTCCACAGGACTTAATCGGTAAAAATTTTATCGATTTTTATGGAAAAGACGAAAGTGGAAAAGTTGTTAAAGCTTCTCAGTATTTAGGTAAAGGAAAGCCTGCAGTAATAGTTTACTGGGCAATAGGAGATGTGGATACTTATAAAGTTCTTCCACAGATAAACAAGCTATATAAAAAGTATAAAGATAAGGTTATTTTCATAGCTCCTTTGTTAAGCGTATCTGATGAAAAAGAAGTTAAAGAAGCTAAAAAGTTCATACCTTTAGATATTCCTGTATGGCTTGCTGGAAGTGATTCTATAAAAGCTTACTCTATAGAAAAAGTAGACGTTCCATATTTAGTTTTTGTAGACAAAAATGGGAAGATAATAGATATAATGAAAACAGCAAGAGATATAAAGAAAGTTGAAGAAAATATTAAGAAGTTGTTGCAATGAATTTAAATTTGTTAGCCATATCTGGAAGCTTTTTAGCTGGTGTTGCTACCATTTTAGGAGCTTTTCCGATTTTACTGGGAAAAAGAATTTCTCCTAAAATGCAAGATGTTTTCCTTGGTTTTAGTGGTGGTATAATGCTTGCAGCTTCCTTTTTTTCTTTACTAAATCCAGCTATAGATATGGCTAATGTTACATTTAATAGATATTTTGCCGTAGCTTTCATTTCTTTAGGCTTAATTTTGGGAACTTTTATTTTCTTGATTGTTGATAGATTGATACCTGAAGACTATTTTTTAAGAATTTATGAAAACGGAAACTCTAAAATTTTAAAAAAGATGTGGCTTTTTATATTTGCTATTACTGTTCATAATTTTCCGGAGGGTATGTCTTCGGCTTTAGGTTTTCTTACAGGGGATGTTGGTAAAGGAATATCTCTTGCAAGTGGAATAGGTATACAGAATATTCCTGAAGGTTTAGCGGTTGCTATGGCTCTTTACGTTAATAACTTTCCAAAGAAAGATGTATTTTTGATTACTTTTTTGACTGGTATAGTTGAACCTGTGGGTGGTTTAGTTGCAATACTGCTATTTTCTATATCTCACTATATTCTTCCTATTGGTTTGGCGTTTGCTGCCGGTGCTATGTTGTTTGTAGTAACGAAAGAGATGATTCCAGAAATTCACAAAAAGGGTTATGAAACTCAGGCAACTGTTGGTTTAATGCTTGGTTTTATACTTATGATGATATTGGATAATCTGTTTTCATAAGGAGTGTTTATCATGGAAGTAATTACGTATATCTTTTTAGGCTTATTAGCTGTTTGGTCTTTTTACTATGTTTTTAAGAAGATTAAGAATGAAGTTAAAAAGGGTAAATGTGCTGCCTGTAGTGTAAGTGATGCTT
>PNIU01000029.1 GCA_002878035.1 Sulfurihydrogenibium sp.
AGCCCTCCGGGGGTTCGAATCCCTCCTCCTCCGCTCATCTGATTAATCTTAAAAAAAAATCCTAATTTTCTGAAATAACTGTAAAAGGTCTTATATTAATTTCTGGGTTGTTTGTTTTTTTATAGGTTAAAAAATTAATTTTGAGATTTTAAAATTGATGATTCTACTGTAGATAAAACTTTTAGAAGTTACGAGATTTTAAGATAAATAAATAATAGAAAGGGGGCTGGTATACCCCCTTTAGATATTACTTCTGCTCTTGTTTTTGTTCTTCTTTTTTCTCTTCTTTCTTCACTTCTTTCTTCATTGCTTTTTTGTGATGAGCTTTTTTGTGAGCGTGTTTATGAGCTTTTTCTTCTTTAGCTGGAGCTTCTTGTTTTGCTCCTTCTGCTGCTGCTGCTTTTTCTTCAGCGATAGATGCAAATCCTAAACCTAAAACTGCTACTGAGAGTGCTGATACTACTAACTTCTTCATACTACTACCTCCTTTTAAAAGATTTTTAAATTAAATTACTTCTGTTCAGCTGGTTTTTGTTCAGCTGGCTGTTGTTCAGCTGGTTGTTGTTGTTGCTGTTGTTGTTCTTGTCCTGCTGGAGCTGCTGGTTGTGCTGGTTGAGCAGCTGGAGCAGCTTGTTGTTCAGCTGGAGCAGGTTGTTGTTGCTCAGCTGGTTGCTCTTCTTTCTTTTGGCAGCTAAATAGTAAAGATGCAGATAAAACTGCAGCTACTGAACCAATTACTAACTTCTTCATCTTTTATTTTTACCTCCTTTCTAAATTTCTAATATCTAATATACTAATTTTAAATTACAGATTGATTAAAAGAAGATTACAAGTTTGTAATATTTGGAAATGTAATAATAACGGTTGTTCCTTCTCCTTCTTTACTAATAACATTGATACTTGCGTCATGTTGTAGAAGGATAGCTTTTACTAAACTAAGTCCAAGACCGCTACCTGAGTAGACTCCTCTACTTTCATCTACACGGTAAAATTTTTCAAAAATTTTTTCTAATTTATCTTCTGGTATACCTATACCGGAATCTTCTATCTTTAAAATTACTCCTTGATCTTCTTGGTATAACTCAATGTTTACATAACCGTTTTCTTTGTTAAACTTTATTGCATTATCTATAAGGTTGGCTATAGCACGAGATATGTATTTTTCGTTTGCATATATATAGATTTCATCTTGGATTTTTAATCTTAAATCTACAGATTTTATGGCTGCATAATCTTTAAAAAGGTTGTAAAGTTTTTTTACGATGTTAGATAGGTTTACTTTTTCTTTTTGAAGTTGAAATGTTCCAGATTCTAACTTTGATAAAGTTAAAAGGTCTTCTATCATTTGAGTTAGAGAGTCTGTCTCTTCAATGATATTTACTAAAAGGTTACTACATTCTTTTGATAGGTTATTTTTCATAAGAAGGTTTTCTGTTGCGCTCCTTATTCGTGCTATAGGTGTCTTAAGGTCGTGGGCTATACTTTCAGTGGTTTCTTTTAATGTTTTTACAAGTTGTTCTATCCTGTCTAAAAGGTTATTTATCAGTAAGGCTAAATCGTCTAACTCATCTTTAGTTCCTGTTATTGGAACTCTACTATCAAGCTTCATACTTGTAGATATATCTTTAGCAGTGTTGGATATGTTTTTAATCTTTTTGGTTATTGAGTTTGTTATAAGTATACCTCCTATCAAAGATAGGAAAAAAACTATTACTCCGGCTTGGTAGAATATTTCCATAAGTCTGTTTAAAAGTTTGTTGTTTTCAAACTTTGATTTTCCGATTACTAAAATGTATCTATTTGATAGTTTATACACTATTACGTCAAAGTAATCTATGGTTGTTAAAGTGTAATTATCAGGTTTTAGTTTTTCGTAATTTTCCAGATTTATTACTAAGTCTTTTGTATGTATTCCAGCGTTTGTGTTTAAAACTATTTCTCCTTTTTTATCATATATCTTAAAGAAAAGTTCTACGTTGTTTATTATTTCAGCTTCTTTTATTATCTGGTTCCTTAAGCCGTGTATACCTTCCTGTCTAAATAGAATTTTGTAAGTTTTGGCTTTGTTTATCAGTTCGTCTTTTGTTTTGTTCTCTAAGTATATCTCAAAGAAAGAGTAAACCATAAAAAAAGATATTACAAGAGATACAAGTAAGGTAAAGGAGTAAAGTATTATGATTTTTATCGTTATTCTGTTGAAAAATTTAATTAGATTTGAGAACATAACCAAAGCCGCGGACTGTATGGATTAACTTTTTTTCAAAGCCTTTATCTACCTTGTCCCGTAGTCTGTGAATGTGAACGTCTACGACGTTGCTTTCTATATCAAAATCTATATCAAAAACATTTTCCAAAATCATATTTCGTGTAACAATTCTTTCTGCGTTTTCAAGTAAGTATTTCAGTAATTCAAACTCTTTAGCCGTAAGGTCTATCTTCTTACCGTTTCTGTAGACTTCCTTTTTGAGTAAATCCATAGTCAAATCTGCATACTTTAGTTTTGATATCTCTTCTATGTTTTTACTTCTTCTTATTAAGGCTTGAATCCTTGCTATCAACTCTGGAAAGCTAAAAGGTTTTGTAAGGTAGTCGTCGGCTCCAAGTTGTAGTCCTTTTACTTTATCTTCTATCTCTCCTTTTGCACTTAAAACTAAAATAGGTGTCTTTATTTTTTTGTTTTTTAAATACTCTATAACTTGGTATCCGGACATCTTAGGTAGCATTATATCAAGGATTATAACGTCGTAATTATCGTATGTAGCGTAGCTTATACCTTCTTCAGCATCAAAAGCTTGCTGGACCGTAAAACCTTCATCTTTTAATCTTTTAGCTATAAGATTTGAAAGTTCTTTATCATCTTCTACAATTAGAATCTTCATAGTCCTACTTCCTATAGTTGTTTCTTATAATATCCTCTATATCAGAAGCTTTTAGAATACCTAAAAATGTATCTTTATACCTTACTGGCACTTCGTCAAGTCTTTCTTTTTTCATATAAGCGTAGGCTTTTGAGAGTTTTTCTTCTGGAAACACTGAAAACTCTATAGGTTTTACTATATCTTTTAGTAAAAGTTCTTCTTGCTGGTAGTAAGGTATTTTGAATAAATCTCTTAAATCTAAAAACAGTATTCTGCCATCTTCCATTAAAACTGGATATAAGTAGGTTGATAATGTAGGTCTTACAAAACTCATAAAGTCTGCTACACTCATATCACTTCTTAATGGGTTCATAACTCTCATAATGTTGTCTACTCTGAATCTTGAAAGTATGTAGTTTAAGGTTGTAGATACAAGGGCTTCTTTAGAAGCTCTTTTGATGAAGAATCCTAAAAATAAAAGCCAAAAACCGTTTATAAAACTACCTTTAAAAATCATTATAATTCCAAGTATCATAAGAGTTATTCCAAAGTATTTTCCTACGGTTGACGCTATTTCCGTAGCTTTCAGTATTCCGTATTTTCCCCAAAGAATTGACCTAAAAACTCTTCCGCCATCTAAAGGAAATGCAGGAATAAGATTAAACGCTCCTAAAAAGAAGTTTACTATGGTTATGTAGTTTAAAAATCCGTTGAACAAATCATTTTTTGGATAGTAGTAAGTTAATGTAAAGAAAACTGAAGCTAAGAAAAAGCTCATTAAAGGTCCGGCTATTGCTATTTTAAACTCTTGAGACGGTGTTTTAGCTTCATCTTGGAATAAAGCCACTCCTCCAAATATAAAAAGGTATATGTCTTTTACCGGTATACCATACCTTATAGCTACCAAGGAGTGGGAAAGTTCGTGCAGTAAAACCGAAACAAAAAGCATAACAGCCGATAAAATAGATACTAAGTAGTAATAAACCTTTGGTAAGTTTGGATACATAGATGGGTAAAAACCTTCAGCCAGAGAAAGTGTTATCAGAAAGAAGGCTATAAACCAACTGTAGTCTAAATTAACTTCTATTCCAAATATTTTAAAAAGCTTTATTCCTCTAAAACTCATCTTCGCCTTTTCTTCCTTTTGGGTAAAACCTTTTTAAAGGTAGAGTAAATTATATCAGTAAATATATGAACAATCTCTGCTAAAATTATCCCTATAAAGAAAGATACAGTAAATGGATTTATTATTATACTTTTTAGGTTGTTAATTTCAAAACTACCAAAAAAATTTTTTTCTGGATAGAAGTAATTTAAGCCAAACTTGATAAGAGTTAGAATAATAAAAAATACTGTGGCTAAATAAACTATTTTAAACAAAGTTCCGTATATTGGAATGTGAGACACTCCTCTGTGTTTAAAAATCTTTGTATACGGATACCATATAACCTTTAATATACTCCATCTTTTGTTTGGCTTTGATAGGTATATATCGTTATCCGGTGTTAGGAAAAACGTTCCTATTATGTATCCAGATGTAAATCCTATGAAGTCTGAAGGTTGAAGATAGTAAACGGCGGGAGGTAAGGCTAAAAGGTTTATTATATCATGGGTCCTCCCGCTTGCCAAACATTACTCCGATAACTTTATAATGTAAAACTCCGCTCTTCTGTTTGTAAACCTGTCTAACTCTTTACTGTTAGAAACTATGTAATCTGACTTTCCTACGCCTTCTATGACTATTCTACTTGGGTTTACACCAAGTTTAACTAAGTAATTTTTAACTGCTTGTGCTCTCTTTAAAGCAAGTTTTTGGTTGTAAGACTTTGAACCTATGTTATCCGTGTATCCAACAATTTTAATTTTCACGTTTTGATGGGTCTTCATATACTTTGCAACGATGTTAAGGTAAGGTAGATACTCTTTCTTAATATCTGCTCTGTTAAAGTAGAAATGAACTCTAACAGGTTGGTTTAAAGGGTTTTCTTCTTGGTTTTGTTGAGAAGGTTTATTTTCTTTTGTCTCTGCTACTTTGTTAGGAATTTCTTGTTGTTTATTTTCTTCTTTTGCTATAACTTTTTCTTCTCTTTTATCTGGTATATTTGGATTTAGTCCAAGCTCTACCTCTTTGTAGCATGGTATACCATCTTTGTCTTTATCCGAGTAAATATTTTTTTCTATCTGACTTAAAAGGTTATTTATAACTATCACGTAGTCTATGTCTGACTTCTTTTTAGG
>PNIU01000020.1 GCA_002878035.1 Sulfurihydrogenibium sp.
CTACACAAACTTTATGTATAAATCTGTTCTTGTTCCTGATTTTGTTATGTAACCTTCTCCTTTTATTTTTAGAAGGGTTCCTTTGCTAATTCCTGCTGGTATCTTAACTTCTATGGTTTCTTTTAAAGGGTTTTTGACTCTTATATACTGGTAGTTGGATAAGTCTTTTTCTAACTGTATTTTTAAAATTAAATCTGTGCCAAACTTTTCATAAATGCCAGTGTTAAGTTTAAACCTTATAATAAGGTCGCCGGACTCTCCGCCGTTACTACCTTCGTTGCCCATATTTTTTACTATTAGTTTATCTCCTGTTTGAACTCCGAGAGGGACTTTAAAGGTTAAATACTGGTCTTTTTTTACGTAACCTAAACCTTGGCATGTTTTACAAGGATTTTTTACGATAAAACCTTTTCCAAGACATTTTAAACATAGGATATTTCCAATCTTTGTATTTACTCTACCTAAGCCGTTACATTTATCACACTTTTCTATTATGCTTTCTTTTGTGATGCCGTTTCCTTCACACTCTGGACATTTTACTTTTCTTTTATAAACTATCGTTTTCTCTTTCTGTAGTATTCCTTCTTCTAAAGTAATCTCAACTGTGGTTTTTATGTCTGAACCTTTTTGGGGTTTGTCTGTAAAACCTAAAAAATCAAATATCTTTTCTTCAACAAACCTGATAGGTGAGCTTTTGTTTATCAGTTTGTCATACTCTAACCTTTTCTGTGGGTCGGTTAGGGTCTCGTAGGCAATGTTTAGTATTTTAAAAATCTCTTTTCCGTTTGGGTTTATATCTGGGTGGAAAAGTTTTACTTTTTTTCTGTAAGCTTTTTTTATCTCGTCTTCTGTGGCGTTAAAAGGCACTCCCAGAAGTTTGTAAAAGTTCATTACGTTATTTCTTCTTCCTCAACGGAAACTACCACTTTTGCTGGTCTTATAACTTTTCCTTTGTAAGTATAACCATGCTGTAAAATTTTTACAATCTGGTTTGGTTTGTATTCTTTAGATTTTACAGTCTCTATAGCTTCATGGATTTGTGGGTTAAAGTCTCCTTCTGCTTCTATTTTTTCTATGCCGAAGTTTTTCAGTAGATTTACTACTTGGTAGTGTGTCATCTGTATGCCTTGGAGTATGGAGTTTATATCGTTTGTGTATTTAAAGCTTTCTATGGCTTTTTCGAAGTTGTCTACTACTTCTAAAAAGGCTTTTGCAAATTTTTCTATAGCTTCTTCTTTTATTTGTTCTCTTTCTTTTATCATTCTTGCTTTGTAATCTTCAAAGTCTTTCTGGACCGTTTGGTATAGAATGCTGAGTTTTTTAGCTGCTTCTTCTGTTTTTTGTAGTTTTGCTTTTAACTCTTCGTTTTCTTTCTTTAGTTGTTCTATAAGTTGGTCTTTATCTATTGTTTCTTCTTGATTTTCAGTAATGTTTTCCTGACTGTCCTGTGGTTTGTTTTCGTTTGTTTCTTTGTTTTCGTTTGTTTCCAAATTTTCCAAATTTTCTACTTTTTCTTGGTTGTTATCCAAATCTATTCCTCCTTTTTTGTTTATATATATTAATAAATTATGCTTTTTTAACCAACTCTTCAAGTTTCTCAAAGGAATATATCTTCTCCGAAGATGTTTAAATCTATAAACTCGTCTGCCGTTTCTATAAGTTCTTTTGCTGTGGTTTGTTTAAAGGCTGCAATTTCAACTTTTACTCCTTTGGCTTGAAGATATTTTACAAGTTCTTTAAAATCTCCATCTCCTGTTGTAAGGATTGCAACGTCTATTTTGTCTGCTAAAGATATTGCATCTATGGCTATTCCCATATCCCAATCGGCTTTTATGGTTGTCCAAAGGTTTCCTTCTTCGTCAAGCCTTTTGAATATTTTTGGTTCTTTCTCTCTAACTTGGTAACCTATATGTTTTAAGGTGTTTATAAAACCTTTCTGGTCTACGCCGTGAAGTTTTACTATGTAAGCAAAAGCCCTTACTAACACTCTATCTCCAACTATTTTGTGTAGTACACTTTCAAAGTTTACCTTTCTGTTAAAGGTATCCCTTGCTGAATAGTATAAGTTTTGAATATCCACAAAAACTGCAACTCTTTGATTGTTGTAAATTTTTTTATTCATACCACTCCTTTTTAGGATTTTTTGAGATTATATCATATCAGGGATTTTGGTTTTTGATAAAAAGTTAATTTTTAACTTTAACTTTTTTAAAAATCTATATATTATATAACTAACTATTGTGGTAAAATTATGATTATGGAAATATTTTCAACAGGATTTAACTACAAAACGGCACCAGTAGAGATAAGGGAAAAGTTAGCTATAACGGAAGGAAATTATCCTGCCATTCTTGAGAAACTAAACTCTCTTGATAACGTCTATGAGATATGCGTTATATCTACTTGTAATAGAGTTGAGTTTTACGGTGTTTTTGATGGTAGCGAAAATCTAAGGTATGAAATTCTTAAAATTTTATCACAATTTTCAGGTATGCCTGTTAATGTATTAGATAAATATGTATTTTTCTATACAGGTAGAGAAGCTATAAAGCATATATTCAGAGTCTCATCAAGTCTGGATTCTATGGTTATTGGTGAGCCTCAGATTGTATGTCAGTTTAAAGAGTCGTTTACGAGAGCTAAAGAATACAAAGCTGTAAGACATATACTTACAAGGTTGTTTGATAAAGCTTTAAACGTGTCTAAAAAAATACGAACTTCTACAGGAATATCAAGAAGAGCCGTTTCGGTAAGTTATGCCGCCGCACTACTTGCAAAGAAAATTTTTGGAGAGTTAAAAGACAAATCTGTGCTTTTAATAGGTGCAGGTGAGATGGCTGAACTGGCAGCCAGACATCTTTCTTCCCTTGGAGTAAAACATATCTTCGTATCAAACAGAACCTTTGAAAGAGCAGTTGAACTTGCAGACAAGTTTGGTGGAAGTGCAATCAGGTTTGACAAAATTCTGGAGTTTTTACCAGAAGTAGATATAGTTATAGTCTCAACAGGAGCTACACAGCCCATACTCAAAAAAGAAGATATAAAAAAAGCAATCAAAAACAGAAGAGAGCCTTTATTTATAATAGATATATCTGTTCCAAGGAACGTTGAAGACTCTGTAAATGAGCTTGAAGGTGTTTATCTATACAACATTGACGATTTAAAATCTATCGTCAATTCTAACTTAGAAGAGAGAAAAATAGAAGCCCAAAGAGCAGAGCTAATAATCGAAGATGAAGTCGAAAAGTTTATAAAATGGTTAAACACTCAAAAAGTAAATCCTCTTATAACTCAGATAAGAGACTACGCAGACAAACTTAGAGAAAAACAGCTTGAGATACTATTTAAGCAGATGCCTTACTTAAATGAAAAAGAAAGAGAAAACATAGACCTTGCTATGAGGTCTTTGATAAACAAACTTCTCCACAGACCAACGATGTATATAAAAGATAAAGCAGCCAAAGAAAACAACGACTTTTATGTGAAAATTATAGAAGAGATGTTTAGTTCAAAGTGGGATTTGAGAAACAAGAAAAAAGAAGAAGAGAATGTTAGAAAAGAGTAAAAAGTTTGCTTTTTACTTTCTGGTTATACTACTAAGTTCCTTCATTTTCAAAGAAATTTCAGATTATCTTGATAAACAGAAATTTTTAGAAAATCTACGCTACACCGACAACACTTTAGAAAACTTTTATATAGTTTCAAAATCAAACCAAACTTATATACTCAAGGGTTCAAAGATGGTAGATAAAAAAGATGAATACTTTATAGAAAATCCAGTTTTACAGTATTTTGGGGAAAAGGGTAGTTTTACTTTAACGTCTGAAAAAGGTTTATACAATAACGAAAACAAGACTGCTAAATTTTACGAGAATGTAAGCTTCCAAAGTAAAGATGTCCAGATGAAAACCGAATATATTACTATAGACACACAAAAAAAATTGGCTTACAACGACTTACCAACTACGGTAAGTAGTAAAAATATGATTACGACAGGAAAAAATCTTTTCTTGGATTTTGATAAGGAAGTTTTAAAGCTTGATAATGTAAATACTCAGATAAGAGGAAGAAATGATTAAAATAATTTTGAGTTTTATGCTGATTTTAGGTATAGCTTACGCCCAGCAGAATCAGAAAACCAACAAAGAGCCTATCGTAATAAATGCAGATAAGCTTGAGTATAACAACAAAGAAAGACTGGCTATCTATTCAGGGAACGTAGATGTAAAAAAAGGAAACTTTAATTTAAAGGCAGATGTAATTAAAATATACTTAGATGATAAAGGAGATGTATCAAAGATATACGCTATAGGAAATGTATACTTTCAAAAAGAAAACAAATGGGGAAAATCGAAAGAGGGAGAGTATTACAAAGATAAAAACCTGATAATCTTAAAAGGAAACGCAGAAGTCCATCAAGATGATAACGTAGTGGAAGGTGATGAAATCCAATACTACTTAGATGAAGAAAGAGCCATAGCTATATCCAAATCAAACAGAGTAAGGTCTGTTATATTCCCTAAAGAAAAAGAGGGTAAATGAATTACTTAGAGTTTTTTGGTTTAAAGGAAGACCCTTTCAAAATAACACCAGACCCAGATTATTTCTTTGAATCACTTACCCATAGAAAGGCTAAAAATTTATTAGAGTATACTATTTATTCTAAAGAAGGTTTTTGTGTAATTATAGGAGAGCCGGGAACCGGAAAAACAACAGTCCTAAAAAAATTTTTGTCAGAACTTCCTGAAAATTTTATTGCAGCCACAATATATAACCCAATGCTTTCTCCAGAAGAGTTTTTAAAGACACTACTTGATGAATTTAAAATACCTTACAACAAAGATATATCAAAAAACGAAATTTTAAAAAAACTTTCTCAGTTTTTAGAAGAGAAACTTTGGGAAGGAAAAAGAGCCATAATTGTTATAGATGAAGCCCAGCTAATGCCATTTGAAACTTTGGAAGAGTTAAGACTACTGTCTAACATAGAAACCGGAAAAGAAAAGTTGGTTCAGATTAT
>PNIU01000094.1 GCA_002878035.1 Sulfurihydrogenibium sp.
ACTATCTGTTTACCTTCCGTCCATTTTTGAACGTCAGGGTTAGAAAGGGCTATTTTAACTACTTCATCTTCCGTAGCATCAACGGGTACTTTTATGGTAGCTCTTAGTTTTCCGTTTACTTGGACTGGAAGTTCTACTTCGTTTTCGATTAGTAGGTTCTCATCGTAAGATGGATAAGGATAGTTTATAGTAAAACCTTCTTTGCCAAGTTTATTCCAAAGGAAATCTGCCATAAAAGGTGTAAATGGTGATATTAAAAGTATGAATTTTTCAAAAACTTCTCTTAAAACTTTTGGATTTTTGTTTTTGTAATCGTAAAGCTCGTTTAGAAGTTCCATCATAGATGCTATAGCTGTATTAAACTGAAAGTTTCTTTCTATGTCGGTTCTTACTTTCTTTATGGTTTGGTGGAGTTTTTTTCTAATTTTTAAGTCTTCTTCTGATAGATTTTTAAAGTCTTCTTCTGTATAGGTTACGTCTTTGACAAGGTCTAAGTTTTCTGTGATGTAGTAGAAAAACCTTTTTACAAACCTATGGGCTCCTTCTATTCCGCTTTCGGTCCAGTCAAAGTTATTTTCTGGTGGTGCAGCAAAAAGTGTGTAAAGCCTTACAGTATCTGCTCCATACTTTTTAATCATTTCGTCTGGGTCTACAGTGTTGTGCTTAGATTTAGACATTTTGTCAGATTTTCCGTAAGTATCTTCAAGTTTTGAGAGTATAGAAGAGTCAAAACCTAACTTTTCTATAAGAAGCTTTGCGTTATCATTCAGATTAAGGTGATTTTCTCTTAGAAAATCTTTTATTTTCATTGTCTATACTCCTTGATTAGATATTACAAAAAACTTATTATATCATATTGATAACCGGTTTTTGGAGGACAGTTATGAAGACGTTAAACATAACAAAGGAAGAGTTAAAGCAACTTTACGATAGAGACTATCCTTTGTGGGTTGATATAAACTTACAACTTCTAAAAGAGAAGGAATATGAACTTGTAGATTGGGAGAACCTGCTTGAGGAGATTGAGGATATGGGAAGAAGCGACTTAAAGGCTTGCGTAAGCTACCTTGCAGTCATTTTAGAACATCTTTACAAACTCGATAACTTCAAAGATTTAGCCGGTGATGAAAAAGCCGGAAACAGCTGGGTTAGAAGTATAGAAGATTCAAGAGATAGTATAAACGTTTTACTAAACAGATATCCAAGTTTAAAAGTTAAATTACCACAAGAACTTAACTATGCTTGGGAAGAGGCTGTGTCAAGACTAAGAAAGTGGTTGTCTGAAAACGATATAGACCCTGATACTTACAACTTTCCTAAAGACTGCCCTTACACTTACGAAGAGGCTTTAAACAAAAAAGTAAAATAAAGGAGAAGTTTGGCAAGATGATAAACATTTTTGATGTTGACGGAGTTTTGATAGATGTTTCAAAATCTTACCATTACTCCATAAAAGACACTGTAGACTTTTTCTCTAAAAAAGATAACAATCTAAAAGAACTTTTAGATGTAAAACTGTCTTTTGGTATAAACAACGATTGGGACGCTTCTTTAGCCGGAATACTTTACTCTCTATCCGGAATGGATTTAAACAACTTTAAAGAAGCATTTAAACCTTACAGCACAAAGTTAGAAAACTTTTACAGATTTGCAAAAGATTACGGCATAAACCTACCAAACTACAACGAACTTGTAGAATACTTTGAAGACAGATACAGAATCCATAGAGACAAAGAACGCTTGATAATACCTCATAACATCTTAGCTAAAATAAGAGAAAAGTCAGATGTTATGGGAGTTATAACAGGAAGACCTTTTGCAGACTTAGACTATACCTTTAAACTTTTTGACCTTTACAAATACTTTGATTTTATCATTACAGAAGACGATATACCACAGCCTAACCTTAGAAAACCTTCTTCCTATCCATTGAAAATGTTTTTTAAAAAGTTTGATTACAAAAATCCATCTTTTTACATAGGCGATACGATAGCAGATTACCTTATGGTTTACAACTACAACAAAGAAGAAGGAAAAAATATAGAATTTATACTTTTTGAAAACAGTCATAATACAAACGTGCCAGCAAAGTTAAAAGTAAAAGAACCAGAAAAACTTTTAGAGGTGATTGAATGATAGTAGCAATCGATGGACCTGCAGGTAGTGGTAAAAGCACAATAGCAAAAGAACTTGCAAAAAGACTTGGTTTTACGTATATAGATACTGGAGCTATGTATAGAGCCTTAGCACTAAAAGTTATAAAAATGAACATAGACCCACAAAACCAAGAGCAAGTAGTTAATATTTTAGAAAAAACAGATATAAAACTCTCAGAAGATAAAGTCTTTTTAGATGGAGTAGATGTTTCATCAGAGATAAGAACTGAAGAAGTTGGAAACGTAGCATCTTTGATAGCAAGGTATAAAAAAGTCAGAGAGGTTATGGTAGAAAAACAGAGAGAAATTGGTAAATCTGCAAAAAATGCAGTTATAGAAGGTAGAGATGCAGGAACGAAAATTTTTCCAGATGCAGATTTAAAAGTGTTTATGACTGCAAAACCAGAAGTAAGAGCCCAAAGAAGAGTAAACCAGCTTAAAGAAAAAGGTTTTGTAGTAGATTACAACCACATACTCCAAAAAATCATAGAAAGAGATAAAATGGACTACGAAAGACAAGAATCTCCACTAAGACCTACAGAAGATTACATAATCTTAGACACTACCGATAAAACTATCGAAGAAGTTTTACAGTTTTTAGAAAGCTTGATAAAAAGATGAGTTTAGTAGCTTTACTAACAGACTTTGGTCTAAAAGATGGTTTTGTCGGTAGTATGAAAGGAGTTATACTATCCATAAACCAGCACGCAACGATTGTAGATATATCCCACGATATAACATCTTTTGATGTAATGGAAGCGTCCGTAATTTTAAACGCAACCTACAGATACTTTCCATCTGGAACTATATTTGTCTGTGTAGTAGACCCGGGAGTAGGAACCGAAAGAAAACCAATAGCCGTAAAAACAAAAGATTACTACTTTGTAGCCCCAGACAACGGACTTTTGACATTAACACTAAAAAACCAACCTGTAGAAAAGATAGTCCATATAAAAAATTACACTCTAAAAACCGATGTAAATACATTTCACGGTAGAGATATATTTGCCCCGGCTGCCGCTTACCTGTCAAAAGGTTTAGACATAACCTTACTTGGAGACCAGTTAAAAGATTACAAAAAATTACCAGATTTAGAGCCAACAGTGGAGAAAAACCTAATAAAAGGAAAAATATTAATGTTTGATAAATTCGGCAACGCAATAACAAACATCTCGATACTTCCAGAAAAATTTAAACTACACTACAAAGGCTACACAATCCACGAAATAAAAAATAACTTCTTAGAAGGAGATAAAGACAGACCAAACCTTATAAAAGGTAGCTTTGGATTTTATGAACTTTTTATACCTATGGATAGCTTTAAAGAAAGATTTAAAGCTAAAAAATACGAAGAAATTTTGATAGAATATTAAAATTCAAATTTACGAGGCAAAGAATGGAAAAAGTTTTAGATGTTTTAAACCAAGTATCCTCTGAAAACGGATACTCTACTTTCTACCATGAAAAAACAAGAGAGATATGGATATCAGGCTACAAAGAAAACAGAAAACTTGACATATTTATAAAACTTCTAAAAGATGGAAGTTATAAGTTTATCTACGAAACGCCAGACGAAAGGAAAGTTGCACTTTTTTTAAACGAAGATAATTTAATAGACCGATTAAACAAAATATTTAAACGAGAGGTGGCAGAAAGTAAATGAAAATGAACGTAGGTATAGTAGGACTTCCAAACGTTGGAAAATCAACCATTTTTAATGCACTTACAGAAACAGCAAAAGCTTCCGTTGCAAACTACCCATTCTGTACAATAGACCCAAACGTTGGAATAGTAAACGTTCCAGACGAAAGACTATACAAAATAGCAGAGCTTGAAAAAAGCAAAAACATAGTCCCTGCAACCATAGAGTTTGTAGATATAGCAGGACTTGTAAGAGGAGCAAGCAAAGGAGAAGGCCTTGGAAACCAATTTTTAGCAAACATAAGACAAGTATCAGCCATAGCCCACGTAGTAAGATGTTTTGATGACAGCGATATAATCCACGTTGAAGGTTCCGTAAACCCAGTTAGAGATGCAGAAATAATAGAGACAGAACTTATACTTGCAGACTTACAGTCCATAGAAAAAAGGTTAGAAAAATCTTCAAAAGCAGCAAAAACTGGAAGTAAAGAAGCAAAATTTGAAGTCCAAGTCCTTGAAAAAGCCAAAGCAATCTTAGAAGACCTACAACCTTTAAGAACCAATTTAGACAAGTTTGAAAAAGAAGAGATAGAATGGTTAAACAAAACCCTATTCCCTATAACCGTAAAACCTATGATGTATGTAGCAAACATACCAGAAGAAGACCTACCAAACGGAGAAAACAACCCATACCTAAAACAACTTAAAGAAAAAGCAGAAAAAGAAAACACTCCAGTAGTAGTCCTATGTGGTAAAGTAGAACAAGAACTTATAGAATTTCCAAAAGAAGAAAGACAAGAATTCTTAAACGCCCTTGGCTTAACCGAACCCGGTTTAAACAAAATGATAAAAACAGGCTACGCACTTTTAGACCTAATAACCTACTTTACAGCAGGAGAAAAAGAAACAAGAGCATGGACCATAAAAAAAGGTACAAAAGCACCACAAGCAGCAGGAGAAATCCACTCAGACATAGAAAGAGGTTTTATAGCAGCAGAAGTTATAAATTACGAAGATTTTATTAAAATAGGTTCAATGCAAAAAGCAAAAGAACTTGGAGCAGTCCGTATAGAAGGAAAAGATTACATCGTAAAAGATGGAGATATAATATACTTCAGATTTAACGTTTAAGATTTATT
>PNIU01000060.1 GCA_002878035.1 Sulfurihydrogenibium sp.
ACTCAACCCAGAAATGGTATAATAAAGAAAATAAAGATTTACAAAGGAGCAAGTATGGAAGATATAAAAAAGGTTCCTATAGAAGAAGAAGTAAAGAATGCTTACATAGATTATGCTATGTCTGTTATAGCCGGTAGGGCTATTCCTGATGTTAGAGATGGCCTTAAACCGGTTCAAAGAAGAATACTTTACGCTATGTATGACCTTGGATTACTACCTAACAAACCTTACAAAAAATCTGCGAGAATCGTTGGAGAAACCCTTGGTAAATTTCACCCTCACGGTGATACTTCCGTTTATGATGCCTTAGTTAGAATGGCTCAGGACTTCACTATGAGATACCCTCTGATAGACGGACAAGGTAACTTCGGTTCCATTGACGGAGACCCGCAAGCTGCAATGAGATACACCGAAGCAAGGCTTACAAAGCTTGCCGTTGAAATGCTGGAAGATATAGACAAAAACACTGTCGATATGATGCCTAACTTTGACGCCTCTTTAGAAGAGCCTACAGTATTACCATCAAAATTTCCAAACTTAATATGTAATGGAGCATCTGGAATAGCAGTAGGCTTGGCAACAAGCATTCCACCCCACAACTTTACAGAAGTTGCAGAAGCATTAAAGTATTTAGCCCAATTTCCAGATGCTGAAATTGAGGAGTTATGTCAGTTTATAAAAGGACCTGATTTTCCTACCGGTGGAATAATAACAAACACCCATCAAGAAATAATCGATATATACAAAACTGCAAAAGGTTCAATAACAATAAAAGGAAAAGCAAGAATAGAAAAACTACCAGGTAATAGACAAAGAATAATCATATACGAAATACCTTACCAAGTAAACAAAGTTGAACTAATTAAAAAGATAGCTGAACTTGTAAGAACAGGTAAAGAGAAAGGAATATCAGATTTAAGAGATGAGTCCGATAGAACTGGAATTAGAATAGTAGTCGAGTTAAAAAGAGATGCCGACCCAGAGAAAGTCCTAAAAAAACTTTACAAAAACACACCTCTTGAAAAAAGCTTCCCTGTAAACCTTACAGTATTAGTAGACAAACAACCAAAAGTCTTAACGTTAAAAGAGATTCTTCAGGAGTTTATAAAACACAGACTTGAAGTTATAACAAGAAGAACGTTGTTTGAATTACAAAAAGCCGAAAGTAGACTTCATATAGTAGAAGGTCTGATTGTTGCTTTAGAAAATGCAGATAAAGTTATAGATATTGTTAGGTCTTCTAAAGACACTGCCCAAGCAAGAGAACTTTTAACAACAAGGTATAACCTTACAGAAACACAGGCAAACGCAATACTCGATATGAGACTTGCAAGATTTACTGCTTTAGAAACTGACAAATTAAAAGAAGAAAAAGCAAACTTAGAAACACAAATAAGTGAGTATAAGAAAATCCTTTCAAGTGAAGAAGAAAAAATAAAAGTTTTCATTCAAGAAATTGATGATATGCTTTCTAAGTATGCCGATGAAAGAAAAACAACAATCTCATCAGAAAAAGAGTTAACCTTTAAAGAGTACTTTATGTTTGCAGTTACATCTTACGGTAAAGTTTACAATTACAAAGTAGATGAAAATAAAGATAAAAACGAACTACTACAAAAAATCATCAACGATGTGTCTTTAAACATAGCTGAAGATGAAAAGATTATTTCTATTCAAGAGGTTGAAAGTTCAAAACCTGTTGCATTCTTCACGAAAGAAGGAAAAGCCGACTGGAGTTTAGTAATAGACTTACCAAAAGGAGAAGGAAAGTTAAAAATAGATTCCCAAATTGTAGGAACTATTTACCAAGGAGAAGGAGAGGAAAACAGAGTATTTTTACTTAGTAAAAAAGGAATTATAAAGAGAATGTTTGACGAAGACATCTTTTACAAATCTCACAACCATACAGTAATGCCTTTAAACGAAGATGACCAACTTGTTGCCGCTATGGCTGACCAAAACCCATCTTACTTGGGAATATACACAAAAAACGCCGATTTACTAATTTTTGAAAGGAATGAAGTTAGAGTGACTGGTGATAAGGCAAAAGGTGTGGAAGGAATAGATTTAGATAAAAGCGATGAAGTAGTGGGTATGTTCTTAATAGACGGCCATAACTACATTTTGGTAGCAACAAGTAAAGGTTATATGAAACTTGTAGAAAAATCAGAGTTTCCAATCAAAAAAAGAGGTCAGAAAGGACTTATGGCTATAAAACTAAACAAAGATGACTATGTTGTATCTATGCTTCCTGTTGATTTAGGAGATGATATTCTCATTCAGACAAAACACGGAAAACTGCTAAAGATAAAAGTAGACAGCAACGTAATTCCAATAGGAAAAAGAACCTCAACTGGAGAAAACAAATTTAACTTTGAAGCAGACAGTATAACAAGAGTTATTAAACTTCCTAAGTTTGAGAATATAGAAAATGGTAGTTAGAATTCTTTACATACTCGGAATAGCCATAGGTCTTTATGCTATATTTAATAACCTACCTTACATTTTTAAAGTGGATTTTTCAGACCCTACTCTTGCCTTTGGCAAAATTTTGGTTTCTTTGTTTCCAGTTATAGCCGGTAGTGTGATTGTTTATGTGTCATCTTACAATCTGTATTTAAGTTTTAAAAAGAAAAATTCTAAATCAGGAGGTGAATAGATGGAAAAGTATGATGTAGTTATAGTTGGTGGTGGTCCTGCAGGACTATCTTGTGCTTTGACGCTTGCTTCTGCAAAGGGACATTTTGAATGGGGAGAGAACAGAAGATACTTAGTAATCGATAATGATTCTTCAGACCTTTTAAAAGCTGAGTTGTATAACGTTCCTGGTATAAAACAGGGAACCTTAGGGAAAGAAGTTTTAGAAGATTTAAGAAAACAAGCACAAAGCTACGGAAATGTAGAGATAGTTAAAGGAAGAGTAGTAAAAGTTGAAGGAGAGTATAAAAACTTTAAAGTTATTACAGAAGAAGGGAAAGAGTATATGGCAGATATAGTTGTGTTTGCGACAGGTTTTCACGAATTTGGTATAGAGTGTGAAGGTGTTGAAGTGATAGAAAATAAAAAGTCTCCAAGACCCGGAAAAGTCCAGTTAAAAGTAGATGAAGATTACAAAATAAGAGAAGGTCTATATGCGGCTGGACTTATAGCCGGAGTAAGCACTATGTATGCTTGCGCTGCAGGTAGTGGTGTTCAAGTTGCCTGCAACATTCAAGCACTCTGGGCTGGTAAAAACGTTGTAGTTCACGACGTTCCACAAGCTGAATAAAAAATTAAGGAGGCTTTAAGCCTCCTTGTCATATTCTACTTTAGATAGTTAGCTCTCTTTAGTAAGAATGTTGTGATAGTTCTAACAGGTATTCCAGTTGCTCCCTTAGGATGGTAATACCATCCAGAAGTATGATGAGAAGGTCCAGCTATATCTATATGAACCCAAGGTATTTTAGGGTCAACAAACTTTTCTAAAAACAGTCCGGCAGTTATAGCTCCTCCGTATCTTGTTGTTCCAACGTTGTAAACATCGGCATGAGGGGCTTTTATCTGTTCTCTAAGTTTATCGTTGAAAGGAAGTTGCCACATCCACTCTCCAGTTTTCTCTGAGATTTTTAACACTTCGTTTATCAGTTTTTGATTATTACCCATAACTCCGGCAGTAAACTCTCCTAAAGCTACAACGCACGCACCAGTTAAAGTAGCCATATCTATTATTGCATCTGGTTTTAATTCACTGGCATAAGAAAGGGCATCTGCAAGAGTTAATCTTCCTTCAGCGTCTGTGTTTCCAACTTCTATGGTAACGCCGTTTTTAGCTCTTAAAATATCATCTGGTCTGTAAGCTTTACCACTTGGCATATTTTCTGCAGCAGCAACAATACCATGAACGGTAATATTAGGTCTTAACTCTCCTATTGCTTTAAATACTCCAAGAACTGCACATGCACCAGCCTTATCTGTCTTCATCCATCTCATAAAATCACCAGTTTTTATGTTTAAACCACCACTATCAAACATTAAACCTTTTCCAACAATTACAATTTCCCCCTCAGACTTTTCAGGTCTGTAAGTTAGATGGACAAATCTCGGTGGATTTTCACTACCCTTTGCAACAGCAAGGTAAGCTCCCATTCCCATTTTCTCTATCTCTTCTTCATCGTAAACCTTTATCTCAAAACCGTATTCTCTTGCCAAATCTTCGGCTATCTTTGCAAACTGTATTGTGTTTATAACGTTTGCAGGTTCGTTTACAAGGTCCCTTGTAAAGTTTTGAGCTTCAGCCAATACTTTTCCTAAATGAATATACTCTTTTAAGGATTCTTTATTTACATTTTTAGAAGTGTTAAAAGAGATAGATTCAACTTTAAAGTCGTCTTTTTCACTAAAATATTTATCAAAATTATAACTTCCTAAAATAGCACCTTCAGTTAAAGCCTGAACTGCTTCTTTTATATCAATACCTTCAAAATCAGTGTCTATATCTATGACTAAATCTGAAGTTTTTAACTCTTTTGCTTTTTTTACTGTGTAAGCAGAAATTCTTCTTAGAATATCTAACTCAAACTTTTTCTTTGAACCAAGACCAACGATAAAAACATAGTTAACCTTCAATTTTCCAAAAGTTGGAACGGCTAAGATTTTACCTTCAGAAGCTTTGAACTTTTGAGATTTAACTATACGACTTAACTCTCCGCTTAACAAATCATCAACTTTTTTAAGGTTGTTTTCAAACTTCTTATCTTCTTCGAACAAAGGAAAAACTAAAGCATCAGCTTTTACAGAATCTACCTTCTTTGAAACAACATCAAACTTCATAAAACACCCCTTAACTTGGATTTTTCAGATATTATAAAGATTTTTTAATCAGATTTCAACGAAATAGTTTAGACAAAA
>PNIU01000038.1 GCA_002878035.1 Sulfurihydrogenibium sp.
ACTTAGAAAAGTATATGCAGATAGCTTTAGATTTAGCGAAAGAGAGAAAAGGTTATACCCATCCAAACCCGACAGTTGGAGCCATAATACTTAAAGATGGAAAGATTATAGGAAAAGGCTACCATTACAAAGCCGGAATGCCTCACGCAGAAAGGGAAGCTATAAAAGATGCAAAATCAAAAGGTTACGATTTAAAAGGTTCTACGATGTTTGTTACGTTAGAGCCTTGTTGTCATTATGGAAAGACTCCTCCTTGCACCAACGCAATACTCGAAGAAGGAATAAGTAAAGTCGTTGTAGCTACATTAGACCCTAACCCTTTAGTTGCAGGTAAAGGAGTTGAAATCTTAAAACAAAACGGCGTTGAAGTGGTAGTAGGAGTTTTAGAAGATGAAGCCAAAAAATTAAACGAAGACTTTTTTGTTTACATTACTAAAAAAAGACCATTCGTCCATCTTAAAGTGGCTCAAACTTTCGATGGTAAGATAGCTACAAAAACTGGAAGCTCAAAATGGATAACTTCTCAAGAATCAAGAAAATTTGCTCATATTTTACGTAACCAAGCAACGGCAGTTTTAGTAGGCTCAAACACAGCTTTGATAGACAACCCATCTTTAACTGTAAGGTATATACAAACAGAAAAACAACCAGTTAGAGTTCTTTTAGACAGCAAACTAAAAGTCCCCCTTGATTACAACATATACAACAACCAAGCTAAAACCATAGTTATAACTTCAAAAATTGCAGACAGTCAAAAACTTAAAGAGTTATCTAAAAAAGAAAACGTGCAAGTTTATCAGTTAGACTTATTCGATGGAAAGTTTAAGATTAAAGATATCTTAGAAATCCTATACCAAAATCAGATAGTTCATCTACTTGTTGAAGGTGGAAAAGAAGTTATAACTTCTTTTGTACGTGAAAATATCTTCGATAAAATCTCATTATTTATGGCACCTAAAATAATAGGAGAAGACGGTATAAGCTCTTTTGGAAGTTTAGGCGTTTTAGACATAAAAGATAGCCTAAAACTAAAAGTAGATGATTTTAAACGTTTTGGAAATGATTTTTACTTTGAATGTTATAAAGAAGACAGCCCCGTAGATTAAAATCTACGAGACAGGTTGGCTTGTACTTATTAAAACTAAAAATGAAGGTCCGTTGTAATCTGGTATTTCTTGAGATAAATCAAGGTTTCCAAAAGCATAGTTTACCAGAAGTGGCACCGGCACATTCTTAAATCTAACAATACCTTTTACCCTTATAACTTCTTTAGGTAGATTTTTAATTTTTTCATCAAACTCTTTAAAGTCCAAAGGTTCTAAAAATGTTATAACTTTCTGGTTTTGCGTGTGTTCATGTTCATGACTTTCTGCAATACCTTTCAAATCTTTGATAGTGTAAGCACCAGAAAACACATCCTTTGGAAGTTTTCCGTAAGTTGTTTTATATAGAACAAAGTTATTGTAAAAACGCTCTCCTGTAAAAGTATTAACAGGATTGTAAATTTGCCATGTCTCTTTTACTTCTTTCTCTACTCTTTCTAAATCTTCTGGATTTAATAAATCTATCTTGTTTAAAACCAAGATGTTAGAGTTACCTATCTGGTATTTAGCGGTAGTATCGTTTTTATATTTATCAAAATTAGCACTATCGATGATGCATATAACACCATCTACAGAGCAACCGAGAGCTTGAAGACTTATTATTATCGGAAAAGGCTCTGCAGCTCCAGAAGTTTCTACCAGTAAAACCTCTGGATTATACTTTTGTCTTATCTCATCAAGGGCTTTTTCAAATTCTGCATGCAGGGAACAACATATACAACCTTCTGGAAGCTCTATAACTTCTGAGTATGCATTTTGCAAGACTTTACCATCTACTCCAACTTCTCCAATCTCATTTACGATTACGGCTACTCTTTTGTTAGAAAAATGTTCTTTTGCAGCGTTTAATAAAAGAGTGGTTTTACCACTACCTAAGTATCCAGTTATAACAAAAGAAGGGATAATAGCTATATACCTCCGTATTTAATCTACTTTCATATTATAACATCTTATTCGTTTTTATCTTTTTGAATCAAAAACTTGTTTGTGTTTGACAGTAAAAATCCCATATCTTTTACAAAAACCATAGATAATGGGTTAAGTATATTTACTTTTCCAATAAGAAATCCTTTTACTGCATTACCAAAAATTATATACTTACCTACATATTGGTTATCTATAACTACATCAACAATAGAATTTATAAAGGGATAAGTTTGTGAAAACAACCACTTTTTTGGTTCACCTTTCCAATAAAGAATATTAACAATTAACTTATTCGGTTGCTCTTCATCAGTAAATTCTATAGGAATCTTTTTAAAAGGATTTGAATTAAAAAAATCTAACATAGAAGTAAAGTTTTCACATTCGTTCTTTATCTGGCATCTAACTACAAGTTGAAAAACTTTATTATCTGTTTTTATAGCATTTTTCTCATACAACGGAAAAATAACATAGCTATCTCTAACATCTTGGCTTGGTAGACTTTTCAGGACTATGTTAACTCCTTCTAAAATTTTGTTAATAGTTTCAAGATTTTTCTCAAAGTTGCTTTTATTTTGATTTAGATTTTGATTTTTAGGAATCTTATCTATTATATTCTTTGCTAAATCTAACAGAATATCTTTATCTTTTGTTTCCTCTTTCAGTTTATTTTCATCTATGTAAGAATAGAATATGTTGAAGTTATCTATTACTGTGTAAAGACCTTTTTCATACTCTGAGCCGTTTACCAATTCATACGATGCCTTTATCTCTGCTTTTACTTGATAAAAAATAAACAATACTTGCAATATTGATATAAGTATAAATTTTTTCATTCAACTTATCCCCTTTCCTAATTTTTATTTTCAAATATTATAATACTTTCTTAAAAAGTTTATGCTATAATTAATTCTATGATTAGCAGCGGAAACTTAAAAACTTTTAATATAGTAGATATACTTCAGGTTATAAGTGTCGAAGAAAAAAACTGTATCCTTGCTATAGAATCTAAAGATGGTGTTTATGGAATATACTTCTATAAAGGCAATCCCGTTTACGTAAGGAAAGTAAAAAGAAATTTCCTTTTATACCTTGATTTAGACTTTGATACAGTCTTAAAAAGAGATAAAGTATCAAAAGAAGAGTTGTTTAAAAACCTTGCCACCTATCTTCCAGTGTTATTCCTTTTGAAAGAAGGAAAATTTTCTATAACCTCTGGTTTTATAAAGTATCCAGAAGATTTACCTATCTATATAGAATCAAAAAAACTAATCATACATCTTTCGAGAAATCTTACGGAAGAAGAAGTAAACAGAAAGATAACCGATATGAGTATGGTTTACGAAAAAACTCCAAACGTAAACCAAGATTTAATAACTAAGTATATGAACGAAAGAGAAAAAGAGATTTACTCTATGGTAGATGGAGTTAATAAAGTATCAGATATAGTCGTAAAGTTACATTTTGATAAAATACTGAAAAGTGAAAGACCTTTTTCTTTACCTCAAGACAAAGATAAATTGGAGCAGCTTTACAAAGAAACGGAGCTTGAAGTAAAAAGGGCTCTATATGGTTTTATAGCGGCCGGGATCATAAGAAAGAAAAAACCTATAAAGAAACCAGAAAATATATTAGACAGAATACTTTCTTATTTAGAAACAAAATCTATAAAAGATACTCTTAAAGAAGTTTAACAACTTAAAATTACATTTATCATACATTTTTTCATTTTTCTGATGTAATATAGAGGTTGAATAATACTTTGTAGGGGGTGGAATCGTGAAGAAGATTTTAGTTTTAATGGCGTCTTCGGTTGTTTTTGGTTGTGCCGAAGTTCAAAAAGCTGAAGTTCCAAAGGACAAAGAGCAGAAAATAGCCCAAGTTGGTGAAGAGACATCTATGAAGCTGCTTAAAACTTTAAAAGGTGCTCTGATGGATGCTATGCAAAAAGGTGGTCCTGATGAAGCCGTAGAAGTTTGCTCTAAAAAAGCGATGGCGTTGACCTCTCAAATTGAAAAAGAGACTGGCTACTCTGTAAAGAGAACAACGTTTAAATACAGAAACCCTGCAAACGCTCCTGATAAGTATGAAGCGGAAGCTTTGAGATACTTTGAAGAAAGCATAAAGAAAGGTCAAATGCCTAAATACTACGTTCAAGCAATTAATGAAAACGGTAAAGTAATGTACAGATACTACAAACCATTAAAAGTAGAAGGTGTATGTTTAACCTGTCATGGAGACCCAAACCTTATGGATAAAAAACTTTTAGAGAAAATAAGAGCTCTTTATCCTAACGATAAAGCAGTTGGATATAAAGACGGTGATTTTAGAGGTGTTGTAAGAGTTACTATTCCTGCAGATAAAATTTAGTTTTTAACGGGGGCTTTAAAGCCCCCTGTATATGAAAATTATTACTCTTCTATTACTTCTGTAACCAATGCACCAGATGGGCATTCTTCTGTAACTTCTACAACCTTTTGAGCAAGTTCACCTTCGATGATAGCACCATCACCACCAACTTCAGCTTTAACTTGAGCTATTCCATCACCAGAGTCTTCGTAAACTTCTGGAACTTCGTCGTAGCAAAGAGCGCAAGCTGTGCAAAGGTCTTTGTCCACAGATACTTTTACCTTCATAACATACCTCCTACAGTAATATAAATTTTAAATAAGCTTAAATAGTATAAACTAATCTAAATTTAATTGCAAACTGTAACAATGATAAAAATCCTATCCCTTAAATTGGTTTTCTCTTTCTCTTTTGATATTCTCTTGGTTTTTCTTGACAAACCACATACTTGCAGCAAACAAAATAACAACTCCAATGATTATTATTATTCCTTCTATAAAAGAGTTTGCGTTGCAAAAAACACCGAATGATGAATAAGGGTCACACTGTTTTAAATCGGAAATATCAAGTGGATTTTTTTCTTGCATCAAAAAAATTAGGTTGTTCATAGCACACCTCACAGGTCTATATTTTCTGATAAAGCTTTTGTTGCTTTTAAGAGTTGTTTTTGGCCTACTTTTGCATACCTTGCCGTCGTGGTAGGTGATGCATGGCCTAAAAGTTCTTGTATGACTCTAAGCTCTGCTCCAGATGCTAAAGCCATCGTAGCGGCAGTATGTCTTAGCTTGTGGGGATGGACTGTTATGGCAAGTCTTTTACCAATCGTTTTAATCTTTCTCCAGAGTGTATGGTAGGATATAGGAAATATAGGCGTTTGGTTGTCTATGTAAGGATTTACCTCTTTGAGATACTCTACCAAAATACTTAAAGGTTTTCCAGTTATAGGCACTTCTCTTTCTTTATCTCCTTTTCCTACAACTCTAATATAAGCTATATCGTTTTCTTTTAAACTGTCTTCTAAGATTTTGTCTATTGAAAAAGTTTGACCATCTCTTTCTATAAGAATGTTTTGTTTTTTTATACTTAGTAGTTCTGAAGATCTTAAACCTGTAGTAAGAAGTAGAACAACAATCGCTTTATCTTGAAGGTTATCTATATATTTTAAAATCATCTTCACTTCTTCGTTTGATAGGGAAGATGGTATTCTTTGAGAAACTTTTGGTCTGTGGGATTTGGTTATTGGTGAGACGTTTACAAGTTCTAAATCTATTAGGTATTGGTAAAGTGAGTTTAACGTGGCAAGCTTTCTTGCTAAAGTGGAAGATTTTCTTTTCTGAGATTGTAAAACCATACGAAACTTTGCAACATCAGATTTTGTAACCTTATCTACTTCTTTATCACCAACTATCTTTATAAACTGGTTTAAATCTACTCGGTAATTTCTTACAGTATTTGGAGATTTATCTGATATGTAAGATAAAAAAAGTTCTATACATTCAGACAGTTTCATCTCCACCACTCCATCTTTTGTAGAGATTATGCTCTACTTGGAAAATATCTAAAACTTTACCTACAACAAAATTAATCATATCATCGACAGTTTTTGGTTTGTGGTAAAAGCCGGGGGAAGCAGAAGCAACTATTCCACCTGCAAGTGTTACTTTTCTCATGTTTTCTATATGGACAAGAGAGAAAGGCATCTCTCTTACTAATAAAACTAACTTTTTTCTTTCTTTTAAAGCAACATCACAGACTCTCTGTATAAGGTTTGTGCTTATTCCGTTAGCTACTGCCGACAAAGTGTCCATCGAGCAGGGAGCTATAATAACGCCTTCAGTTTTAGTTAGGTAAGAACCGCTTGAAACACTGGCAGCTATATTTTTGTTTGATATCACTTCAACGTTAGAATTAAGACTTTCTAAAAACTGGGATTTTCTTATTCCCTCTTCCTTTTCCATAACAACGTATGCAGCTTCTGAGACTATAAGATGGACAAAATTGTTTTTAGAAAGCTCTTCTACGAGTCTTTTTCCGTATACAAAGCCACTGGCTCCGGTTATACCAACAACAAACTTTTTCATCTTAGGATATATCATAACACAGTTTATTTTTTATGCTATCATATCTTTATGAGAGATTTAAGACCAACTTCCAACTTAGTTTTACAAGCTGTTTTTAACATACTTTACAGTGTAAAAGGAAAGGATTTTTTAGATTTGTTTGCAGGGACAGGACAGGTTGGTTTAAAAGCTTTGGAAAAAGGTGCTCAATCTGTAGCTTTTGTGGAAATAGAGAAAAAAAGAGTGGAAGATATTAAAAGAAAGGTAAAAAATCATCAAAACGTAAAATTTTTTCCTTTGGACGCCTTAAAGTTTTTAAAATCGGCTCAGCAGGAGTCATTTGATATAATATTCGCCGACCCACCTTACGACTATAAGCTTTACGATAAACTTATAGAACTTTCTTTTAGCACGCTAAAACCCAAGGGAACTTTGATAGTGGAGCATAGGTTCAACACAGATTTAAGCAACATTTTATCAGATTTCTTTGTAGAAAGTAGAAAATACGGTGATACTTTAATCTCTTTTTGGAGAAAGGAATGACAACAAAACTGTGTGTTTATCCCGGAACTTTTGACCCTATACATCTTGGACATCTTGATATAGTAGAAAGGGCATTGAATATATTTGAAACGGTTGTGATAGCAATCGCAGAAAATCCAAAGAAGAAACCATTTTTTACTCTTGAAGAAAGGATAGAGATGGTAAAAAATTCAGTGGAAAAATACTCTAATAGAGTTGTAGTGGAAGGTTTCTCTGGATTGTTGGTTGATTTTATGAAAAGGTATGATACTAAAATAATTATAAGGGGCGTTAGGTTATTTACAGATTTTGAATACGAACTTCAGATAGCTATGACAAACTACAAGTTGGATAAAGTTGAAACGTTTTTTATGATGCCACAGCAAGAACTTATCCATATTAGCTCTACTATAGTTAAAGATGTAGCAATTCACGGTGGAGATGTTAGTGGTATGGTTACACCTTTTGTAAAAAAGATGTTGGAAGAAAAGGTAAAAAAATTATGTGGAAAGTAATTTTGCTCTTTTCTTACATACTTTTTGCAGGTTGCGGTTTAAAAGAATATCACTCTTACAAACCAACGGAACCAAAAAGTGTGTGTTTTAAAGATATTTACATAGATAATCCAGAGCCTACGTTAAGAGATATATTTTATAAAAGTATAAGCGATGGAGTTTTACAGTCTGGGAACAAACTTGAGTGTGATGGAAAGCAGAAGTATAACCTTTATGCAAGTATAAACAGCGTTAGTTTTTTCCCGATAGGTTATTCACCCTCCCAGAGGGCTAACGTTTACTCAGTAGAGGTAAACGTATCTATAAAAATTGAAGATGTAAGAGGAAACGTGGTTGTAAATAAGAACATTAGAGAAAAAACTCAGTATATCGGAACTGGTTTAAGGGCTGATTTTGAAAAAAGGTATGCCTTTGAAGAAATTGGAAATATCTTAAAAGTAAGAGTATTTTCCATAATGTCTGAGTTATGAGTGAGTTAAAAGTCCAGCAACTTTTAAAAGAGTTTGATTTAAACAAGTTAAAACCTGTAATATTTATTTACGGTAACGAAGACGTTACAAAAAATCTGTTTATAGAAAAAGTAAAGTCTGTGTTAGCAACGACCGTATTCTGGGGAGATGAGTTAGATTTTAAAACATTCTTAAACGAAATTGGAACCAAGTCCCTTTTTTCCACAGAAAGAGTTATTGTCGTAAGACAGTTTGAAGACTTTGTCGAAAACCTAAAAAAAGAAGAGTTAAAGGTATTTTTGGAGACTTTAAAAAAGATAACTCTTCCAAAGAGATTGATACTTATAACGTCTTTTGAAAAAATACCATCTTCCGAACCTTACAAAACTTTGGTATCATTAGCCGATGTTTTAGTGTCTAACAAACTATCATCTACAGGTTTTTACACTTCTATAAAAAACAAACTTCAAAGGGAAGGGAAAGTTATATCAGAAGAAAACTTACAGTATCTGGTATCATTGTTAAACAATGACCTTACCCTTGCAAAAAACGAGATAGAAAAACTATTACTTTACACTGCAGATAAAAAGGAAATAACAAAAGAAGATATAGATGCAGTAGTAACACCTAAATTTGAAGAAAACGTGTTTGTATTTTTAAACAATTTTTTCAAAAAGGATAAAATAGCTTTAAAACAAGCGATAAACCTTATAGAAAATGGAGCTCACCCTTTTGAGATACAAAGTCTTATACTGTCTCAGTTAGAAAAAGCTTTGTATGTAAAATCTCTATTAGATGAAGGTATACCTATAGAAGAGGCTTTTTCAAAGGTCGGAATAACTGCTCCAATCCAAAAAAGCAACATATCAAACATACTAAAGTCCAGAAATGAAACAGAACTTCAAAATTTATTAAAAAGTCTATACAGTTTAGAATTACAGCAGAAAGTTTTCTACCAAGACCCAACTGAAAAGTTTACAGAGTTTTTAATAAAAAGTTTGGTAGGATAGGAATGAAAAAAGGAATTCTTAGGCTTGAGAACATAGAAAAAAGTTTTAAAGGTAGAACGGTTGTTGCAGGAGTTTCTCTGTATGCAGAGGAAGGCGAGATTGTAGGTTTACTTGGACCAAACGGAGCAGGTAAAACAACAACTTTTAAATGTTTACTTGGTTTTCTAAAGCCAGACAACGGAAAAGTTATACTAAACGGCGAAGATATAACAAAATTACCTGTTTATGAAAGGGCAAAGAAAGGAATTAGTTTTTTACCTCAAGAATCATCTATATTTAGAGATTTAACAGTTTGGGAAAACATTATGATGTTTTTAGAGTTTCAAGATATTACTTACCAAGAGATGGAAAGAAAAGCAACAGAACTTCTAAGAGAGTTTAACATACTACATTTAAAAGACCAAAAAGCATCCACTTTGTCTGGTGGTGAAAGAAGAAGGCTTGAGATAGCAAGAAGTTTAATCATTAACCCTTCTTTTTTACTTTTAGATGAACCTTTTGCCGGAGTTGACCCGGTATCAGTAAAAGATATAAACAGTTTGATAAAGTCTCTTGTTGCAAAGGATATAGGAGTTATCATAACAGACCATAACGTCCGTGAAACTTTGAAGATAACAGATAGAGCTTACATAATAGCTCATGGGAAAGTTATAGCAGAAGGAACTCCACAGGAAATAGTAGAAAACGAAGAGGTCAAAAAGGTTTTCTTAGGAGAGGATTTTATTTTAGTTTGATAGTTTTGCAAAGAATTTCAGCAATCATAATCTCAAACTGCTGATTATTTGTTCAAATTTTAATTTCTACGTTTTATTTAAAAATTGATTATATCATATACTTACAAAAATGGCATTGATTTTGTTTATAATCAGGTAGTTCTCAGGAGAGGTTTAGAGGTGAAAAGGTTTTTATACTTTCTTTTTTTACCTACTTTGAGTTTTGCATCGGAAAGTTCAAAAATAGATACTGGAAACACGGCTTGGATGCTTATTTCAACAGCATTAGTTATGTTTATGACTCCAGCTGGGTTAGCTCTTTTTTATGGTGGAATGTCGAGGTCTAAAAACATTCTTAATACGATGGCTATGAGTTTTGTTGCATTTTGTATAACTTCAATAGTTTGGATTTTCTGGGGATACTCTTTGGCTTTTAGTTCTGATATATTTGGAATAGTTGGAAGTCTAAAAAATGCATTTTTAATGGGCATAGATTTAAAGAGTGTATTACCTGATGCTAACATTCCATTGTTACTTTTTGTTGTTTTTCAGATGACGTTTGCAGCGGTTGCTATTGCTCTTATTAGTGGTGCCGTTATAGAAAGAGTTAAGTTTGGGTTTTGGTTGGTTTTTTCTATATTTTGGATTACCTTTGTTTATTCTCCCGTAGTTCATTGGGAATGGGGAAATGGTTTTTTACAAAAACAAGGCTTTTTGGATTTTGCAGGTGGTTTAGCTGTTGAAACCTTATCTGGTGTTTCTGGTATTGTTTTAGCTTTGCTTTTGGGTAAAAGAAAGGATTACGGTAAGAAGGCTATACTACCATCTTCTATAGTTCTTACTACTTTCGGAGCCGCTTTACTCTGGTTTAGTTGGTTTGGTTTTAATGCAGGAAGCAGTTTAAAAGCCGATGAAATTGCTGTTTCGGCTTTTTTGATTACTAATACTGCTGCAGCCGTTGGTTCATTAGGTTGGATGATTATAGAATGGTTTGTGTTTAAAAAACCTACTATACTTGGTATAGTATCTGGTGCTGTTGCTGGTTTGGTAGCTATCACTCCTGCAGCAGGATATGTGGGTTTACTTGGTAGTATTATTATTGGATTTATTGCTGGCGTTATAGGATTTTTGGGTGTGTTTTGGCTAAAAAATAAATTAGGATACGATGACTCTTTAGACGTTTTTGGTATTCACGGATTAAACGGTATATGGGGTACTTTTGCAACGGGTTTATTTGCTAATCCATCTGTAAATCCAACAGCAAAAGGTGTGTTATATGGAAATTTTCTTCAAGTTTTGATACAGCTCGAAGGGATTGTTTTAGCTATAATTTACACAGTGTTTGTTACGGTAGTTTTATTTTACATAGTATCCTTTATAACAAAAGGGTCCAGAGTTGCAGAGGAAGAGGAAACTATGGGACTTGATGAAGCAGTTCATGGTGAGAGAGGATTTAACCTATGAAAAAATTTTACCTTTACCAGTTTTCTAACAGATTTTTCAGCTTTTCGTCGGAGTTTTGCCATTTGCCCATAATTTTAGCAACGTATTTACCAAGTATATCAAACTCTATATTTACCGTATCTCCAACCTTTCTGTATTTAAGGTTTGTGTTTTCAAGGGTATGGGGAATGATGTTTAAGTCTATAACGTTTTTATTTAGGTAGTTTATAGTTAAGCTTATTCCATCTATGGCTATAGAACCTTTTTCTATAACAAGGTTTTCATACTCTGAAGGAAATGACACTTTAAAGTTTGTATGGCTTCCAAGAGGCACTATGGATAAAATTTTACCAGTTGTATCTACGTGTCCTTGGACTATGTGACCACCAAGTCTTGATTGCGGAGTTAAAGCTCTTTCGAGATTTACGTAGTCTCCAACTTTAAGGAAAGAAAAATTACTTCTTTTTATAGTCTCGTTTGATACATCAAAAGACAGAGATTCTTTATCAATATCAACAACTGTTAAACATACACCGTTTACGGCTATACTATCTCCCAAAACTGTGTTTTCTATAACTTTTCTACAGTTTATAACAAGTTTCATTCCGTCGTTTTGTTTCTGTATGCTTTTTATTTTTCCTACTTCTTCTATCAGTCCTGTAAACATGGTTCAATCTCCTAAGGCTTTGTATATAATGTAGTTCCTTAAAACTTTTTTTGTATAATCTCTTGTCTCATCGTAAGGGTAAAATTCTATAAACTCTGCCAAATCTTTTGGATTGTTTTTCTCTAAGAATTTTTTTACGGCGTTTTCTCCTGAGTTGTAAGATGCAAAAACATAAATAAGCTCTCCATCAAACATTTTTATCAGTCTTGACAGATACCAAACAGAAAAATCTATACTTAGCTTTGGGTTAAAAAGGTCTGTCATATCGAAGTTATCTACTTTCAGATTTTGAGCAGTCCATTTTGCAGTCTTAGGTATAAACTGGGTAAGGCCTACTGCGTTAGACCAAGATACTGCGTATGGGTCAAAAAAACTTTCCTGTTTTATAACTGCATATACAACATCTTCCATATCTTTGTCCGACAGTTTTGTAAAAGGCTTAACATAACTACATTGAGAGTTTTGTCCAAAACATTTTACGGCAACCTCTGGCATAATATCGTATAATCTCTCACAGGGTTTTGTTTTGATGTAGTAGTTTGCTTCTAAGTATGCAAGTTTGTAATCGCTTTCTCTAAGGTCTTTTATTAAAAGAGCCGTAGAGTCTGGTTCTAAAGAGCATTTTCTATATTTTTTTATTATAGGCAACATCTTATTTTTATAGTAAATTAAGGCTAAGTAAGGTGTTATTTCTTCTGGTTTTAATGGTTCATGTAGCACTGTTATCTGTGAGTTTTCTAACAAAGCTTGCCAGTATAAAGTTTTGTATCTGTCTTTTTCGTATTTTTTATAGAGGTTTAGGTAGTATTTTGCTTTTTCTTGTTCTTTGTTTTTGTAAAAGTATAGAAACTTTAGCCATACAATCTCTTCTGGTAAGTTTGTGTAGCTTTCTAAAAGCTTGGTGTAAAACAAAAATTCGTTGTAGTTCTGAGTGTAGAATGCTTTTTTTGCCTTGGCTGTTAAAAAGCTTTTGTATCTTTCTAAATAGTTATTTTCAAGTAAATAGGAAAGATACTGATTTTCTAAATCTTTATCTAAATTTGCAACGATGCTGAAGGCTTCTTGGTAGTATGGGCTTGATGGTTGTATTCTTTTAAAGAAGTTTATTTTTTCTTCTTTACTTTTTGCAAGTTTTAGGGACAGGTAGTTTACGGCGTCAGGGTCTTCTAAGGTAGATAAAAGGTTTTTTGCTTTTTCGTAATGTTTGTTTTTTATACAGTTGTCGATTGCTTTTACTCTTTCTGTTTGGGTTAGTGTTTGGTATATCTGAAGGTAGGTTTTATAACCGTAGTAAGTATAACAAAATTCTGTTGCAAGTTTTTTTAAACCTTCAAAGTCTTGGTTTAAGTTAGATTGAATGTAAAGGTAAAAAGGAAAGTCATCTTTTAAAATGGCTTTTGAATCTACATATCTTAGAAAGTCCCTTGCTTTTGAGAAATTTTTTTGATAGTAGAAGTAGGAAGCCATCTTTAAAGCAACGTAGCTACTTATTGCAAAATCTTTATTTTTTTGTAGTAGTGTTAAGGTTTTGTCTGGGTCTATGTTATCAAAATCAGATTTGTAAATTTCCAGAAGGTCGTTATAATTTGCCCTTGAAAAGGATACTATCAAAAGTATTGATATTATAAATTTTTTAATCATTCAGTTTTTCCAGTATGTAAGGTATTGGTTCTGGTAAGTTTTCAAGTTGGACCTTTATCTCTTTTCCAGACCTTGGATGCTTAAATGTTAGACTATAGGCAACTAACGCGTGGAAGTTTAACAAATCTGACATCTGTTTTGCCGTATCAGATGTAAGTTTGCTTTTTTTAAAACCGTAGACTTCGTCGTTTAGTAGTGGGTGTCCTATAGCTGAAAAATGCACTCTTATCTGATGGGTTCGTCCAGTGTGAAGTTTTATATCTACCATCGTTAGGTTATGTTTTTCCCATCTTTTTTCTACCCAGTATTCTGTAAGTGCATCTCTTAGGTTTGTTGCAACCGTTCCCATCTTTTGTCTGTCGTATATTGACCTTCCTATTGGTAAATCTATCATACCATAGTCCTTCTTTACTAATCCTACCACGATGGCTTTATACTTTTTGTCTATCTCTCTGTTTTGAAACATTTTTTGAAGTTCTTTATGGGCAAACTCTGACTTTGCAACTACCAGCAGACCTGCCGTATCTTTGTCTAACCTGTGGACTATTCCTGCCCTTTCTCTACCTTGATACATCGATACGTTTTTAAAATGATAAAGAAGTGCATTAACCAACGTTCCACTTGTATGACCTACCGAAGGATGGACTACCATACCCGGTGGCTTGTAAACAACGGCTAAATCTTCATCTTCATAGTAAATTTTTAATGGAATGTTTTCTGGCTCAACTTCGATAGGAGTAGATGGTGGAATAGTTACAAAATAAACTTCGTTTAGTTTCACTTTTAAGGACGGTTTTTTAACAACTTGCTGGTTTTTTAAAACAAAACCTTTTTCTATCAAATCTTGGTAAAAAGACCTTGAATACTCAGGATAAACCTTTGACAAAAACTGGTCTAACCTTAATCCTTCGTAACCTTCCCTTACTTCAAAGCTTAAAATCTCTTCCATCGTATATATTTTACACTAAGACTGTGCTTTAAAATGCTTTAGAATGTCTTTTTTAAGATAAATTAATTATTTTTCAATAACTTACAATGCGAAATTTAATTTTCTTTCATTTAGATGGTCGAATTTTGCTGCACAAAATTTATGCAATCAAACAGTGTTATAAAAAATTTTTTAATTTTATCAAATACTTTTAAGTAATATTAATTTTTATTAACAAATTAAAATAAAACAATTTTTTATTTTTTATCAAAAACTTGACATAATTACATCATTCATTAAAATACTGTTTTATTTTTGAAAATAAAACTACGTTATATAAGGAGGTTAAACGATGGAAAAAGCAGATTTACTACTTAAAGTAGAAGACAAGTATTATCCACCAAAACACATCGTAGAAAATGCATGGATAAAGGACTATGAAACTCTTTACAAACAGTCTATAGAAGATAGAGAAGGGTTTTACGCTAAGATAGCCCAGGAGCTTGAGTGGTTTGAAAAATGGGATAAAGTCCTTGAGTGGAACTACCCTTACGCAAAATGGTTTGTAAATGGTAAAACAAACATAACTTACAACTGTATAGACAGACACGTTAAAAACGGTAAAAGGAACAAAGTAGCTTTTATATCGATAGATGAGGAAGGTAACGAAAAGAAAGTTACCTATGGAGAACTTCTTGACCTTGTAAGTAGGTTAGCAAACGGTCTTAAGTCTCTTGGTATAAAAAAAGGTGATAGAGTTTCAATATACATGCCAAACACTGTGGAAGCTGTTATAGCCATGCTTGCATGTGCAAGGATAGGTGTTATCCATAGTGTAGTCTTTGCAGGTTTTAGTGAAGGAGCTTTAAAAATCAGGATACAAGACGCAAAAGCCAAAGCCGTTATAACTGCAACCTACACAAAAAGAAGAGGTAAAAAGATACCTTTATTCCCAACTGTGAAAGAGGCCATAAAAGATTTGGACTTTGTAGAAAAAATAATCCTATGGGACAGAGATAACGAACTTTCAGAAGATTATGAAGAGCATAACGTCGTAGATTTTTATAAGTTAATCAAAAACTCTTCTAAAGAGTGTCCGCCGGAAATCCAAGACTCTGAGGACCCTCTTTTTATTCTTTATACATCTGGAACAACTGGTAAACCAAAAGGTGTTTTACATACAACCGGTGGATACATGGTAAACACTTACATGACCTCAAAGTATGTTTTTGATTTAAAAGAAGACGATATATACTGGTGCACTGCAGACGTTGGTTGGATTACTGGACATAGTTATATAGTTTATGGTCCCCTTGCAAACGGTGTAACCTCCATTATGATGGAAGGTGTTCCAGTTTATCCACACCCGGGAATATGGTGGGAGTATGTAGAAAAGTATGGCGTAAACGTGTTTTACACAGCACCAACAGCCATCAGAATGCTTATGAGGTTTGGAGAGGAAATTCCTGCAAAGTATGATTTATCAACTTTGAAAGTTTTAGGTTCTGTAGGAGAACCGATAAACCCTGAGGCATGGCTATGGTATTACAAAAACATTGGTAGAGGAAACGCTGTAATAGTAGATACGTGGTGGCAAACCGAGACAGGAGCCCACATGATAACAACTCTCCCTTCCTATCCAGCAAAACCGGGAAAAGCAGGAAAACCTATGTTTGGTATAGAGGTGGCAGTAGTTGATAAAAACGGTAATCCTATGCCACCAAACCAAGTTGGACATCTTGTTATAAAGAACCCATGGCCTTCTATGCTTAGAACATGTTGGGGTGAGCCAGAAAGGTACGAAAAATACTGGAATGAGATACCCGGTTACTACTCTGCAGGAGACCTTGCGGCAATAGACGAAGAAGGTTACATAATGGTAGTAGGAAGAGCTGACGACGTTTTAAGTGTTGCAGGACATAGAATAGGAACTGCAGAAGTAGAGTCTGCCATAGTAGAAAACCATGCCGTAGCGGAAGCAGCAGTTATCGGAAAACCAAACGAGATAAAAGGAGAATCTATAAAAGCCTTCGTTATACTAAAAGAAGGATATCAACCTTCTGAAGAGTTAAAAGAAAAGATAAAAGACACAGTTAGAGATGTCCTTGGTCCGATAGCAGTTCCAGATGAGATAGAGTTTGTAGATAAACTACCAAAAACAAGAAGTGGAAAAATTATGAGAAGACTTCTAAAGGCAAGAGAACTTGGACTTGAAATAGGTGACACTTCAACCTTAGAAGAATAAGAGCTATTTTTTTCAAAGACCTCTCCTTAAGGAGATAGTGAAATATAACAGCGTTTTGATAAAACTAAATCTTTAAAGGAGGTTAGACACAATGAAAAAAACGTTGCTAATTTCTGCAGTTCTAATGGTTGGTGCAACTCAAGGTTTTGCGGCAAATGACCTTGAGTCTGCGTTTAAAGAAAGTAAAGTTATGGGACAGTTCAGAGCTTTCTACATCGACAGAAACTACGAGAGCAGCGGAACTGACAGGTCTGCTTTTGCCATCGGTGGAAAGTTTGGTTTTGAGACAGGTGCCGTAAACGGCCTTAAATTTGGCATCATGGCTTACAGCACAAATGCTATAGACCCAAACAGATTAGACCCAAAGGCTCCGGGAGGATTAAACCCTCACTTAGACCCATCACTTTTTGGTAAAGATAGAAAAAGCGTTACTTACATTGGTCAGCTATACCTTAACTACAACTACAAAAACACAACTGTAAAAATAGGTAGACAGGAAATTAACACTCCTATGATGGGAATGGACGATGCAAGAATGCTTCCAAACCTTTTTGAAGGAGTTATGATAACAAACAAAGATTTACCTAAAACTTCCTTGATTGGTGGTCACTTTTGGAATATGGCTTACGGAACCTTTGCAAACGCCTACGCAATATGTAGTAAGTTAGGTTTGCAGGCAGGTTATGGTTGCGGTGGCTATACACCTAACTCATTACCAAGTTTTACCCTTTCACAGTATGATACTGGAAACTTTATGAATATAGGCAAACAATCTATTGGAAAAGCTAACGCCGGAGTTACAGTCTTAGGAGTTGTATATGAAGGAATACAAAACTTAAAACTTCAAGCATGGGATTACATAGCTTGGGATATGATGAACGTTTTATACTTGCAAGGTGATTACGATATAAAACTAAACAACGTTAAAACAACAATATCAGGCCAGTACATAAACGAAACTAACCTTGGTGATAACTTTAAGCAAGTCTTTGGTAAAGAGGTTGGAGCAAACTACTTTGGAGCTAAAATAAACTTTAACATGCCAATGCCGTTGGTTCAAAACTTTAACCTTTACGCTGCATACTCTGTAACTGGTAAAAACACTAACAAACTTTACAACGGTGGTCTTATAACCGTTTGGGGTGGAACTCCGGGCTTCGTCCAAGGAACTGTAACAAGACTTGGATACGTTGCAGACACAAACGCATGGAAGGTTGGAACAAGCTTTGACATAATAAAAGGTCTAAACTTGCATTTAGCATACTCTTACTTTAACGTTGGTGATAATGCAGATTACACAAAAAATAAAACCCATCATGATGCTTCTGAAACAAACTGGGATTTGACTTGGAAGTGTAGATTGATTAAAAACTTAGAGATAAAAGCAAGAGGTATTTACGCTTGGAACTTTATTCCGGGACAAAACTTTACAGAGTATAGATTAATAGCAAACTACAACTTCTAAAGGGGGTAAGCAAGATGGATAGGGCTATCATGGAAAAAATTAAGAACGACCCAGACTTTCAAAAACTTGTATCTAAAAGAAACAGTGTTATGATTACTCTTACAGCCATAGAGCTAATCATTTACTTTGGTTTTATCCTATTGGTAGCATTTAACAAACAGTTTCTTGCTCAAAAACTTGGTGAAGGTGTTATAACGATAGGAATACCAATAGGAATAGGTGTTATCGTCTTATCTTTCTTACTAACTGGAGTTTATGTTTACATAGCTAACAAAGACTTTGATGAACTTACTGAAAAAATAAAACAGAAGTATACAAAGGAGGTATGAGATATGAGTAAGAAAGGGCTAATATTTTGGATTTTAAGCGTTATTTTGGTTGGGGGAGCATTCCTTTCAAACAGTATGGCGGCAGAAGGCAAAAGTATTAATACAACAGCTATAGCTATGTTTATAGTGTTTGTGTTTTTAACACTTGTAATAACTTACTGGGCTGCAAAAAGAACCCGAACGGCAAAGGATTTTTACACTGCAGGTGGTGGTATAACAGGATTCCAAAACGGACTCGCCATAGCTGGAGACTTTATGTCTGCTGCATCGTTCCTTGGAATAGCAGGACTTGTTTATACATCAGGATACGATGGTCTTCTTTATTCGATAGGATTCCTCGTTGGTTGGCCTATAGTTATGTTCTTACTTTCTGAACCTCTAAGAAATCTGGGTAAATACACGTTTGCAGACGTTACATCTTTTAGACTTGAGCAAAAAAGGATAAGGATACTTGCAGCCATCGGTTCTCTATCTGTTGTTACTTTTTATCTGATAGCTCAGATGGTTGGTGCAGGAAAGTTGATACAGCTACTTTTTGGTTTACCTTACACAACTGCTGTTATTATAGTTGGTGCTCTTATGATAACTTACGTTGCTTTTGGTGGAATGCTTGCTACAACTTGGATTCAGATAGTTAAAGCTGTTTTACTTTTAGGTGGTGCATCTTTTATGGCATTTATGGTTTTAGTTCATTTTGGATTTAGTTTTGAAAGTTTATTCTCTACAGCTACAAAAGTCCATGCTAAAGGTGAAGCTATACTGGCTCCCGGTGGTTTAGTGTCTGACCCACTTAACGCTATATCTCTTGGGCTTGCTTTAATGTTTGGTACAGCCGGACTACCTCACATACTTATGAGATTCTTTACAGTTCCAAACGCAAAAGAGGCAAGAAAATCTGTATTTTACGCAACTGGATTTATTGGATACTTCTACATACTAACGTTTATCATAGGTTTTGGTGCTATAGCTTTATTTGTAAACCATCCTGAATACTTCCAAAATGCAAAACAGATAGTAGTAGATGGGATAACCAAGATAGTTTCAGCAACCGATGAAACTAAAAACCTGATAGGTGATAAAAAAGCTTTAGTAGGTGGCGAAAACATGGCAGCAGTCCTTCTTGCAGAAGCCGTAGGTGGACCTGCCTTTATGGGATTCATATCGGCGGTAGCTTTTGCTACAATTTTGGCAGTTGTTGCAGGATTAACGTTAGCCGGTGCATCAACCTTATCCCACGACTTGTATGCAAACGTTATAGCCAAAGAAAAAGACGAACAAAAAGAGATGAAAGTCTCAAAAATAGCAACCTTTGCCATAGGTATCCTTGCCATCGTCCTTGGAATAGTTTTTGAAAAGCAAAACGTTGCGTTTATGGTTGGTCTTGCATTTGCGATAGCAGCGTCTGTAAACTTCCCTATTCTTCTACTTTCTATATATTGGAAAGGACTTACCACAAAAGGTGCATTCTGGGGTGGACTTGCAGGTTTAATCGTTGCATTGGTTTTAATCATAATATCTCCTACAGTATGGGTTGACGTATTCAAAAACCCAGAACCTATCATAAAACTCAAAAACCCTGCAATATTCTCAATGCTTACAACATTCGTTCTAACTATACTAATATCTAAACTCGATAACTCAGAAAGAGCAAAAGTAGACAGAGAAGGATTTGAACCTCAATACGTAAGAGCCCAAACCGGAATAGGTGCAGAAACAGCAGTAAAACATTAACTAACATTATCGGGGCTTTTAGCCCCGATCTTAAAACCTGCTATCCTTTTGAACTACTAACAGACTACCAACTTGATGAAATCATAAACAACCTTGAGATGGTCTACTTTAAGCAAAATGAAAATATCAAGTCTTTATCAGAATTTTACTATATAGTGTTAAAAGGTGTGGTAGTTGAAAAGGATTTAGCAGGAAATGAAGTTAACTACTACGGAGAGAAAGACAGCTTTGATTACCTTTCCATCGTAGGTCAAAACGAAAACCAGTTTATTACACTGGAAGAAAGTATAATTTACAGATTTCCTTCCAACGTCCTTTTAAAACTTATCTCAGAAAACCAGGACTTTGCAAACTACTTTAAGAAAACATCTAAAGAGAAACTATCTTCCATAGCATCAGAAAATCCTTACCTGTTTGCAAAAATAAAAGATATCTACTATCAAAAACCTTTAATAGTGGAAAGTAATGTATCCATATACGAAGCAGTTAAAAAAATGACAGAAGAAAAAGCCTTAAGCATCATTGTAAAATACGACCAAGAATACGGTATAGTGACAGACTCAGACTTAAGAAAAAAAGTCATCTTAGGAAGAAAAAACGTAGAAGACCCAATCGGTGATATAGCCAACAAAAATATAATCAGCGTTAGTCCAGAAACCTTTTTATTTGACGCAATCATAACAATGATGAAAAACAATATAAAGAGAGTTGTTATAAAAGATGAAAAGGGAAACATCTTAGGGATACTTAACGAAATTGATATATTAGCCCAATACTCAAACCAACCACAGTTTTTAACCTTAAAAGTAGAAAAAGCAAAAACTATCCAAGAGCTAAAAACCATATCAGAGGCAACGGTAAACACAGTTAGACTGCTTCATAAAGAAGGTATAAGAACAAGACATATAATGAAGTTTGTATCAGAGATAAACGAAAAACTTTTTCAAAAGATATTCAATTTACTTGCAGACCAAGAAATAAAACAGAACTGTTGCCTGATAGTTATGGGAAGTGAAGGAAGACAAGAACAGATACTAAAAACTGACCAAGACAACGGACTTATAATAACCGATGGTTTCCAATCAGAACATTTAGAAAAGTTTGCAAAAGATTTTGTAGAAGCTCTAAAAACCCTCGGTTATCCAGAATGTAAAGGAAATGTAATGCTAACTAACCCTTACTGGAGAAAATCCTTAAAAGACTATAAAGAATCGGTTTTTAACTATGTAAACAACATAACTCCAGAAAACATGCTAAACCTTGCCATACTTATAGATTTAAGACCTATAGAAGGCCATACCCATCTTGGAGAAGAGCTAAGAGATTACATTTTTGAAAAAGTATCAGATAACAAAACATTTTTATCTTGGTTTGCCTTACCTACAATAAACTTTAAAACTCCGTTAAACTTTTTCGGTGGATTTGATACAGAAAAAGGGAAAATAGACTTAAAAAAAGGTGGAATATTCTCAATAACCCATGGCGTTAGGTCTCTTGCAGTTGAATACAGAATAAGAGAAACAAACACTTTCAGTAGGATAAAAGAACTTGTTAATTTAGGTGTATTCAACAGAGACTTTGGTAGGGAACTTATAGAATCCCTTGAATTTTTACTTACTCTCAGACTAAAAGAAAGGTTAAAAAAGTTAGAGATGAAAAAAGAGTTAGACGATTATGTAGAACTAAACAGCTTAACAAACCATGAGAAAGATTTACTAAAGGAATCCTTTAAAGTAGTAAACAGATTTAAAGAATTTATCACAAACCACTACAAACTAAACTACATAAGATGATAAAGTTAATCGATACTCTAAGAAAAAACTTTCTAAAGAAAAAGTTAAAAGACAAAAACTATCTGTTTTTATTTGACCCACCACCAAAGAACGAATACATAGCATTTGACACAGAAACAACAGGCCTAAATCCCAAAAAAGATGAAATCCTTTCAATCGGTGCAGTAAAGATAAAAGATAATAGAATACTTTTAAACGAAAGGTTTTACGTTATAGTAAAACCAGATAGGCCCATCAGCGAAGAGTCGATAAAAATCCACGGCCTTAGAAAAAAAGATATAGAAAACGGTATTCCAGTAAAAGAAGCCATAGAAAAATTTTTGCACTTTGTAGGTAGTAGACCATTAGTAGGATACTACGTAGATTTTGACGTTGAGATGGTAAGTAAATATACAAAAGAATTTATAGGCATACCACTTGTTAATGAAAAGATAGATGTTTCAGGTTTTTACTACGATTACAAGGTAGGAAAGATTCCGCAGGGCTTTGTAGACTTAAGATTTGACACAATCATAAAAGACTTAAACATTCCATCTTTTGGTAAACATGATGCATTAAACGATGCAATCATGACTGCTCTAATCTTTTTAAAACTTAAAAACTTGTTAAATTCTAGATACTAAATATCTTAATCATAACAAATTCAAAATGAGGTTAAAGATGTTTCAGGAAATTGACGAAAACTTCTATGTATTACTAAACAACGTAGCAGGTGTAAAGTTGGTAAAAGAAAACGATAAGTATATATGGCTTTTTTACACAAACCATCCAGAACCTTTAAAATCTAAAGCTTTTGATAGTGAGGAAGAAGCTAAAATCTGGTTTAAAAATATAAAGTATAACTATTACAGAACAAAAGAATAATGCTTTTAAACAAAAACTCAAACGAGTTTGAACTACTCTGTAATATCATAGATAAATCTCCAGATATAATTTTTTCCATAGATGCAGACGGTAAAATTTTATACGTCAATGAATCATTTACAGAAATCTTAGGTTATAGCAAAGAAGAAGTTTTAGGAAAACATGTTTTAGAGATAGCCCTTGAGGAGAGTATATACTATGCATGTATGTTAAGTGTAAAACGTTCTGGTAAATGCCTAAATCAGGAAACATTCTTTAGAAAGAAAAACGGAGAAGTAATATCTGTAGTAAAGAACGTAAATGCCGTTTATAACGAGAAGGGAGAAATCGATTACATAATAGTAAATGCAAGAGATATGACAGAGTTATATAATCTAAATAAGCAACTATCAATTTTAAAAAAAGAATTAGAAAAAAAGTACAACATAATATACACAGTTTTTTTAAACATCAAAAGTGCTGTTGCAATCTTAGATAAAGATGGCTTTTACATAGAACAAAATAAAGCCCATGAAGAACTTATAGGCTACTCCATAGAAGAACTTTTGGGGAAAACTCCCGCCATACATATAAAAGAACCTTCTTTTGAAAGAATAATAAAAGAAATAAAAAGTAAAGGTTCATTCATAGGAAATGTGAAAATCAGAACAAAGTCTGGAGAAATAAAGGATGTTGAGCTTATCTCTTTTGCAATTTACGATGAGAATGGAGAGATATCTAATATAGTAGGCATAAAAGAAGATAAGACACAAGAGAAGAGAAATCTATACACAGATAAACTGACACAGCTTCCAAACAGACTAAAACTTATAGAAGATATAAAGAATCTAACTAACTACAAAGTAATTTTAGTAAATATTGATTCATTCAAAGAGATTAATGACATATACGGTGTAGATTTGGGAGATGATATTCTTAGAAAACTTGGTGAGAGATTAAAACATATAACAGAAAAACATAAATTTATGGTTTATAAACTTTCTGGAGATGAATTTGCTATCTTGATAGATAGATACTTATCCAAACAAACCCTTGAAAGGTTTGTAAATGAGGTAATTTATGAAGTAGAATCTAAGCCTTTTGAAGCAAACGATATGTCGATAAACCTTGACATTACCTTAGGAATAGCCGAAGGTAAAAATAACAAAGGCAAAAATATCCTTGGAAAAGCTGACATGGCATTAAAGTATGCAAAACAAAATAAAAAACCTTACGTTTTCTATTCAGAAGATTTAAAAATCCAAGAAAATTACAAAAATAATCTATTTTGGATAAAGAACTTAAGGAAAGCCATTGAAGAAGACAGACTCTTAGTTTATTTTCAACCAATTTTAAATAACAAAACAAACCAAATAGAAAAGTATGAAGCTTTAATTAGAATGAAGTTAGACGATAGTATCATATCCCCTTATCATTTCTTAGATATAGCCAAGAAGTCAAAACTTTACCCTGCTATAACAAAAAAGATTTTTAGCATAGTCCAAAATTATACCAAAGATTACGAAATATCCATTAACCTTTCAATTTTAGACATTTTCAATGAAGAAATTACAAGTCATATAATCTACTGGCTTAGAAATAACAGTTGTAAAGTAACGTTTGAAATTTTAGAGTCAGAAGGTATAACTAACTACGAAGATGTATCTGCATTCATAAAAGAAGTTAAAAACTATGGAGCAAAAATAGCTATAGACGATTTTGGCTCTGGATACTCTAACTTTGCATATATACTAAAACTTGATGTTGATTATATAAAGATAGATTCATCTTTGATTAAAAATATCCATCAGGATAAAAACTCCCAGATAATCGTAGAAACTATCGTTGGACTTGCAAAAAAACTTGGCATAAATACGATAGCCGAGTTTGTCCACAGTAAGGAAGTTTTCGAAAAAGTAAAAGAGCTTGGAATAGATTACTCTCAAGGTTTCTATATAGGAGAGCCAAAGCCGGAACTAATTACTTAGAAAAGTTCTTTAGAATACTTTCAACGACCATAGATTTAAATTTCTCTTTATCAACATTTATACCTTCTTTTATCAAAGATGTAGCCGAATAGCCGTCTAAATTGCAAGGTTTTATTAAGTTAAATTTATCTAAATCTACACTGTGATTTACCGCTACGCCGTGTAGAGAGTAATTTTTTGAGTATCTAAAACCTAAAGAAGCAATTTTTCTATTTTCCACATAAAATCCCGGATTTTTAAAATCGTGATAAATCTTGTCAGACAGTAAGTTAAACACTTCACTAAAAGACTTTATAACTTTTTTGTAAAATACCTTAGGACTTTCCACTTTAAAAACGAAGTAGAATATAGGTTGTCCCAAACCGTGAAAAGTTATAGACCCCCCTCTATCGGTCTTTATAACAGGAACTGGAAAATTCTCTTCCTTTTCGTTTTGTCCTACTGTGTAAACATCGTAATGTTCGCAGAGTATCAGGTAGTTTTCTTCCGATTGGACGGCTGTAGAGTGTATCTTTTTCATCTCTTGATATCCATACTCATACTCTACAATGCCTAAATGTATAACATTTATTTTAGACATCGTTTAAAGCGTCTAAATCTCCTCTTTTCTCCTTAGCTTCAGACCAAAGTTTTACAACTGGTATATCGTTTCCTTGTAGTTTTCCTTTTGCTTTGTCTATCTTTACAAGTAAAGGAAGTTTCGTCATATTACCTATTATTATTCCTTCTCCAGGGTTAAGGGAAGGTAAATAACTCATAAGTTCAGATGATAAGGCTTCACTTGCACTTTGAACGTGTTTTTGGTCTTCTGGTTCAACAAGCTTTAAGATTATCATGTTGTTCATCTGTGATAAGACTTCTTTATCAAGTCCTTTTGGTCTTTGGGTCACAATGCAAAGTCCAAGACCAAACTTTCTTCCTTCTCTTGCAATCCTTGTCATGTAGTATTTAGAATCAGTGTCTTTTTTATCTCCCGCTAAAATGTGAGCCTCTTCAACAACCATAAGCATAGGATATCTTAATTTAGAATCTTTTCCTCTGACAGCTTTTTTTCTTTCGTCTAAAGCATGTTTAAGTATGTTTGAAACGATAGCATCGGCTACATTTTCATCAACTTCCGACAGGTCAAAAACGTTTATTTTGGTTGGCTCTATAACTTCCATTAAATCTTTAGCTCCAACCTTTATTATATGACTAAGTTCGTCAAGTGTATCATCTATCTTGTTTATAACTTCATAGAGAGAATCTTCTCTTATTTTACCTTTTATTGGGACATTTTCGTTTTCATCATCTAACCAACTTTCAAGTTCATCTTTTAGTCTTTCAAAAAATTCTCCGGTCTCTACCCATCTTTTCCAATCTTCACCTTTCTCTTCTCTCATGTTTTTCAAAATCCTATCTACTGCAACTTTAAAGTATCTAAACTGGGTTGTTGCGTTCCGTTGAATACCTATCAGTTTTGCAAAATCTCTTATGTTTAACGTTGTAGGGTCTACTACTGGTTTGATAACTTTAACCACATTTTTTCCATCTCTTTTGATTTCAGATTTCGTATACTCTCCATGGAAATCAAAAACTACTACAGTCCCGTTTAGATTTACTATATTTTCAAGTAGTACAGAAACGGTGTTTGATTTACCAGCTCCAGTTATGGCAAGTATAGCCAAATGTCTTAACACAATCTGCTCTACATCAACGTAAACTGGAATCTCTTCCTCTTCTGCCAGTAATCTCCCTATTCTGATATGTTTCTCACTTTTTGCTCCAAAAAGTTTTTTTAAAACTTCTGGATTTGCCTTTAGAACTTCAGATGCAGGAAGAGGTGGAACTCTCTGCATCTGTAAGAAAACTTCATTTCCTTTATCTACAATCTCTCCAAGTATCTGAATCTCTCCTATAACTTTTGTGTCCTTTGAACTTTCTCTTTTTAAACGTTCTACATTATCTAAATTTTTAAGATTTTCATTTATAAACGTGTTTTCTCTCCTTACATCTATAACCATACCAAGGAGTATGTTTTCTTTATTGTTTTCTTCATACCTTAAATTTACAAACTGGCCTAACCTTATAGGAAGGTTAGATATAAACGTTACTCTATTTGGTGTTGTTGTGCC
>PNIU01000101.1 GCA_002878035.1 Sulfurihydrogenibium sp.
CCGCATGCCCTTGCGGGCGGGGGATTTTGAGTCCCCTGCGTCTGCCAATTCCGCCACTTCGGCATGTAAAAAATATTATACTACTTTTTAGGAACGAGAGTAAACATCATATTTCTTCCTTCTTTTACAGGTGGTTTTTCTAAAGTTGCTATGTCTGAAACATCTTCTATTATTTTTTGAGCCAGTTTATCTCCAAGTTCTGGATGGACGTTTTCTCTTCCTCTGAACCATATCCAAACTCTAACTTTGTCTCCGTCTTGTATAAACTCTCTTATATGTTTTATTTTTGTATCGTAGTCGTGTTTTTCTATGTTTAGTTTAAATTTCATCTCTTTTACTTCTTGAACGTGCTGCTTCTTCTTGGCTTCTTTTTCTTTTTTCTTCTGCTCAAACTTATACTTTCCATAGTCCATAATCTTACAAACAGGCGGATTGGCGTTTGGTGATACTTCCACTAAATCTAAATTTTTCTCCTTTGCAAGTCTAAGGGCTTCTTCTATTGGAACTATTCCCAAGTTTTTACCTTCATCATCGATTAACCTTACTTCTCTTACTCTGATTTGGTTGTTGATTCTTAACTCTTGAATGGCTAAAACCTCCTGAAGTTTATTTTAAAGTTGTTTTCTAAAATTGTATGTTTTGAAAATTCTTCTGACTGAGTTGGAAAATCTTCCCTGTAATGGACACCTCTACTTTCTTCTCTTGAAAGTGCCGATAAAGTTATACCTTTACATAAAATAGTTAAATCTTTTAAGTATCTGACATTACAAAAGTTTGAGAGTGTGTCGTATATGTTTTCCAGTTCTGCTAAAGCTTTTTCTAAACTTTCTTTAGACCTTATAAGTCCTACGTTGTTCCACATCACTGTTTTTATTTTTTTTAATATTTTCTCTCTATCGCTTTTTTCCATAGCTTTTTCTGACTTAACATCGTTTGATATATTAACATAATTTATTTTATTACACATATTGTTTATATAAACATTATATGCCGTTTTGTAACCTGATACAATGCATTCCAGCAGTGAGTTGCTTGCTAACCTGTTTGCTCCGTGGACTCCACTACAGGCTGTTTCTCCAACTGCAAAGATTCCTTTTATATCAGTTTTTCCGTCTAAGTTAGCTTTTACACCACCTATACTGTAATGGGCTGATGGACTTACAGGTATTTTTGTTGTGTTTTCTAATCCAAACTCTTTAAGTATGTTATAAACGTTAGGAAACCTTTCTTTAAAATCTATCCCTTTATCTATTATTGGTTTAATATCTAAAAATACTTTGTGACCTTCTTGATATTTTTTTAGTATTGCTCTTGCAACTTCGTCCCTTGGTTTTAACTCATCTATGAACCTTTCACCATTTTCATCTACAAGTATAGCTCCCTCTCCTCTCACTGCTTCCGATATTAACCAACCGGGTTTTCCTTCCACGTAAACGGCCGTTGGATGAAACTGGACAAACTCTAAATCCATAAGATTACAACCTGCCCTGTAGGCTACGGCTATACTGTCACCTGCTACGTTGTAAGCTGATGTATTTCTTAAATAAACTCCGCTGTATCCACCAGTTGCCAAAACCAAAGACTTTGACCTGACTACTTTTTGTTCTTTGCCGTCAGAAAGTAGTATACCTACGTAAGTATCTCCGTCTGTAAGAATCTCCTCTAAGTAGTAACCTTCCTCTAAAAATACGTTACCTTTTACGTATTGAAGGAGTTTTTTACCAATTTCGTATCCCGTTCTGTCTTTTGAGTGTAAAACTCTACTTACACTATGGGCTCCTTCCATAGCAAGTTTGAGCATTCCATTTTCGTCTCTATCGAAATCTACCTGAGCGTTTATTAAATCTATAACTCTTTCAAGTCCTTCTTCTACAAGTATTCTGACGTTTCTCTCTATACACAGACCCTTACCTGCTTTTATAGTATCTTGAAAATGTAAGTCTGTAGAGTCATTACATCCAACTGCTGCTGCTATTCCACCTTGAGCTAAAAATGAGTTTGATATTCCCGGTCTTTTTTTAGTGATAACAAGCGGTTTTATTCCGATTTTTAGAAGGTAGTAAGCAGTAGATAAACCGGCAAGTCCAGAACCAACTATTACAGTATCTACAACTTCACTTTTCAGGTTTTTTGTGTCAAAACAGCTTAAGTATCTATACTGATACATTCTTTACTTTTAAGTTTTCTATTATTTCTAAAATGGCTTTGTTTAGTTTGGTTGGACTGTGTCTTGCGTAGTTTCCTTCTTCTAAAAGGTCTTTTGCGTAGACTGTAAGACCCATTCTTGATAGGTTGCCGGCATCTGCCACAACAGGTTCAGAGTTTTCTTTAAGGTATCTTTTTAACACATCATCAGGTGGTATGGTTGTGTTTAATATTACTGCGTTTATAAAGTTTTTGTTTTCGTCACCTGTAACTACTTTATTTAACGCCTTTACGTGGTCTGATGCTGTAAAATTGTCAGTTTCACCAAACTGTGTCATAACGTTGCATACATAGACTTTGTAAGCTGGACTGTTTAAAACAGCTTCTCTTATATCCTTTATCAAAAGGTTTGGTATTACACTTGTAAACAAACTACCTGGACCAAGTATTATTAAGTCAGCTTCCATTATGGCTTCTACAGCTTCCTGTGGTGCTTTTACGTTTTCCGGTTCAAGCCATATTCTTTTTATTTTTGCTACGAGTTTTCTTCCGTATTCTGTTATTTCAACCTCTCCTTTTATAACTTTACCGTCTGTAAACTCTGCTACTAAGTTAACCAGAGAGTCTGTTGAAGGGATTATTTTACCTTTTATTTTTAGTATCTTTGAAGTTATTTCTACGGCTGTTAAAAAGTTTCCGGTTATCTTTGTTAAAACAGTTAAAAAAAGGTTGCCGAAGCTATGGCCTTTAAGCCCCTCTCCTTCTGTAAATCTATACTGCATAACTTGTGTTAGTATGTCTTCATCTTCTGCTAAAGCTGTTATACAGTTTCTCACATCTCCGGGTGCTGGTATGTTCATTTCTTTTCTTAGTATGCCAGTGCTTCCACCGTTGTCTGATACAGTTACGATTGCTGTAAGACTTTGTATATAATCTGGGACAAACTGCTTTAATCCTCTTAAAAGGGTAGATAGTCCTGTCCCTCCTCCTATGGCTACTACTTTCATTTTACTTTCTCCCAAAAAATTTTTTAATCTTTTCCTCGTTTGGTCTTTCTATAAGACCTTTTTCGGTTATTATTGCTGTAATGTTTTCGGCAGGTGTTACATCAAAAGAGTAGTTTAATGCTTTAGATTCTTCTGGAGCAACTTGACAACAATGACAATTTTTAACTTCTTTTTGGTCTCTTTCTTCTATAGGGATATCTTCGCCACTTTTTGTCGTTAAATCAAATGTAGATGTAGGTGCTGCTACGTAAAATGGTATATTGTGATGCTTTGCTAAAACTGATAAAGTGTAAGTTCCTATTTTGTTAGCCGTATCACCGTTTAGCGTTATACGGTCTGCACCTACCACTATAACATCTACCTTCCCTTTTGAAATTAAAAATCCTGCAGATGAGTCAGTTATTATGTAATGTGGAATTCCTTCTTGTAGTAATTCCCAAGCTGTAAGTCTTGAACCTTGTAAGTATGGTCTTGTTTCATCAACGAATACAGTTATATCTTTACCGTTTTCCCAAGCTGACCTTATTATACCAAGAGCCGTGCCCCAACCAGCCGTTGCTAAAGCACCAGTGTTACAATGGGTTAAAACGTTTGCTTTGTTTGGTATTAGCACTTCACCGTAACCACCTATCATTCTGTTGGCGTGGTAATCTTCAAGTTCTATCCTTTGAGCTTCCTTTAAAAGTTTTTCGAGAATATCTTTTTCTTCTTTGTACTTTCTGTAGAAGTTTAACATTCTATCAAGAGCCCAAAATAGGTTAACGGCTGTAGGTCTTGTTTTTCTTAACCTTTCGTAAACTTCTACTTCTGAAATACCGTCCTTTATTCCTTGAACAAATCCGTATGCCCCAACTATCCCTATTAATGGAGCACCTCTAACAACCATATCTTTTATGGCTTTTTCGTAATCTTCCAAACTTTGTAGCTTTAACCACTCTAACTCTTTTGGAAGTTTTAACTGATTTATAACAAAAAGATAACCATCCTCAAATTTTAATGGTCTTATATCTTTTATTTTTCTCAAACTACCTCTCCGATTAGGTCGTATTTATCTGCAACTTCCTTAACACTAACCTTTATTATATCACCTGTTTTTAATGGTTCGGTAGTTTCGATGTAAATTATACCATCTATATCGTAAGCCGAGCGGTATGACCTTCCGATTGGCAAGGTTTCCCACTCTTCTGAAAATCCATCTACTATGACTTCTAACTCTTTGCCTATTAGCTGGGCGTTTTTTTCGTAGGTTATTTCTTCTTGAACTTTCAATACTTCGTTTAATCTTCTTATTTTTTCTTTTTTAGGGATTTTATCTTTATGTTTTTCGTAAGCTGGCGTTCCTTCTTCGTGGGAGTATGTAAACACTCCAAGCCAGTCAAACTTTGCCTGACTGATAAAATCAAGCATCTGGTAAAAGTCTTTTTCAGTTTCGGTAGGGTATCCTACTATTACAGAAGAACGAATAGCCATATCTGGAACGTATTTTTCTTTCCATTCTAAAATCTGTTCTATTTTCTTTCGTCTGTATCCTCTCATCATATCTTTTAGTATGTGGTCTTGTGTGTGTTGTATAGGCATCTCTATGTAATGGACTATCTTTTGACTATCTCTTACAAATTTGAAAAAGTCTTCGTTTACGGTTGTAGGGTAAAGGTAGTAAAGTCTAATCCATTTTATACCGTCTATCTTTTCAAGTTGATTTAAAAGTTCAAAAAGAGAAGGTTTTCCGTAAATGTCTGTTCCGTAGTAGCTTGTATCTTGGGATACTATGTTTAACTCTTTCACTCCCAAATTGGCTAAGTATTTTGCTTCATCTACAAGGTCTTCTATAGGTTTGCTTTTATGTTTTCCTCTTATGTTTGGAATGGCACAGAAAGAGCAAGTGTGGTCACAACCTTCCGAAATTTTAAGGTAGGCAAGATGTTTAGGCGTTGATAAAAGTCTTTTACTCTCTTTCTTTACTTGTATGCCTATTTTTTGTGGTATAACTTGCTGATTTTTTAGGTCTATAAACTCATCTACTTCTGGAATTTCTTTTTCTAACTCTTCTTTATACCTTTCTACCAAACAGCCAGTTACTATGATTTTTTTGTTGGATTTTTCTTTTAGAGAAACAGCCTCTAAAATTGTGTTTATGGACTCTTCTTTTGCTGCATCTATAAAACCGCAGGTATTTATGAGAATAACGTCTGCTTTTTCACTGTCCTGAGTAAACTCAACTTCTTCAGTCTTTATACTACCAAGTATATACTCAGTATCTACTAAGTTTTTAGGACAGCCAAGACTTATTACGTTAACTTTTATCTTTTTCAGTGCTTTACTCCTTGAAAAAAGTTTAAAATAAGATATACTTTTTACAAAAAAAGTGCAAGGTATTTGCTATGATAGACCCTTCAGCTTTTAATCAGATGGAAAAACAGGCAACGGAACTTTTGGTTAAAATACTCATACCTTTATGGCTTATACTTTCTATATCTGTATCAATATGGGCTTACAAATCTACAAGGGCTAAAGTTTTTTGGAAAAACCTTTATAAAAGCGTATTTCCTCCTCGTGAACCCAAAGAAAGTAAGAAAAAAGAGTGGTTTAGAAGATAAACTTACAGTTCTTTTGAGTTTATTATAAAAGTAACAGGTCCATCGTTTAGTATAAAAACTTTCATATCAGCTCCAAAGATGCCTGTTTGGGTTTTTACGAATTTAGATATTTCTTTTACAAACTCTTGGTATAGCTCCTTTGCTATATCTGGATTAGCTGCATTTTCGAAGGACGGCCTTCTTCCTTTTTTTAGATTTGCAAGTAGTGTAAACTGAGATACTACTAAAGCTTCTCCGTTAACGTCTATAAGAGAAAAGTTCATTTTACCGTTTTCATCTTCAAACATTCTAAGGTTCACTATCTTGTCCACCAGCTTCTTTACATCGTTTATAGAATCTTCTTTTTCAACACCTAAAAGAATGTTTACACCTTTTCCAATCTCTCCTACAACTTTAGAGTCAACTTCTACCTTTGAATGTAAAACTCTCTGAACGACTGCTATCATCTTTTCATTATGCCGTAGAAAAGTTCAGATATTAGACTCTCTGGGTTTTTTATTATTGGTCCTTCTCTGTTTTCCATTATGTAAGCAAAAACTTTTGCTTGAATTAAACCAACGAAAAGCATTGCCGTTTCCTGTGGGTCTATATCTTCTCTAACGATACCTTCCTTCTTTCCTTTTTCTATTATGTTTGACAATTTTTCTTTGTAATTTTCTACAAATCCGTGAAGTATATCGAAAAATTTTTTGTTACCAGACCTGCTAAACTCAAAACAGAGTATCGGAACAGCTCCTTTTGTCTCCTCTAAAACTTTTATATGCTCTCTCATAACTTGTTTTAGTGTCTCTTCTGTAGATAGATTCATAGCTAAGGCTCTGTCAACACTCTGAGAACATCTTGAAATGTATCTGTTTATTATTTCTACGATGATTTCATCAAGAGATGTAAAATGCTTGTAAATCGCTGCATCAGTTATGCCAACTTTGTTTCCTATGTTTTTTGCCGTAAACTTTCTTAACCCTTCCTTTACTATAATCTCTGACCCTGCAAGTATTATCTTTTCTTTTGTAGAAAGGTCTTCCATCGTATCCAACATCTCAACACCTCACACAAGTATTATATTACAGAATTCTCTTAAATTTATGGAAGCTCCTGCTGCATTTTTATGACCACCACCATTTAGAAGTTTAGCTAAATCCAAAGCCGATGGATTATGATGGTCTAAACTTCTAAAACTTAGTTTTACGTAATCTCCGTTTATAGAAAACAAACAGACAGGTTCGTCGTAAATGGTTGAAAGTTTGTTACCAATTTCAGACTGGAATAATCCTGTATTATAAGCCCTTACTTTATAACTGCCAACCTGTATAAACAGGTCTTTTGCCTTTTCAACGAACGTATCTATAATGTAAGTTGTATACTGATTTATTATTTTCCCTTTTTCTATGATTTCGTTAATATCTTTGTTAAGAAGTTCTTTTATCTGTTCTGGTTTGTTTGTAAACAAAAAAAGGTAGTCATTTACATATTTGGTTTCTTCTCCAAACTCCCACTTCCATATATCTTTATCTTCTACATACTTAACTATCGGTGGTGGATTGTCTCCAAACAAGTAATGCCAAGTTATGGAAGCACCAGATTTGTTGTTGTCAAAAACAAGTTTAAAGTTTGGATGCTTTTTTTCAAACTCTTCTAAGAAATCTTTAGCACTTATATGATGGTCTAAGTTTATTATTTCTTTAGCTTTTTCGGCTAACTTTTCTAAGTAAGGAGATTTTAACGCAAAATCTACAATATAAACTGTTGTGTCTTTGTCTATTGAATCGAGTATTGGCTGAAGTTCCTCATCTCTGTAATTATGGTCTAAAGGGAACAAAATACAATCTGGATACTTTAGCATTAAAATAGCTGCTGCTGTAGTTCCATCGGTGCAGTTTTTATGGTAAATACAAACAGTTTTCATCTTAACCTCCTTTAAATATTTTAAGTTAATATTTGCTAACTGTAAAGTCTAAAATTAATTTTAGAAATTTTATATTAAATCAAAGTTTTAAGTAAAGGACACTTCTTTTGAGCTTTGATTTTATTAAACGAAAAATTTTTTGACAAGCCCAATATATAGTGTTATATTTTTAAAAATCTACTAAATATAGTATGGAGGTGTAGTGCCATGGCGTTAATCGGAAAAACTTCTGTTAGGGATAACATCAGACTGTCTGAAAATCCAAAGTATCCAGTTTTCAGAGAGCTTTATACAAAGCAAAAAAAAGCAGTATGGTTTCCAGAAGAGTTAAACATACAACAAGATGTTTTAGATTATAAATCTTTAAACTCTACAGAAAAAGATTTGTTTGATTCTGCAGTTGGATACTTTGCATCTTCCGAGCTTTTGGTTCAAAACGTTCTTGGGAATGGATTTTTCCCAGTTTTAACTGACCCTTACGCTAAAATGAGCTTTTCTACACAGATGTTTATGGAAAATATACACTCTGACTTTTTTGAGATAATACTAAACTCCTTTGATATGGATAGGAAAAGAATTTACAACATTACTCTGGAAGACAAACTTCTAAAAGAAAAACAGGAACTTATCGTAAGAGCCGTTGACAGGATAACTTACGGAAAAGCAGACCCTGACACGTTAGAAGGTAAGAAGCAGATTTTAACTGCAATCCTTTTAAACAACATAATCCAAGAAGGTCTTTTCTTCTACTCAGCTTTTGCACACTTTTTTGCTATGAAAGATACAGGAAAGATGAAAAATGTAGTATCTGGTGTGGAGCTTGTCTTGATAGATGAGTCATTACATCTTCAAAACGGTATAGAGGCAATCCTTACTATGGTTGAAGAAAATCCTGAAATTGTTGATGATTTTCATTTTGTAGAAAATATAAGACAGACTATAATCGATGCGGTAGAGCTTGAGTTAAACTATCTAAAAACAAAATTTGGCGGAACGACAATATTTGGTGTATCTTACAACGAACTTGAGAGATACATGAAGTATATTGCCGACAGAAGACTTGTAGAGCTTGGTTTTGACCCTCAGTTTGGAATAAGCGAAAATCCTTTGAAATTTTTACAAAAAGAAGACGTTAAAAAATTAACTAACTTCTTCGAAGTATCTTCTACAGAGTACACAAACTTTTAAGGGGGAAACAGAATGCAAAGAATCGTAATCAAGAGGGACGGTAGCGTAGAAAGATTCCAGATGAAAAAACTTGTCGATGCAATATTTGCTTTACTTGAAGGACTTGACCTTCCAGATGATTACGAGATAGTTTTTAAAGTAGCTAAAGAACTGGATTTAAAAATACCAGAGAAAGTAACAACAGAAGAGCTTGACTACCTTGTATTAAAAGCTATAGAGCATCTTATTCCTAAAAACTTTATATACGATACACTTGCAACAAGACAGCTTTTAAAGATTATCAACAGAAGGATAGATAGAAGGTTTAGTTCTTTTAGAGATTACCTAAACTACGCCGTAAACGAAAAACTCCTAAAGCCGGAACTTTTAAACTTTGATTTAGAAAAAATTGAAAGTGCGATAGATTACAAAAGAGATTACAATCTTGATTATTTTGGACTTTCTACACTGAAAGATAGATACTTGATGAAGGATAGGGATTTTGAAACGATAGAAAAGCCTCAGTGGTTCTTTATGAGAGTAGCAATGGGAATAGGTAATACGGAAGAAGAAGTAATCAAGATATACAACAAACTTTCAAACTTAGAGTATCTACATTCAACGCCTACACTGTTTAACAGTGGAACTTTAACAAACCAGTATTCAAGTTGTTACGTAAACGTTATAGACGACTCTTTGGAATCTATAATGGATAAAGCAAAAGAAACGGCATTTTTAGCAAAGTATGCAGGTGGAGTAGGCACAGATGTAACAAGGATAAGAGCTACAGGTTCAAAGATACACTCTTTAAACGCAAAATCATCTGGAATAATACCTTTCATCAAAATATTTGACACGATAGTAAACGCAATACAGCAAGGTGGAAGAAGAAGAAGTTCTCAGGTTATGTATTTACAACCTTGGCATCTTGACGTTGAAGCATTTTTAGACTTAAGAGAAACAACTGGAAATCCATACTTTAGAACACCATCTTTAAACACAGCCCTTTGGATGCCTGACGAGATTATGAGAAGGATAAAAGAAAACGAACCAATATACCTTTTTGACCCTGCCGAATGTCCAAAACTGGTAACTTCATGGGGAGAAGAGTTTAAAAAAGAGTACGAAAAATGTATAGAAAAGGCAGAAAAAGGAGAGTTAAAACTCTGGAAGAAGATAGACAGTCAGGACTTTTATAAAAAGTATCTGTTTAAACTCGCAAAAACTGGTCATCCATGGCTTACTTTTAAAGACAGACACAACGAAAAAAACCCTTGCCCACAGTATAGCGTTATAAACTCATCTAACCTGTGTGTAACAGGAGATACAAGACTTGCTACTCAATGGGGCTTGGTAAAAGCTAAAGAACTTTACGAAAAAGGGGAAGCAATACTGGCAACCTTTGATAAAAGAACAGACGGAGACTGGAAACAAAAAGGAGTTTCTGTAGCTCAATGTCTAAAGATGTTTAAAACTGCTGAAAATGTAGATGTCTACGAAGTAGTTACAGTAGAAGGCTACAGAATAAAAGCTACTAACTGGCACGAGTTTTACAGAGCTGTTCCTGTAGGCTCTGAAAATACAAACGATTACAGAATTGAAAAAGTAAAACTGGTTGATTTAAGAGAAGGAGACAGACTTTTAATCCAGTCTGGCGAAGGTCAGTTTGGAACAGAAGGTTATTACGAACTTGGACTGTTAGCAGGATTTATTACTGGAGATGTTTACATTGACCAAGAAGAATCATCGCTATCAGATAGGATATTACAAGCGGTAGAGAAAGTGATAGATTTTGAAGGTAGAGATTATACAATCAGACAAAACAAAACCCTTACTCATACAGAATATAGCAAAATAGCTAAAATCTTAGAGGAAAAGTATAACTGGTTTAAAGAAAAATCTGTGCCTGAATTTGTGTTTAAAGGTTCTAAAGAAACCGTAGTTGGATACCTTCAAGGCTTGTTTACTTCTAATGCAAATATAACTGCTACAAAAAGTGATGGAATGCCTACATTCTCAATACAACTTGAAAGCTTAAATAAAAACCTTTTAGAAGATGTCCAGATTTTACTTTCTAACTTTGGTATAAAGTGTTCTATATCTACATACAGGTTAACCTTAGACAGTAACAACGCTGTTAAATTTGTTGAAAACATAGGCTTTTTAGGAGAAAAACAGAAAAAAGTTATGGAAGTTATCGCAGAAATAAAAAGTTATCCAAAGTATCTAAGAAAGGAAGAAGATTTCTTTGCAGTTGTCAAAGAGATAAGGTATGTAGGTAAAGAAGATGTTTACGATACGACACAACTTTACAACCACTCTTTAATCTTTAACGGTATAGTTACAGGAAACTGCACAGAAATAAGCATTCCAAACTCTCCAGAAAGCACAGCAGTTTGCACTCTTGCATCTGTAAACCTTGCAAAACACGTAAAAGAAGACAACTCAGACTTTGACTGGGACAAATTAAAAGATACTTTAGAAACGATGGTAGTTGCCTTAGACAACATATTAGATAAGAACTTTTACCCCTCTGAAGAATCAAGAAAGAACACGATGGACTTAAGACCTATAGGTATAGGAGTTATGGGCTTCCACGAAGCCTTAATAAAGCTGGGAATACCTTACGATAGCGAAAAAGCCGTTGAAACTGCAAGAAAAATAGCTAAGTTTATGAGAGACGTAACATATCAAAAATCTCAAGAACTTGCTAAAGAAAGAGGTCCTTTCCCTCACTACCTTGAGGCTAAATATGACTACCCACCAAGAAGAAATGCCGTCCTTTTAGCTATCGCTCCTACAGCGTCAATATCTATCATAGCCGGAACATCATCAAGTATAGACAACTACTTCTCAAACATATTCTCAAGAGATACCTTATCAGGAAAGTTTATAGTGGTAAATAAACCGTTGATGAAGGAACTTGAAGAAAAAGGTTTATGGTCTGAAGAGCTTGCAGAAAAGATAAAAGCTCACCAAGGAAGTATCCAATTTATAGAGGAGTTGGACGGTAAGATAGATAAATCTCTTTATAAAACGGCTTACGAAGTTTCACCGTTTAGACAGATAGATATAGCGGCAGCCTTCCAAGAGTATATAGACCAAGCTGTCTCAAAATCTCTATACATAGAAGAAGACTTAAGAGATAAAATGGAAGAAATATACATGTATGCTTGGGAAAAAGGCTTAAAATCTACATACTACTGCTTTATAGACAAAACTGTAAAAGGTGAGAAGTACACTATGAACGTTAACAAAAGGGGAGAAAGAAGAGGTTTCGGACTTGCAAAGAAAGACAGTAAACCTTTAGAAGCCGAACTTGAAGAGATAGAAAGACAAGCAAGAGAAAAGTATGGAGATGAAGTTGTTGATGCAGTTAAGTCAGGTAAAGTAGAAGGATGCCCTACCGACCCACTACTTGCAAAAATATGTCCAAGCTGTGAGTAAATTATGATTAAAAAAGAAGAGTTAGAAAAAGAGATAGAGAATCTACCGGAGGAGGTAGTTTCCTCCGGTTACTCAAAAGGTTATAACCCAAACGATATTCTTTGTAGAATGTGTGCCTACAAATCCTGTATGCATGAAAACACCGGAAGAAAATTAATATCAGAAAAGATAAAAAAATGTTGAAAAAAGAATGAAAACAATAAAAACCGATATAACTTGTAGGCTCGATAATCTTCCTTGGAGTTTTTTTCACACAAAATTTGTTGTTGCTTTAGGTATTACTTGGATTTTAGATGCTTTTGAGGTTGTTATAGTCAGCGTTGTTTTAAAGTCAATGTCTAAATCTCTTGGCTTAACTACTTTTGAATCTTCTTGGCTTGTAAGTAGTTTCCTTTTAGGAGCTTTGTTTGGAGCCTTTATCTTTGGATACCTTGCAGACAAGTATGGAAGAAAAAAGATATTTTTTATAACGTTGCTTTTGTATTCTTTGGGAACTTTCTTAACAGGTTTTGCTAACAGCTTTGAAGTTGCGATTTTGTTTAGATTCATAACTGGACTTGGACTTGGAGGAGAGTTTTCGGCTATACACTCTGCCATAGACGAGTTTATACCGTCAAGATTCAGAGGTAGAGTAGATGGGTTTATCACGGCTTCTTGGAACCTTGGAAGTGTTTTTGCTTCTTTAACAGGTCTCTACCTTCTTTCTAACCTTCCAGAAGATAAAGCTTGGCGTTATGCTTTTCTATTTGGTGGAATTTTAGCCTTGCTTATAGTCTTTTTAAGATTGTTTATTCCAGAATCTCCAAGATGGTTAATATCAAAAGGATACATCGAAAAAGCCGAGGAGATAGTTAAATCTTTGGAGAAAAAATACAAAGTTAAACCTGTAAAAAAGGAGTGTGAAATACACATTTTCGAAGGAAGTTTAAAAGATTCAATAAAGATAATACTTAGTAAATACAGAGGAAGATTTTTCTTTGGAATGGCTTTAAGTTTTACAATACTGACAACCTACTACGGCTTTATAACTATTTTACCTTTGGTTATAACAAACCAGTATAACTTACCAACAACGGAAATACCTAAACTTCTTCTTTATGCAAGTTTTGGAGGACTTTGGGGAGGTTTAGTTGTATCATTTTTAACAGACTACTTAGGCAGGAAGATAACAGGAACAGTTATAGCTATGCTTTCTATGATGTTATCTACCTTCTTTCTTTTTTCTTCTGATATATACACTACAGTTTTTATTTACTCTTTTGTAGCTTACTCTTTTGCAAGCGTTGCTTACGTATCTGCTATGGAAGTTTATCCATCTTACCTAAGGGCAACTGCTATAGGTATTTTGTCTGTTGTAGGAAGAATCTCTGGAGTTTTGGCACCTCCTATTTTAACCTACCTATCTCAGATTGATTACAAATACTCAATACTGGGTCTTTCGTTTTTTTGGTTAGTAGGATTTTTAGCATTCTTCATTTGGTCTAAGTTTGGTATAGAAGCAAAAGGTAAATCTATAGAGGAAATCTCTTAAGATAAGGCTCTTACTTCGTAAATATCTTCTTTACCTTCGTAGTAAAGCACAATCTTAAAGTTTTCTAATCCTTCAAGTAAATTTTTCATTACATCATCTTTAAGCTTTATATAAGTTCTTGATGAAGAAAGATTTTCTGTGTAATTTTCTGGAAAGTTTTCTACATCGTAAACTTGGTCCTGACTAATCCAAACTCTTTTTATTTTTCCAAAGGTTGGGTGGTCTTGAATTTCTATAGGAAACATTGATATTATTTGACTATCTAAAACATCTATTTCTATTTTCTGTGGTGTGAATCGTGTTAATCTGTATTTTCTCATGGTTAAAACAACAAAGGGGCTTATAGCCCCTTTTGATATTAGTCTTGCAATGCTTCGTAAACGTGTCCTACTAACTCCTCTGAAGGTTTTAAAGTTTTCTTTCCTGGTTCCCATTTTGCTGGGCAAGCTTCTTCTGGGTGAGACATTAAGTATGCGTTTGCTTTCATCTTTCTTACTAACTCATCTGCGTTTCTACCTACGTTGTAGAAATTCACTTCAGAAGATACAAGCTTTCCTTCAGGGCTTATTATGAAAGTACCTCTTAAAGCTAATCCTGTATTGCAATCGTAAACTCCAAACATTCTTGAAATTTTACCTGTTGGATCAGCTCCCATAGGGTATTTTACGTTTGCAAGGAGTTTTTCATCTCTGTGCCATGCAAGGTGTACGAATTTTGTATCTGTAGACACGGATACTACTTCAGCACCAAGTTTTTTTAGCTCTTCGTACTTCTCTGCTAAGTCGGCTAATTCTGTAGGACATACAAAAGTAAAGTCTGCTGGATAGAAGAAGAGTATAGTCCATTTGTTCTCTTTTTTAGCATCAGCTAAAGAGAACTTTCCAAATTTTCCAGTAGCTGGATCATAAGTTTCCATTTCAAAGTCTGGAACTTGCTGACCTACCAAGATTACTTTTTCTTCCATGATTCTACCTCCCTTTGAAGTTTTAAATTTTCTAATACTAATAATAACAATTCTCAGTAAAAGTATAAAATGATAATTGTCATAAGATAAGCTTAAAACTTTAAAACTACTTTTGCAATCACTTTTAGAATTTTTGCAAAATTAAAATATCTATCTTTATAAGAAAGCCGTTAGCCAGTAATTAAATTTTGGCATGGAATTTGATTTATTAAAAATTAAAGTTAAATTAAAAATTTGTAATTGAATTTTAAACAGAAATAGGATATGTTATTAAACTGAAAACTTTAATAGGAGGTAGTAGCATGAAGAAGTTAGTTTTATCTGCACTTTCAGTTGCAGTATTAGCTGCTGGTTCTTTCGCAGCAGATGGAAAGGCTCTTTTCCAACAAAAAGGTTGCACAGCTTGCCACCAAGCAGCGGCTGATACAGTAGGTCCTGCTTTGAAGAAAATCGCTGCTGCATACGCTGGTAAAGAAGCTGAACTAATCAAGTTCTTAAAAGGACAAGGCAAACCTATCGTAGAGCCAGCTAAAGCAGCTATAATGAAACCACAAATCAACACAACTAAAGCTATGAAAGATGATGAGTTAAAAGCTTTAGCTAAGTTCATACTTTCTCACAAGTAATCTTTGAGAGGGGCTTCCCAGCCCCTTTTTATAAAAATGAAAAATGTAATACTATCTTTCATAGTAATTTTTCTACTTTCTAAATCTCAAGCTCAGGAAGGTAAGCAACTTTACATAAAACACGGTTGTAATGCTTGTCATTCACCTTTTGAAAGAAAAACTGGACCATCTTTTAAAGAGATTGCTCAAAGATACGGTAGCAGTAAAGCAGCAATAGAAAAAGTAGCTAAACTTATAATTAAGCCTAAACCTTCAAATTGGCCGAGTTTTGCCTACATGCCACCTTACAACATTCCTTACGAAGAAGCTTTGAAACTTGCAGAATACGTGTTAATACACTCTCAAAAAGAAAAACCTTCAAAGACCTCTGTAGATGATAACCTTGAATCAGACCATTTTTAACTTTCACATTCTTTTTTATCTGTCTTTACGTTTTTAAGTATATCTAAAAGCTCTAATGGTAATGGAAGAACTATAGTGTTTGAGTTGTATTGACCTATCGTAGATAATGTCTCTAAGTATCTAAGCTGCATAGCCAAAGGATGTTTGGCAAGAAGTTCTGCTGCCTCCGTTAATTTTTGAGCAGCTTGGTATTCCGCTTCTGCTTGGATAATTTTAGCTCTTCTTTCTCTTTCGGCTTCTGCTTGTCTTGCTATAGCTCTTTTTAACTCTTCAGTAATATCTATTCTTTTAAGTTCTACAGCTACTACTTTAACACCCCACTGGTCTGTCTCTTTGTCTATTATTTCTTGAAGTTTTGTATTTATCTTTTCTCTTTGGGAGAGTAATTCATCAAACTCTGCCTGACCGCATACACTTCTCAGTGTAGTCTGAGAAATCTGAGATGTGGCATAAAGGTAATTTTCTACGTTGACAACAGCTTTTACAGGGTCTACTACTCTAAAGTAGACTACTGCGTCCACTTGAACGGACACGTTATCTTTTGTAATTACGTCTTGAGTTGGAACGTCCATAGTAACAACCCTTAAGTCAACCTTAACCATTTTATCTATGAAAGGTATTAGTATGAAAAGACCAGGTCCTTTTGCTTTTCCTAAAACTCTACCAAGTCTGAATATAACGGCTCTTTCGTATTCGTTTACAATTCTGACCGATGTGGCTAAAAAGATAATTATCAACACTACTAAAAATGGTATAAATCCTAACATGATTATTTCTCCTCCAAATTCTAATAAAAAAGATAATATATTCTCTAACCCAAGTATAGATACTATAAATATCAGTCCAAAAAGTAAAAATGCAATTAAATCTTTCATTCTTTCACCGTTTCATCAATCCAATTTAGATAGTCCTCAGAACCTTCTACTATAGGAATAGCTATTATCTCTGGAACTGTGTAGCTGTGTAGCTTTTTAACTTCTTCTTTTAGTTTGTTAAATAAACTTCTTTTTGTTTTTACTATCAAAAGAGATTCATCGTAATTTTCTATGTTTCCTTTCCAGAAAAACGTAGAGTTTACCTTTTCTACTATGTTGATACATGCTGCTATCTTATTTTCAACAAGATAGTTGGCTATTTTTTTAGCCTCTTCTAAGGAAGATGTTGTTATAAAAACGACGATGTAATCCATGCTTTACCTCCCAAATCTAATCTATAAACCTTTTTGTTATGTCTTGGTAGCTGTCTATTCTTCTATCTCTAAAGAATGGCCATACAGTTCTTACATTATCTATTATAGATAAATCTATTTCACATATCAAATTTTCTTCTTTATCAACAGATGCTTTTTTAATTATTTCCCCGTAAGGATTGGCTACAAAACTTTGACCCCAAAACTCTATACCTTCGTTTCCGTCTGGACTTTCTTCAAAGCCAACTCTATTTATGGCAACTACATAGCATCCGTTAGCTACCGCATGTCCTCTTTGTACTGTTTCCCATGCGTTATACTGGGCTTTACCAAAATCTTCTTTTTCGGAAGGTAGCCATCCTATAGCCGTTGGATAAAAGATTATCTTTGCTCCAGATAAAGCGGTTAATCTTGCAGCTTCAGGATACCATTGGTCCCAGCATATTAAAACACCTATATCACCATACTTTGTTCTAAAAGTTTTATATCCTAAATCCCCCGGTGTAAAATAAAACTTTTCGTAAAAGTGAGGGTCATCTGGAATATGCATCTTTCTATATTTACCGAGAAATGTTCCATCGGCATCTATGACTACAGCTGTGTTGTGATATATTCCATCTGTTCTCTTTTCAAATAAAGATGCAACTATTACGATTTTATAATCTTTTGCTAAGGTTTTAAGTGTTTTTATAGTTTGGTTATCTTCGTTTATAGGTTCTGCAAGTTTAAAGTAGCTCCAATCTTCAACTTGGCAGAAATACTTAGATTTAAAAAGTTCTTGAGTTGATACTATATTTGCTCCATCTTTTGCTAAGGATACCATTTTTTCAATTGTTTTCTCAAAATTCTCTTTTAAGTCATCTCCACAACTCATCTGTATAAGTCCAACGTTTAACTTTTCCATTCTTACTCCGGCTTTGTTTTTTTATTAGATTATATAACAACCTTTCTTTTTTTGTTGCATTGTTTAATTATAGAATTTATCTTTAAATTTAAAGGTATGCTGTCTTAAATTTTAGTGTTTTAATATAAAATATCTTGACAAAAATTTGTATAAGTTATATATTATTAGTGTTAATAAATTAAACGTAGGAGGTAAGGGAAATGGACAGAAGATTAATTCCAGCAATTGCAATTTCACCTTTAAGAGAGCTTGCAAGAATTGAAAATGAGATTAACAGAATTTTTAAAGAACTTGTTCCTCAGCAGGAAGTTGCTACAGAGGTGGTAGCATGGGCTCCAAGAGTTGATGTTTATGAAAAAGATAACAATCTTGTAATCGAAGCAGAAATACCGGGAGCTAAAAAGGAAGATATAGAAGTTAAAGTAAAGGACAACGCCGTAGTAATTAGAGGAGAAGTAAAAAGAGAAGAAGAGAAAAAAGAAGAAAACTACTACAGAAGCGAGAGATTTTACGGAAAATTTGAAAGAGTCATACCGCTACCAACTGATGTTAAGATAGAAGAAGCTAAAGCAGAATACCAAGACGGGGTTTTAAAATTAACTATTCCAAAAGCAACGGCTGAAAAAGAAGTAAAAATTGAGATAAAATAATTACCTATGAAAAGGGGGTTTAAGCCCCCTTTAAAAAAATTAACGAGGTTACATGGAAAAACTAAAAAAACTACTTGAGCCTCACAAACTACACGATAAGCTCGGAGATTTATTTGAGTTCTTCGAAGATTTCATAATTGTTCTTCTTACTTTACTTCTTTTTATATTAAGTATGATGGCTATATACGATTTGGGTTTAGCCGTATTCAGTAGTAAGTACTCTTTTATGGATTTAGTTCCAAAGTTTCTATACGTTTTTATCCTTGCTGAGCTTTTTAGACTAAACATCGTTTATCTTCAAGAAAGAATAATAGATACATCTTTGATAATAAAAACTACTTTAATAGCCATATTAAGAGAATTAATAGTAAAAGCACCTTCTTTAAAATTATTAGAAGAATATATAGGAATATCTATCCTTTTAACAGTTTTGGCATTATCTTACTATGTTCCTAAGTATATTCTTAAAAAAGAAAGAAAATTTAGATTAGGAAAAAGAAGAAATTATAAGAAATCTACAAAGTCTGTCAAAACTACCACAACAAACTTATAAAATCTTACTTATAAACATCTAACAGGATTTCTTTTCCACCTTTATCGAGTAGCATATTTGCAAGTTTTTTTCCTAAATCTTCTGCCTGCTTTAATGGTTCGTTAGTTAATTTTTCTTGTAAAACTTCTTTTAAAAATCTTTTTCCTTCAAGGTCTGCAATAAAACCGCTTATCTTTATGATACCGTCTGATATCTCACAGTAAGCTCCAAGTGGAACTTGACAGCCACCTTCTAAGGTCTTTAAAAAACTTCTTTCTGCAGTTGCCCTTATAAAACTTTCTTCGTCGTTTAGATGTTTAAGTAAGTCTTTTATTTTTTCATCGTTTAGTCTTGCTTCTATTCCAAGAAAGCCCTGACATACTGCGGGAATCATTTCTTCTGGTGAAAATATATAGGATACTTTCTCTTCAAGGCCAAGTCTTTTTAAGCCAGCGTAAGCAAGTATAACTGCATCATACTGACCTTCTTCAAGTTTTCTTATCCTTGTATCAACGTTTCCTCTTAAATCTTTTATCTGTAAATCTTTTCTTAACTTTATTATCTGCGTCTTTCTTCTTAGGCTACTTGTTCCGATTACGGCTCCAGAAGGTAGTTCATGTATAGATTTATATTTAACAGATAAGAAAGCGTCCCTTGGGTCTTCTCTCTTTGTTATTGCAACTATACCAAGACCTTCTGGAAGTTGAGTAGGAACATCTTTTAAAGAATGGACTGCTATGTCTATTTCTCCTTTTAACATTGCTTCTTCTATCTCTTTTACAAAAAGACCTTTTCCACCGATTTTTGCCAAAGGAACGTCAAGTATCTTATCTCCAGATGTAGTTATTTTTACAAGCTCAACTTCTACGTTTGCATTTTTCTTTAGTAAATCCGCTATATAGTTTGCCTGCCAAAGTGCAAGCTGACTTTTTCTCGTACCTATCCTTACTTTCAATCAAAACTCCTTGAAGGTTTTTAGAAAAAATTATAACTTAATTTTTAAGTAAAACGGACGTAGGATTTTCAAACAGGTCTTTTTTCTTTACGATTACTTTAAGCTCTTTTATATCTTTAAGCTCTTCTAAGTATTCTTCTCTTGTAAGTATATTTACTTTACCTTGTTTTATAAAGTTTTTTACTTCTTCTGGAGTATTAAGTGGTATTATTCTCTTTTTTAGATAAAATGAAAAAGCTGGATTATACCTTTTGTAGTAACCTATCGGTAAATCTTTGTCTATGTAAGGTAGTATAACTTTTACAGAAGACTCTTTGTCAACTTTCGGCATTATCACATAAAAGAACGTTAAACTCATAACTACTGAAGAGATAAAAAGAGAAAGTATTACTTTAGAGGTATCTTTATACATTATTAAAGCCAAAAAAGCTCCAACCGTTAAGATAAAGAAAAACCAAGAGTAATCTGCAACAAGATATAGATTTTTATCATTTTTAAGAGAAAAGTAGAGTATAAAAGGAAGAGATAAAGTCAAAATAGTGTAAAAAATCAAGCTGTAAACGTATCTGTAATGATAAAGTTTTTGTAACGTTATAGCAATTAGGATTGATAAAGCTGGATAAACCGGGACTGTGTAGTTTGGAAGCTTTGTTTTTGATAAACTAAAAAATAGTGTGTATGTAAAAACGAAGATAGATAGAAATACTACTGCTGGGTTTAATCTGTTTTTAAACACTTCTTTTACAGTTTGAAATATGAATATGCTAAATGGAAGCATTCCTACAAATACAAATAAAAAAGTTATGATAAATAAACCGCCATGTCCTTCCATAGGCTCTGAAAAACGGGATATATTATGCTTTAACAAAAACTCTTTTATCCAAATCCAATCTGTCTTTAAACCTACTGCAACATACCAAGGTAAAGAAACGGTTAGAGTGATGAATAATCCTTTTAAAATTTTCATTTCTTTTATAAAACTAAGTTCTTTATTTAAAGCAATAAATATTAAAACGGATAAAAGTGGAAGTAAAAGAGCAACCAAACCTTTCGATAAAATTCCAAGGCCAAGAGATACGTAAAAAATCCATAAGAAAATCTCTTTTTTTTCTCTGTAAAAAATGTAAAAAGAAAAAACAGCTAAAGTTATGAAAAATATTAAAAATGGGTCAGGGACGGCCATATGGAACTGAAAAATAAAGTGTAAAGATGAAAGTAGCACGATGTATGAAAGTATAGCGACTTTTTCGTTGAAAACTCTGTTAGCAAAGAAATAAGTTAAAATAACTGTAAGACTACCAAAAACAGAAGAGAAAAATCTTGCAGAAAACTCATTAACTCCGAAAAGCTTGTAAGCAAACATCATAAAGTAGTAATGTAGAGGTGGTTTATCTGTCCTAAGTTCATAGTTAAACGTAGGAACGATAAAATCTCCTCTTTCGAGCATCTCCCTTGCACATGATGCATTCTTTGCTTCATCAAGACTGAATATAGATATTCCCCAGATGTTTGAGATAAAAACAAAGAAAGCAAAAAGCCAAAGAGTTATGTATTTGTAATTCATCACTTATATTTTACTACACAAAATTTTTATGTATAATTGTAGAAAATTTTAGTGGGGGTTAACGAATATGTTAAACAAGATGAGAAAAACAAGCGTAGCTTTGGCTATGGCTGGTTATATGACTTTACTTACAACTGCTCCAGCTCCAGCTGCAATGGTAGACTCTATGATGTCTAATAACCAGACGGAACTAAAAAACCAGAGAGATGTAGAGATTGAAAAAATACAGAGAGCATTAGAAAATAAGCTTGTTCAAGAAAAGCTAAAAGCTTATGGTTTAACAGATGAAGAAGTTAAAGAAAAGTTAAGCAAAATGAACGACCAACAGATACATATGTTAGCACAAGCATCAGATAAAGTTTTAGCCGGTGGTGATGCTATTGGATTTACTATCGGTGTTCTTATAATAGTTTTACTGGTAATAGTAATATTAAAGCTTTTAAACAAAGAGATAATTATTAGATAATTTTTTAAGTCTTTTAGTTAGATTATTTAATAATGAAAAAGTTTTTGCTGTTTGCTCTAATTATCTTTAAACTGTCTTTTGCTACTACTTTAGATGTTCCTTTTGTGAAGCAGAGGACCGACTTTTGTGGTCCTGCTTCTCTTTCTTCCGTTATGGCTTACTTTGGTGATAAAGTAGACCAAGACGAAATTGCAAGTTTTGTTTACAATCCTAAGTTGAAAGGAGCTTTGATTACGGACCTTCAAAACTTTGCAAAAGAAAGGGGATTTCAAACTATTTTAAAAAGTTCGGATATAGAAGAGATAAAATCTTTTATAGACCAAAAAAAGCCAGTAATAGCTCTTATAGACTTGGGTTTTTGGGTAATATCTAAACCTCATTACGTTGTTATAGTTGGATATAATCAAGACGGTTTTTTATTAAACACTGGTTATAAAGAAAAAGAGTTTATGTCTTACAGAGATTTTCAAGAAAAGTGGGAAAAAATGGGAAAAGTTATTTTAGTGGTTTACAAATGAAAAGATTGATATTTTTAATAACTACAGCGTTTATTCTATCTTCTTGTTCCATTCCTAAGATAGTAGTATACGATGACCCTTTGACAGCTTCTGAGCATAACGATTTAGGTGTTGTTTATGAGAAAAAAGGTATGTTTGATTTGGCTGAGAAAGAATACAAAAAAGCTATAAAGAAAGATAAAAATCTGTATCTGCCTTACTTTAACTTAGGAAACCTTTATTACAAGAAAGGTGAAAAGGAAAAAGCTGTAGAGTATTATCTCAAAGCTTTAGAAAAGGAAAGGAATCCAGATGTTTTAAACAATTTAGCCTATGTTCTTTACGAGCTTGGAAGGTATGAAGAAGCTAAAAAATATATAGAAGAAGCCTTATCTATCAAAAAAGACCCTCGGTACGAAGATACTTATACAAAAATAAAAGAAAAACTTAAGTAATTCTATCTGTTATCTTCACTACTTACTCTTATGATTGTTTTTACGTTTCCTCTTGGATTCCAGTCTCCGATAACCTCTAACTTTCTTGGTTTTAAAAGGTTGTAAAGGTCTTCGTATATCTTGTTGGTTGCTTCTTCGTGGGATATATACTGGTTTCTGTATTTGTTTAAGTAAAGTTTAAGGGATTTAAGTTCTACGATATACTGGTCTGGAATGTATATGATTTTTATGGTTGCGTAATCTGGATATCCAGACCTTGGACACAAACACGAAAACTCAGGAAAGGTTATATCTATCGTGTAGTTTCTATCTGGATAAGGATTTGGCCAAGGTTCTAACTTTGATTCTAAAATCTCTTTTTCTCCATACTTCATTCTTTTCACCTCTTTAAAGTTCTCTTTCTACTATGTAGTTTGCAATAGAGATAAGTATATCTGGATTTTGAAGGTTTTTAATTTCATTTTTTGCCTTTTCAACATAGTTTTTGGCTATCTTTATAGATTCTTCTAATCCGTAAACTGCTGGATAGGTTATTTTATTTTTTTCTTTATCTTTATGTAGTCTTTTCCCTACTTTTTCTTCGTCTCCAATCTCATCTAAGATATCGTCCCATATTTGAAATGCAAGACCTGTGTAAATTCCATAGTTTTTTAATCTCTCTATCTCATCTTCCTTAGCAGATGCTACGATTCCACCAATCTGGCAGCAGGCAGATAGAAATTTAGCAGTTTTGTTTAGATGTATAAACTCTATATCTTTAAAATCTTCCAGTATATCTGCTGCTTGTCCTCCAACCATTCCGTATATACCAACGTTATGAGATAAGACGTTTACTATTTTTATCAATACTTTAGAGTCTAAAGTTCTGTTGTTTGATATAAGTTCAAAAGCATAGGTTAAAAGCCCATCTCCTGCCAGTATTGCGATTGCTTCTCCAAAGACTTTATGACAGGTAGGTTTACCTCTTCTTAAGTCATCATCGTCCATAGCTGGAAGGTCATCGTGGATAAGGGAGTAAGTATGAATAAACTCAACGCTTAAAGCTATATCTATAAAATCTTCAACCTTTACTTCTTTGTTAACTGCTTTAGCAGACTCTAAAACAAGGATAGGTCTTACCCTTTTTCCACCAACGGTAAGTGAGTAAGCCATAGCCTCAAAAAGTGGCTTTGGAATACCAGTTGGTATATAACTTTCCAGTGCTTTGTTTATAAACTCAGATTGCTGTCTTAAATAAGATTTAATATCAAGCATGTGAATATTATATAATATTTCTCAAAATTTTAAAGGAGTTGCCGTTGTTTACAAAAATATCAGGCTCTAAATGGAAGAATATTGTTTTATTTATAACGGTTTTTACCTTTGTAGCAACGTCTTTAGTGGCAGTGTTAGTTTATAAATTTAGTGGTGAAGTAAGTGGTGCGGCTGAAGTTAACGGAAAAGAGATACCAATCTACGAGTTTAACTACACCTACGAAATGATGGCAAGAAACCTTCAAAATCAAAATATAGACATAACGGCTTTCAAAAAAGAAATAGCTAAACAAGCTATGGATACAATTATAGAAAACGAGTTAATATACCAGCAAGCAGAGAAGGAAGGTTTACTGGCAACAAAAGAACAGGTAAAAGAAGAGATTTTAAACATTCCAGCCTTTCAATCAAACGGAAAATTTGATAAAAATCTTTACCTTCAAATTGTAAACTCTTTAGGACTTACACCTGAAGCCTTCGAAAACTTAATTCAAAAACAGTTAACCGTAAATCATGTAAAAGCTATACTTTTATCTTCAGTTTACGTATCTGACGAAGAGATAGAGACCTTTACAAAAAAACAACTAACAAAAATATCTGGAGATGTAACATTAATAAAACCTAAAGAACCTGTTATAAGCGAACAGATGATTAAAGACTATTACGAAAAACATAAAAACGACTACGCAACACAACAAGGTAAAAAAGTTGAAATATATAAGATAGACATAAACAAGCTTGGTCAAGAAAAAGCAGAAAACCTCGCAAAAGATTTATTTACAAAAGCAAAATCAGGAAGTCTAACGAATGTTCCACCAGAAGTGGAAAAAGTGTTTGATGGAGAACTTTACCAAGATACAAAATTAGAAAACGTTCCTTCAGAAGTTTTATCTGAGGTTGAATCTCTGTCTAAAGATAAAAAAGTTTCGTTTTCAAAAACACCTTCTGCTTACTACATAGGCATATACAAAGAAGATGTTGTAAAATCTAAACCAATTGAAGAGATAAAATCAGAGATAACCCAAAAACTAAAGAGAGAAGAGTATCAAAAAGCAGTTGAAAACCTCCACAAAACAACCGATATAACAGCTTTACTTAATAACAACAACGTAGAAAAATCCACAATTTCAGACATGACGATTCAAGAGTTTGTTGTAAAGTACGGAATTAAGTCTAACGAGTTAAATAATATCACAAATCTAAAAGTAGGACAGACTTCAAAACCTATAAGCACAGACGAAGGAGTATTAATCTTTAAACTTTCACAGATTACAGAACCAGATAAAGACAAAATGGAAGAGATGAAAAAATCTATAGAACCTCTCATAAAGACTCAAAAGTTTGCAGATTTATACCAGATGTATATAGATAACCTTAAAAAGAAAGCAAACATAAAAATAAACAAAAGGTTGTTAGAAGGTGAATAAAACACCTTACGCTTTGGACTTTTTGTGGCATCAGATTGAACTTATTAGAAATAATGTAAGAAAGCCAAAATACAAAGAACTATTAAATAAGATTTTTGAGAATAAGGAAATGGTAGAACTTTTCGAAAAAGCAAAGGATAGAAAAGGAAGAAACTACCAAAACGGAATACTTGAAAGAACTGCATCGGTAGGTTCTTTAGCAATGTGTTTATACGATAACTACCCAACTGTAGATATTGACCTGATACTTACAGGAGTTATACTTGCAGGTTTTAGAGATGCGTTAGGAAGACCATTTTTCTACAAATACGTAAAAGAATACCCAGAAGTAGTAGAAATTTTATACAAAAAAAGTAGAAAAAAACCGAAAGTAGAATATTTTTTATTCGATGAAATTTTTAAAATTGACGAAAGAGTTTTTAGCTCTATAAAAAGGAAGGAGGATAATGGAAGTTCTTTTTGACAACGGTACACATAAAAATCTACTACTTGAAGATTTTGGACACGGAGAAATGGTTCAGGCAAACGTGCATCTCATCGTTGACAGTGGTAAAGGTATGATTTTAGACCCGGGAGGTCATAAAGTCTTCAAACACCTTCTCCAAGAGATAGGAACAATCATAGGTGTTGATAACTTAGAGTGGATATTCTTCTCCCATCAGGACCCAGACATAGTTGCGGCAGCAAATGGTTGGCTTATGACTACAAAAGCTACTGCTATCATATCGAAACTTTGGATTAGGTTTATTCCTCACTTTGGTATAGATAGATTAGTTATAGACAGAATAAAAGGTTTAGATGACGAAGGAGCGATAATAAGACTTGGTAACAGTGACCTTTATATCCTTCCAGCCCATTGGCTACATTCTCCCGGAAACTTCCAAGTTTACGACCCAGTATCAAAGATACTTTACTCTGGAGACCTTGGAGCATCGTTAGGACAGGATTACATTTACGTAACAAACTTTGAGGAACA
>PNIU01000042.1 GCA_002878035.1 Sulfurihydrogenibium sp.
ATATTTTTTACCTTATTCAGTTGCCAAAGTCCATCAACTTAAAACTTACACTATAAATTATAACAAAAAATTTTTAACCCGTCAAGTATCTCAAACTTTTCTCTTAGTTGTTGTTTAGTTATCCCTGAGTTATACTTTCTAACTACTTGAAAAAATTTTTAATAAAGTGCTAAAATAGACTGTCAGAAAAACATAAAAAATAAGTTTATATAAACTAAACAACCTCTATGAGGGAAAAATGGAAAAAAATAAAATGCTATACCTTGTAGCTTTATCTGGTTTATTTCACGATATTGGAAAATTTTTCCAGAGAGCGGGAGGAAATCAGACAGATTACAAAGACACGTTTAAATATCAACATGCGGCTTTATCTTTCAAAGCTATTGAAGAAGAGTTAAAAGAAGGTTTAAGTGCAGTATTTACAGAAGAAGAGATTAACATAATAAAAGATGGGACATACCATCATAACCCAGACCCAAACAAACCTATACAGAAAATACTTCAAAAAGCAGACCATTTTTCGTCATCAGAAAGGTTAGAAGAAGCCCTTTCTCAAGAAATCTCCCATATAGACCAATTTATGCAAAGAAACCCAAGACTTAGAACCGTTTTTGAAAATGTAAGCCTTTCTAAAAATCAAAATGAAAAAAGATTTTTCTATAAACTAACAAAACTTTCCATAAAAAAGGAAGATATTTTCCCAAAGGATTACTACTTAATAAGCCAACAACCGAGCCAGCAAGAAAGAGAAAAAAACCTTGGAAGTTATAAATCTCTTTGGGAAGATTTTAAAAAAGAGTTTAACAGCACGCTTAAACATTTTGGCTTTTTAGGTGTAAAGTTTTCTAACTATCCAGAAAAAGTTTTCGAGATAATCTATAATCTACTTTATAAATATACTTGGTGTGTCCCTGCATCTACATACGATAATACCAACAAAAACAACCATTACCCAGATGTATCACTGTTTGACCACTCAAGGGTTTTATCGGCAGTAGCCAGCATACTCTACGATTATTTTGGAATAAATAGAAACATAGACAACCAAGAAAAGTCTATACTACATCTAAAGGTAGATATAAGCGGAATACAGAACTTTATTTACACAGTCTATAAAAGACCTGTAGCAAAAATTCTAAGAGGAAGAAGCTTTTTCGTAGCTTTACTTCCAGATGTATTCTCAAGGTATATAGTAAGAAATCTTGGATACACGATTACAAACATACTTTACAGCGGTGGTGGAGTTTTTGAAATCATTGTAGCAAACACAGAAGAAAATAAAGAGAAGTTGAAAGATTTACTGGCAAAGATTGAAGAATATCTGTTAACTGAGTTTGAAGGAGAGATTGGTTTATCGGTTGGTATGTATGAATACAGCCCAACAGACCTTTCCGTTGGTAATTACGGACAGGTTTTACAAAAACTGAACGAAAACCTTGATAACGGAAAAAGAAGAAAATTTATAAACACAATAACAAAAGCCGTAGAACTGATAAATAAAAGAACATCTCAATTAAAACAAAAACAGCTATGTCCTACCTGTAGAACCTACCTTACCGAAGAAGGAAACGAACTTTGTGATACCTGCCAGTTGTTTAGCAACGTTGGTAAAAATCTACCTTCCACTAAATACCTTATCTTTGCAACAAATCACACACAAAATTTTATAGACCCAGAGAGAACCATATCCTTTGGAGAGTTAGGAGTAGTTTACCTTGCCGAAGATACAGACCAAAGATTTTTAAAGGATAAAAACATAACATCAATCTTAAAGATAAACGAAACAGAAAGCCTACAAAACTCAACTGGTTTTAAATTCTTAGGAATAACAGTCCCTAAAGCAAAAGTAGATTTAGACGACGAAGAAGAGCCGGTAGCCAAAGGACAGATTCTTCATTTTGAATATATAGCAAAGTTATCACAAGGCGATGAAAGGATAGGCATACTAAGAATGGACGTTGATAACCTTGGAAGGATATTTAGCGAAGGTCTAAAAGGTAAAATTTCTATATCCAGAATATCAACCTTAAGCCGTATGATGGACCTTTTCTTTACAGGATACTTAAATACTCTCTGTTTAGAGGATACAGCAGAAAAAAACGATATTTTACAAAAAGTAAACAGTATGTATTACATAGTTTACGCAGGTGGAGACGATTTATTTATCATAGGACCTTGGAATTACCTACTTGAGTTTGCAAAAAAGATAAACCAAGCTTTCAGAGAATATACGGCAACCAACACAGATATCACTTTATCGGCAGGCTACGTTCAAACAAAACCAAAATACCCAATCAGAATATCTGCAGAACTTTCTGCCAGAGCGGAAGAAGTGTCTAAAACTTCAGGAAAAAACAGAATAACAGCCTTTAAAAACACTATCCAGTGGGAACGTTTTAAAGATGCACTGGATAAATCCGAAAAACTTTCAGAACTGATAAAAGACAAAAAAATATCCAGAGGCTTTATCCATTACTACAAGTCTTTACAGGAAAGGTTTTTGATACAGGACAAAAAGCCTGATGTTATCATTTACAAAGTAAAACCAGACCCGATGGTCTATCCTTACACGCAGTATTACATAGCAAGGAACGTAAGCGATGAAAGAGCTAAAGAATTTTTAGAACAAGAGTTTATCATTAACTTAGAAAAAAACAAAGATATGTCAGATTTTATACTAAACTACAGTTTCTTAAAAACAAGGAATTAGTGAGGTGAGGAAAGATGAAAGATAGGGATTTTAGAAATCAGGGTCAATATCAACGTCATTCAGAAGAAATACAAAAGTTAATAAAAAAAATAAGAGAAGGGCAAAATTTAGCAAGTGTCTTAAAACCTGAAGAGTTTGCAAAGCCAGGTGGATATGCCGAAAAAATAGTTGAAGAATTAAGAAATAAACTTAAAACTTCACAACTGCGTAAAATCTTTACAGAGATAAAAAACATCTGTGAAGTTCAGATAAAGAAACCTGATTCGAGTAAAGTTGAAATCTACTTACTTTATCCAAAACTTGCTTACTCAATGGGAAGAGGTCTTATGCCAGAAGATTTTTACAATTTGATGGAAGCCTGTTTGAATAAACTTGAAAACGGTTCTAAAGAAGATTTTGAAAGATTTTTACAGTTTATAACAGCCATAGTAGCCTATAACAAAAAATACGACCGATAAAGGAGGAAAGGGTTATGCAGTTAGACTTTAAAGGAAACTTTATAATAAAAGCAAATCTTGTCTGTCTGACAGGTCTTCATATAGGTGGTTCAAAGGAAAGTTTTGAGATAGGTGGATTAGATAACCCGGTTATAAAAGTGCCAATAGACATAAAGTTAAAAGATGGAAGAGTTATAAAGGAAGGAATGCCTTACATTCCCGGTTCTTCTTTAAAAGGAAAGATAAGAAGCCTTCTTGAGTGGAAATACGGACTTGTAGAAATAGACAAACAAAATAACGGTAAGATAAAAAGCAAGTTTAAAGTGACTGATGAAAACAATAATATCAACAGTGTTGGAAAGGTTTTTGGAGTAGGTGTGTCTGATTTAAAAAATATAAACTTAGTATCAGGACCTACGAGAGTTAAGTTTTTCGATAGCTACCCTACTAAAGAAACTATAAAAAACTGGAAAGAAAAGCTTGGAGAAGGTATATACACAGAAGTTAAGATAGAAAACGCAATTGATAGAATAACCGCTATGGCAAACCCAAGACAGCAGGAGAGAGTTCCGGCAGGTTCAGAGTTTGAAGTAGAGATAATGTTTGAAGTTTTAGAAGATGAAGATTTTAAAAGATTTAAGATAGTTTTAGAAGGTATGAGATTACTTGAGGACAACTATCTTGGCGGTGGAGGAACAAGAGGTAACGGTAGAGTTATGTTTAAAGATATAACAATAGCCTTTAGAAGTAAAAAATACTACGAAGGAAAAAGCGAAGAGATTATAAAAGGTGAATTTCAATCTGTAGAAGAGGCGTTGAAAAAAGATTACGGAGTTTAAATATTATGAAAGTCTATAGAGTTGATATAAACTTTCTATCTTCTACCAGAGATGTCTTACTTTCTTACACTCTTTTTGGTGGGATAGCTTGGGCTTACAGACTTTTGTATGGAGAGTCTGAGTTATTAAAATTTATAAAAGATTATTCTAAAAATCCAAGCTTTTTGATTACCTCAATCTTTCCAAAAGATGGAGAAAATCTATACTTACCAAAGCCTTACCTTAAATCCGACAGAACCAAAACACTATCAGACTACAAAAAGATAAAAAAGATATCTTTCATTCCTATAAACACTTTCATAAAAGTTTTAGAAGGGCAGATAAAGGTTGAGCAGGACTTTGCAAACGAGAATTTAGAAAGTTCAGTATCCTTTCCCAAAAAAACCTTAGAGCCAAAAACCAAAATAGATAGAATAACCTCTTCCACTGAAGGAGATGGAGAGCTTTTTTTCCAAGAGTCCTTTTACTACAGCGAAGGCTACTTTTACGTAGCATTTTTTAACGAAGACCAAAAAGATAAAATTTTTAGTAGTATAAAACTTTTACAGGACATAGGTTTAGGTGGAGATAG
>PNIU01000103.1 GCA_002878035.1 Sulfurihydrogenibium sp.
TAAGCATTTTGTCTAAATCTTCATCTGTGCCATTTCTTAACACTTCTTTTATCGGTATCTCTTCATCTGTTCTTAAGCAGAGTTTAATCTTACCTTCTGGTGTAAGTCTGAGTTTAGAGCATCCATCACAGAAAGGGTTAGATATTGGAGTTATGAAACCTATTTTTGCTTTATACTTTGGAATTTCATAAACTCTTGCAGCTCCGCTTCCTACTGAAAAGGAAGGTATTAATGAACCGTATTTTTCTTCTATTTTGGTTTTTATCTCTTCTAAAGGTCTTACCATATCTTTTTCCCACTTTATATAACCTTGTCCAAGGGGCATCATCTCTATAAACCTTATTTCTACTCCATACTCTATACCAAACTCTACAAAGTCAAGGGCTTCGTTGTCGTTTATTCCTTTTATGATTACGGCGTTTATTTTTATAGGGTCAAAGCCAAGTTTTTTACTAACTTTTATACCTTCTAAAACATCTTCCAATCTTCCTTTTGTAATCTGGTAGAACAGCTCAGGTTTTAGACTGTCTATACTTATATTTAGTCTGTTTAAACCAGCTTTTTTTAGTTTTTCAGCATGGTGAGCCAATGTTATACCGTTTGTTGTCATTCCTATGTCCTGTATCTCCGGAATCTGTCTAAGAAGGTATACCAGATTTTCTATCTGTGGTCTAACTAAAGGTTCTCCACCGGTTATTCTAACTTTTTTTAAGCCGTATTTTGTCATAGCTTTTACTAATCTTGCGATTTCTTCGTATCTTAGTATTTCTTCGTGAGGTATAAACTCCATATTGTCTGGTCTACAGTAAAAACATTTTAAATTGCATTTATCCGTAACAGATATTCTTAAGTATGATATTTCCATTTTAAAAACCTCTTTAAAAATTAAGTCAAATCAGGATATACCTTTTTTGTCGATTTGACAATAGAGGAAAATCATAAAATTTAAAAAAATTTATGCACAAAAAAGATGCATTAGACAGTTGACATTTGATTGATATTAGCACATAATTATAGACAACAAAATAGAAGACGTTTAAAGAAATACTAAGGGGAACCAAAGACACACCATCAATAAAAGTCTTGTAGTTCCAAAACAAATCAAAAAGTGTTTCTTTAAACCTCTTCTGTTAGAGGTAATTTAAATTAATTTTTTGGAGGTTTTTTGTCGTGCGTATCACAGGTACAGTTAAGTGGTTCAATTCAAAGAAGGGCTTTGGCTTCATCACAAGAGATGATGGTCAAGGTGATGTTTTCGTTCATTTTTCAGCCATTCAGTCAAAAGGTTTCAAAACTCTGGAAGAAGGTCAGAAGGTAGAGTTTGAAATCGCTCAGGACGAGAAAGGTCCTAAAGCAGCTAACGTAGTAAAAGTTTAAGGAGGAAGGTAGTTATGAAAGTAACAGGTAAAGTAAAATGGTTCGACTCTAAAAAAGGTTTTGGTTTTATAACAAGAGACGATAACGGTCAAGATATATTTGTTCACTTCTCTGCTATTCAAGGAAAAGGTTTTAAAAACCTTGAAGAAGGTGAAAGAGTAGAGTTTGAAGTAGTTCAAGAAGAAAAAGGACCAAGAGCAGCTAACGTAGTTAAGTTATAAAACCTATAAGGGGCTTTTAAGCCCCTTTTTTCCTTTTTTCAAAAATCTTCTCAAAAATCATTTTCAGCTTATAATAATTTCTAAAAAACAGAGAGAAAAATATGCTTAGAATAATTCTGTTTTTTCTGTTTGTTGTAAAGCTTTCATTTGCCGATATTTTGGTAGGTAAGTGGGATGATGCTATAACTCCTACAACGGTAGACTACGTAAAAAGGCTTGTAGAAAAAGCCGAAGAAACGAAGGCATCGGCTATAATCCTACAGCTTGACACACCCGGCGGTTTAGAAACTTCCATGAGAGAGATTATCAAAACTATAAACAATACTTACATACCGTTTGTAGTTTTTGTTTATCCTCCCGGGTCAAGGGCTGCATCTGCAGGGGCTATAATAACAGTTTCAGCCGACATAGCTGCCATGGCTCCATCAACAAACATAGGCTCAGCATCTCCCGTTAATATGGACGGTTCTGATATAGACCAAACTATGCAGAAGAAAGTTATGAACGATATGGTAGCTTTTGTAAAAGCCATAACTCAAGAAAAAGGTAGAAACCAAGAGTTAATAGAGAAGATGATAACTGAAAGCGTAAATCTATCTGCCGAAGAGGCTTTAAATAAGAAAGTTATAGATGTGGTAGCTAACGATTTAAACGACCTTGTAAAAAAGATAAACGGTAAAGTTATAAAGAAGAAATCTAAAGAGATAACACTAAACTTAGCAGGACAGAAGTTTGTCTTTGTAGAAAAAAGTTTTAAAGAAAAGCTGCTGGCTTTACTTTCTAACCCTACTGTAGCTTACTTTTTACTTATGATAGGCTTTTACGGTATATTCTTTGAACTTTATAACCCCGGGTCTATAATTCCGGGAACGGCTGGACTCATATCTTTAGCTTTGGCTCTTTACTCTTTAAACATTCTTTCTGTTAACTGGCTTGGAGTAGTGCTTATAGGACTTGGTGTTTTATTTTTCATCATAGAAACCTTTACTCCTACCTTCGGTGGTCTTGCGTTGGCAGGTGCTTTGTCTATATTTTTAGGCTCGTTAATTCTTCTTCCATCAGACTCACCGTTTGGAGACCTTTCTTTTGGTATCATATTATTAGTCGTGCTGTTTAGTTCAGGATTTTTCCTAACGGTTAGTTATCTTTCTTTAAAAGTTCATAAGCAAAAACCAAAGACAGGTGTAGAAGCTATGATAGGTGATACTGCCGAAGCTATCACGGATATAGACAAAAAAGGTGGAAAAGTTATGTATTACGGAGAGATTTGGAACGCTTACTCAGAACATAAAATAAAAGCTGGAAGCAAAGTTAAAATAGTAAAAGTAGAAGGACTAAAATTAAAGGTAGTGGAAGTTTAAAATTGAAGATAAAACCACTTTCTGAAGAAGTTATAAATAAGATAGCTGCAGGAGAAGTAGTAGAAAGACCTGCATCTGTTTTAAAGGAACTTATAGAAAACTCTCTTGATGCATCTGCTACTTCTTTAGAAGTTTATATAGAAAAAGCAGGAAAAAGACTTATCTGTGTAGTAGATAACGGAGAAGGTATAGAAAAGGAAGATATACTAAACGCTGTAAAAAGACATTACACAAGCAAAATAAGAACCGAAGAAGACCTTTACAGTATATTAAGTTATGGTTTTAGAGGTGAAGCTCTTTCGAGTATATCAGCCGTCAGTAAACTTACGATTACATCAAGGACAAAAAACGACATATACGGAAATCAAGTGGTTGTTGAAGGTGGAAACTTAATTTCTCTCTCACAGGTAGGGTGTCCTGTAGGAACGAAGGTTGAGGTAAAAGACCTTTTTTACAACGTCCCGGCAAGACAGAAGTTTTTAAAATCCGAAAATACAGAGAATCTCCACAACGTATGGGTCTTTATAAACTACGCTCTATCAAACCCAGAAAAACACTTTAAACTTGTTATAGACTCAAAAGAAACGTTTAACCTTTACCCATCTTCTTTGAAGGAAAGAGTTTCACAAATTTACGGAAAAAAGTATTTGGAAGACCTAAAGTTTATAGAGTATGAAAACTACTTAGGAAAAGTTTACGGTTTTGTAAGTTTAGGAAACGTTAAAACCAGAAAAAGCCATATCTTTATAAACAAAAGACCAGTAAAAAACGCTCTTATATCTTCCGTAATGAAAAAGAAGATAGGAGATAACTTTTTTATACTCTTTTTTGAACTACCACCATATTTTATAGACGTAAACGTTCATCCATCAAAACAGGAAGTAAAATTCCGTAAAGAAAACGTAGTAGTAGACCTTATAGAGTCTGCATTAAAAGAAAATTTAAACCAGTTTAAAACCTTTGTTGTCTCTTACCAAGAGTTAAGGCAGAATACTGCCCAGTATCAAACAAAAAACGGAAAGTTTGAAATTTTAGGACAGATAGAAGATACGTTTATAGTAGCCTATAGTGAATCTCACGTTTACTTTATAGACCAGCACGTAGCAAACGAAAGAGTTATGTATGAAATCTTACTAAATCAGCTAAAAGAAAACAAAAAAATACCTTCCCAGAGACTACTTTCACCTTTTAAACTACACCTTTCACCTTCACAGGTTTATACGCTAAACGAGATGAAGGAAACTATAGAAAGGATAGGTTTTGTAGTTGAGAATAAAGAAGACCAATACTTTTTAACGGCAATACCTTACAATCTCGAAACATCGAAAGCCGTAGAAGTTTTTTACGAAGTGCTTGAAAGCTATCCAGACACTTCCAACGAAAAACTTGCATCTTCACTATCCTGTAGAATGTCCATTACTGCCGGAGACAGACTTACACTTGAAAAAGCTAAACAACTTATACAAGAATGGATTAAAACAGAAAACCCAAACGTTTGCCCACACGGCAGACCGATTTACTACAAAGTATCTTTAGATGAGATAAAAAAAGCAGTAGGTAGAAAATA
>PNIU01000120.1 GCA_002878035.1 Sulfurihydrogenibium sp.
TTGAAAAGTATTTAAAAGATTTACCTGTATCTCCTGTGATTGAGATAACAGAAAGAGTCTATATAAAAAATATTGAAACAACTAAAAAGATAGTATCAAAGCTTAAAAATATGAATGTGAAAATAGCGATAGATGATTTTGGAACTGGATACTCTTCACTCTCTTCTCTAAAGGATATAGATGCTGACATTTTAAAGATAGATATGTCATTCGTTAAAGTTATGGTAAACGATAAAAAATCCAGAGCGTTAGTTAAGACTATCATATCCCTTGCTCAAGATCTTGGAATGAAAACTCTTGCTGAAGGTGTTGAGACGCAACAGCAAAAAGATATGCTTATAGATATGGGAGTAGATTATTTGCAAGGATTTTTATTATCAAAACCACTTCCAGAAGAAGAGGTAGAAAAACTTATAGGGGGAAACTTATGATAGACTTTCCTTTGGTTGCTGTAGTCTTAGCCGCTGGAAAAGGAACAAGGTTTAAGTCTGAAAAACCAAAAGTCCTTCACACAGTCCTTGGAAAACCTATGATTTGGTATACTCTTTACTCCGTAAGGTGGATAAAACCACAAAAAACCCTGATAGTGGTAGGTCATAAGAAAGAAGAAGTTATAAATGCCATAGATTGTGATGGTTGTCAGTTTGTTTACCAAGAGCAACAACTTGGAACTGGTCACGCTGTATACACGGCAAGAGAACATTTTAAAGATTTTGACGGATACGTTTTAATCGTAAACGGAGATACTCCGCTTATAAGGGGAGAAACATTACACAACGCCGGAGAATTTTTAAAAGCTCTTGTAAGGTATGAAGGAGCAAACTTAGAAAACTACAGAGGTTATAGAAACAAATCTGTTGCCGGTATAGTTATTACAGCCAGATTACCAAGTCCTTATGGATACGGTAGAATAATCAAAGACAAAGACCATAGAGTAGTAAAAATAGTGGAAGAAAAAGATGCAACACCAGAGGAAAAACAGATAAATGAAGTAAACTCTGGAATATATATTTTCTACGCACCTTACCTTTACCAAGCCCTTGAGAAGTTAGAAAATAACAACGCTCAAAAAGAGTATTACTTAACGGACGTTATAGATATCCTTCGTCAGGAAGGAAAATACACCTATACCCTTGAAATACCAGATTACACAGAGATACTTGGAGTCAACGACAGATTACAGCTTGCAGGTGTAGAAAACATACTAAAAGAAAGGTATATAACATTTTGGGCATTAAACGGAACAACCTTCCATAACCCTCAGTCAATATGGATAGAGTTTGACGTAGACCTATCTAAAGATGTAGAGATATACCAAAACGTAATGTTGCAAGGAAAAACCTTTATAGATGAAGGGACTGTAATAGAAGCAAACTGCATTATTAAAAACTCAAAAATCGGAAAAAATGTTAGAATACTTGCAAACTCTTACATAGAGGACAGTGAAATAAAAGACGGTGCAGTTGTTGGACCTTTTGCAAGAATTAGAAACAATGCCGTTATAGGAGAAGAAGCAGTTATAGGTAACTTTGTAGAAATAAAAAATTCTATTATAGGAAAAAGAACAAACGCAAGACATTTAACTTACTTGGGAGACGCAGAGATAGGAGAAGATGTAAACATAGGAGCCGGAACTATAACCTGCAACTACGACGGCTTTAAAAAACACAAAACAATCATAAAAGACAGGGCATTTATAGGAAGTGATACTATGCTTGTTGCCCCAGTAGTAATCGGAGAGGAAGCCATAACAGGCTCAGGCTCAGTTATAACAAAAGACGTCCCAGACAAAGCCCTTGCCATCGAAAGAAACCAGCAAAAAATTATAGAAAACTACGCCGAAAAGAGGAAGAAAAAGTATGAGAAAAAAGATTAGCTACGTTTTAATTTTTATCTTTGCAGTTTTAAGTTTATCAAAAGCAGAAGATTTAGATGGATATCAACTTTTTGATAAGATAGTGTTGGTGGTAAACGGAGAGCCAGTCTTAAAATCAGATATAGATTTTGCTAAGGAATGGTATAAAATAAGCGACCAAAAAGCCGTTGAAGACAAAATAATAGACTCTATACTACTTTACCAGCAGGCACGTAAAACGGGAATATCTGTATCACCAAACGAAGTTGAAAACGCTATCTTAAGTATAGCTAAAGCAAACGGCTTTAACGACTTAGAAACCTTTAAAAAAGAACTTGAAAAAAACGGTATATCCTACTCAAAACTTAAAGAGTTTATAACCAGAGACCTTGTAGCCAACAAATTTTTACGTTTTTATCTAAGAGAGCAGATAACTAAAGGTGTGGTAGAAGGCACATTAGAAGACGTTAAGAAAATAAAAATAATATTCATCTCAAAAAACAGAGAGGATTACGACCAAGTAGTAAAAAAACTGCAAAAAGAACTAAACAAAAACAACTTTTCTGAGTATGCTACCAGATACTCAGATGATAAGTTTACTGCAGAAAACGGTGGCTTACTTGGTGAAGTTAAGAAAGGAGACTTAGCCCAAGAGTTAGACAAAGAAGTATTTTCTCACAAAGAAGGAGACATATTTAAAGTAGATACACAAGAAGGAACTTACTTTATATACATAGTAGCAGAAAGTAGAAAACTCATTCCAAAAGAAGAACTTACAAAAGAAGAGTTAGAAAAACTTAAAAAAGCCTACGACCTTTACCTTAAAAAACTAAGAGAAAAAGCGGTAATTCAAAGGTTTGAATAAAAGGAAAGTAGGAAGTAGAAACGAAAATTTAGCAGTTAAGTATCTTGAAAGTAAAGGCTACAGAATTTTAGATAGAAACTACTACAGCAGGTATGGAGAGATTGATATCGTTGCAGAGAAAGATGGAACCGTGGTAATCGTTGAAGTTAGAAGTTTATCCAAACAAGACTTTGGAAGTCCAGAAGAAAGCGTAAACATTAGAAAAGTTAGCAAAATTTTAAAGACAGCTCAACATTACCTATACGAAAAAAATCTTTTTGACAAGACTGTTAGGTTTGACGTTATAGCGATTACAAAAGATGGTATAAACCATATAGAAAACGCCTTTACGGAAGATTTTTTATGTTAGAGAAAAAGTTTATAGACCTTGCAATAAAAGAAGCCGAGAAAGCTTTACAAAAAGGTGAAGTTCCCGTTGGAAGTGTTTTAGTAAAAGATGGAAAAGTCATAGCCAAAAGCCACAACCAGAGAATATCAAAAAATAACGCTCTTTACCATGCAGAGATTGTAGCAATAGAAAAAGCCTGTAAAAAACTCAAAAGCTGGCGTCTTGATGACTGTATATTATACACAACTTTAGAGCCTTGTCTTATGTGTGCTGGAGCCATAATGCAAGCAAGGATAAAAAAAGTTGTCTTCCTTGCGAAGGACGAAAAAGGTGGTGCAATTGTAAGTAAATACACAGTTTTTGATGACAAAAAATTACCCTTTAACGTTGAGTACCAGTATATACACGATGAAAGGGCCGAAAAACTTTTAAAAGAGTTTTTTAAATTTCTAAGAAACTCCAAAAAATCATTTTAGATGTGAATGCTATCTTCATAGTTTTTAAACAGTTCTCGGCTTACTCTTCCTAACACACCGTTTACAAACTTTACAGACTCTTTAGAGCTTGTGTAGCATTCTACCAAGTCCAAAGTGTCCAAGATTAACCTTTTAATAAAAAACTCGTTATCTTTACCTTCTTCTTTAAGCATTAACAACTCAGAAAAAGCTATTCTTAAAAGAGCTCTTTCTATGTATCCTAAACGTTCAAAACGCCATTTCTCCAGATGAGACTTTATCAGTTCATCAACTTTTTCTCTGTTATCCTCAAAAAAGTTAATAACTTTCTTTGCGTGGTCCAAGACCTCTTGATTTACCTTCTTTAAACTTGTGTATTCCTCTAAGATACTTTTTAAGTCGTAGCCTTTATGGTCGTATGAGTAAAAAACTTTTAAAAGTAAATCCCTTGCTAATCTTTGGTAATTTTTTACAACTTTTACCTTCTTCTTCTTTTTTTTCTTCATACTCTATCCTATCTGTTTTATTACGTTTACCATTTCTATGGCAGTTAAAGCTGCATCAAAACCTTTGTTTCCCATCTTTGTTCCGGCTCTTTCTATTGCTTGCTCTATTGTATCTGTAGTTAGTATACCGTAGGATATGGGAACTTCTGTTTCCAAAGATACCTGTGCTATTCCTTTTGTAACTTCGTTTGCAACGTAATCAAAATGGGGAGTATCTCCCCTTATTACAGCTCCAAGACATATAACGGCATCATATTTTCGAGATTTAGCCAGTTTTTTGGCTACCAGTGGAATTTCAAAAGACCCGGGAACCCTTACTATATCTATATTTTCTTGGCTTCCGTTATGCCTTAATATACAGTCTAAAGCTCCTTCTAAAAGTCTTTCTGTTATAAGATTGTTAAACCTTGAAACCACTATTGCAAACTTTATACCTTCTGCTGTTAGCTTTCCTTCTATAAA
>PNIU01000045.1 GCA_002878035.1 Sulfurihydrogenibium sp.
TTTATTTCTAAATTTTCTAACTTTACTATATCTTCTTTTTCAGCAGATATTCTTCTTCCTATAGCTTTTATTCTTGCTAAAAGCTCTTCAACTTCAAAAGGTTTTGTTACGTAGTCGTCAGCTCCTATCTCTAAACCTTTAATCTTGTCTTTAAGTTGGTCTTTTGCTGTAAGCATTATTATGGGTGTCTTTATTCCTTTTTCCCTTATAAATTTTGTAAGGGCAAAACCATCTATATCCGGTAGCATAATGTCCATAATGATGATATCGTAAAAAGAGTTTTCTAAGAAGTTTATAGCCTCATCTGCATCAAAAGCTGCATCTACTATATAACCGTTTAATTCAAGGATTTCTTTTAATGAGTTGTTAAGAGCTAAATTGTCTTCCACTATAAGTATTTTCATCAGTACTACCTTCTGGTTTCGTTATTATTAATATTTTAAAACCTTGACGAATTTTTTTCACAGTGATATTTTATATTTTACTCTTTTTGGGGCTGTAGCTCAGTTGGGAGAGCGCTTGCATGGCATGCAAGAGGTCGGGGGTTCAAGTCCCCTCAGCTCCACTTTACAAAAATCTTAAAGTTTTAAAGAACACCACCAAGGGTTAATTTTCTTATCCTTACGGTTGGTTGTGCATCGCTTACAGGAGCTCTTTGTCCATCTTTTCCACAGGTTCCTATAGCCCATCCAAGGTCGTATCCTACTGCATCTATATCCATTAAAGCTTGAGGACCGTTTCCTATTAACGTTGCTCCTTTTATTGGGTAAGTGATTTCTCCGTTTTCTATTCTGTAACCTTCCATTATCTCAAAAACAAAATCTCCGTTTACTGTATTTACTTGTCCGCCTCCCATTTTGACTACAAAGATACCATCTTTTGTATCTTTTATAATATCTGATGGATTGTCTTTTCCTGCGTCTATGTAAGTGTTTGTCATTCTTACGATAGGAATGTTTTTGTAGCCGTCTCTCCTACCGTTTCCTGTAGACTCTTTTCCTTCTTTCATTGCAGTAAGTCTATCGTACATATATCCTTTTAGTATGCCTTTTTCTATGAGGACTTTTCTTTGGGCAGGGACTCCTTCATCGTCAAACGTAAAGCTACCGTTCTTACCTGGTATTGTTCCATCGTCTATTACAGTAACAAGTTCAGAAGCTACTTTTTCTCCAATTTTACCTTTGTAAACTGAAAGTCCTTGGTTTACAAGGTCAGCTTCTAAACCATGACCTACGGCTTCGTGTATCATCGTTCCGCCTGCATGTGAAGACATTACAACCGTAAAGCTACCTGCTGGAGCTGGTTTGGCTTTAAGACCTAAGATAGCTCTTTCGGCCGCTTTTGTTGCAACGTAATCTACTATATCGACAAAATCTTCGTTAAAGAGTTCATAACCTACACTTCCACCTGTTGCTTCATAGCCTCTGTAAAGGTTTGTTCCATCACTGGCTACTGCTTCAACAAAAAATACAACTCTAACTTGCTGGTCTTCTACTATCTCACCAAGAGAGTTGATTATAAGAATATCTCTTTTTACGTCTCGAAGGGTTACTGATACTTGTTTTATTCTTTCGTCGTAAGCTCTTGCTATCTCGTTAGCTCTTTCGAGAATGTCCTTTTTTTTCTTTATATCAAAATCGTCTGGATCTATTAAGACGTTAGCTCTACCTTTTAAATAGCTTTTTCCAACGGCTATCTTTCCTTCTCCTTCGTATTTTGCAAGGGTTTTAGCTAAATTTAAAAGGTTTTCAAAGGTTAAATCACTCGTGTATCCATAGTTTGTTTTAAAGTTTTTTATGAGTCTTAATCCAACACCTGTATCTCTACCTTTGTTTACTCTTTCTATTTTGTTGTCTTCCAGATTAAGTGTAAGACTTTTTAAATCTTCAAAAAATATCTCTCCAAACTCTCCACCGTTTCCCATAAGAGCAGTTAGTATATAAGGAGCTTTTTCTCTTATTAAATCTTTCATTGTATCCTCCTTATATTAGAAAAATCGCTTATAAAGAAAAAAAGGCCGGGGTGGGAATCGAACCCACGCATAAGGGATTTGCAGTCCCCTGCCTTACCACTTGGCTACCCGGCCGTTAAAGTAATATTATAGCACAATTTTTAAGGTTTGCAAAAAGTTACCTTTATAGTTTTATTCTTCTAAGTTATACTGCTTTATCTTTCTGTAAAGTGAGGATAAGTCTATATCCAACGCTTTCGCAACTTCTTTTAGATTATTGTTGTATACTTTCAAGGCTTTCTTTATAATCTGTTTTTCTAACTCTTCCTTCGCATCTTTTAAGGGTCTTATGGTTATTGGAATATACTCTTCCTGTTCTACTTTTATATTTCCAAACATGTAAGGTGGTAAATCTTTGTTATAAATTATAGACTCATTGTTTAGTATCACTAACCTTTCCATAAGGTTTTTAAGCTCCCTTACGTTTCCCGGCCAGTTATAGTTTAAAAACGTGTGTTTAACTTCCTCTGATAGGATTGGTGGTTCTACTTTATTTTCCAAAGCAAACTTTTTCAAAAAGTAATCGGCAAGTAGTAAGATATCTTCTCCTCTTTCTCTCAAAGGTGGCACGTAAATAGGTATTACGGAAAGCCTAAAAGCTAAATCCTGTCTAAAGGTTCCCTTTTCAACTTCTTTTTGAATGTCTTTGTTAGTTGCAGATATTACTCTTAAGTCTACTTTTATTTTTAGGTTGCTTCCAAGCCTTGAAAACTCTTTTTCTTCTAAAACTCTTAACAGTTTTGCCTGAGATGATAGACTCATATCTGCAACTTCATCTAAAAACAACGTTCCTTTGTCTGCAAGCTCCAACTTACCTATTCTACGGGTAAAAGCGTTAGTAAAAGCTCCCTTTTCGTAACCAAAAAACTCAGCCTCAAAAAGCTCATCAGGAATAGCGGCACAGTTTATATCTACGAAAGGAAAATCTTTCCTATTGGATTGGTAGTGGATTGACTTTGCTACAAGTTCTTTACCCGTTCCATTTTCTCCAAGAATCATAACCCAAGCGTTAGTTTTAGCTATCTTTTCAATCTGTTTTTTCAACTCAACTATTTTTGGACTGTTTCCTATTATTTCTACGTTACTTTCTTCTTTTTCTTTAAAGTATTCTAAATTTTGTTTTATTTTTATCTCTCTTTCTACTTTTTCTATAACGGCTAAAATCGTTTCCGTTGATAAAGGTTTTTCTAAAAAATCAAAAGCACCTTCTTTTATAGCTCTAACTGCAATGGGAATGTTGGCATGACCAGAAATCATAACTATGAAAGAGTTATTTGAGTTTTCTTTTATAAAAGGTATAAGGTCTAAACCTTCTCCGTCACTTAACCAAACATCTAAAAATATTAAATCGTATGAATTTTTTCTTATTAAGTCTTTTGCAGAAGTTATACTACCGACCGTTTCTACGTTAAAACCTTCATCTGTAAGTATATCCCTCATTAAATCTTGTATGTTTTTCTCATCATCTACAACAAGAATGTTTAACATCATCTTACCTCTTTTCTTAAAACTCTTTTAGATATACCACACATAATTTCGTAAGGTATAGTTCCTGAAATATTAGCAATTTCTGAAAAGGTTATTTCTTCGTTACCACTTTTACCAACGATAACAACACTGTCTCCTACGTTAACTTCATTCAAATGAGACACATCGACTACAACCATATCCATCGTTACATTGCCAAGAATTCTACATTTTTGCTCGTTTATGATTACGTAACCCTTGTTTGATAAAGCCCTTGGAAGTCCGTCGGCGTATCCAAAAGCAACAACTGCCACTTTCATATCTTTTTCCGCTTTAAACGTTCCGTTGTATGATATTTTATCCCCTTTTTTAACTTCTTTCAGAGAAACAACCTTTGAAACGATATTCATAACCGGTTTTAGTTCTACTGGGTAATCTACTGTTGGTTTTTCTCCATAAATCGCAAGACCAACCCTGACAGCATTACAAAAAGGACATTCATATACAATTCCAGCCGAGTTTTGTATATGTATATACTTTGGCTTAATGTTTAAAGTATACAAGACTTTTTTAAACTCTAAAATCTGGTTTAAAGTGTAGTCCCTATCACTGTCAGCAGAGGGAAAGTGAGATAAAACACCTTCAACTGTTAAATCATTTAAATGGTTCTTTAACTTATCTACTTCTGATAAATAAAATCCAAGCCTTCTCATACCAGTATCAAATTTAATATGAACCGTATTTCTTTTTAACTTTTTAACAACTTCAAGATGGTAAAAATCTGAAACAACTGGAACAAGATTAAAGTCGTTAAAAATATCTACCTCTTCCTTTAAAACACCACCTAAAACCAGTATTGGCTTTTTTATCCCAGATTTTCTAAGAAGGTATCCCTCATAAGCCGTTGCAACACAAAATATTTCCACGTAATCCAAAGGTTCCAAAGCTTTTGAAACTATCTCAGCATCATGACCGTAAGCATCAGCTTTTAC
>PNIU01000071.1 GCA_002878035.1 Sulfurihydrogenibium sp.
CATCTTTCCTCCGACTTTGTTTTTATACTACGATATCTATTATATCAAAAAGTTTATAATTGATTCGTTTATTAAAGTTATTTTGAGGTGCTAATATGGAACTTAAAGATAGAGTTCTTAAGTTTATAGTTTTAATGGGTTTAGTTAGTCTGTTTGGAGATATGATTTATGAAGGAGTAAGGGGGATTTCAGGTATATACCTTCAAAGTTTAGGAGCTTCTATGATGGTGGTTAGTATAACTGCTGGTTTAGGTGAGTTTTTGGGATATTCGGTTAGATTGATTTCAGGGACTTTGGTTGACAGATTGAAAGCTTACTGGTTTTTTACTTTCTTAGGATACGGTTTTCTGATTTTCATACCTTTGCTTGCTTTTGTAGATAGTTTAGAGTTAGCCGTTTTATTTATTCTTTTAGAAAGGTTTGGTAAAGGACTTAGAACTCCGGCAAGAGATACGATAGTTTCCTTCGTTTCTCAAAAGGTAGGAAGGGGGGTAAGCTTTGGAATTATTAAATTCTTCGACCAGTTTGGTTCGATTATAGGACCTTTAATATTTTTAATCTCTTACAGTTTGTTTCATAACTACAAAGTAGGGTTTTCTGCTATGTTTATACCGTTTGCTATGGTCGTAATATCGTTGTTTATGGCAAGAAAAATGTTCCCAAACCCTGAAAAGTTAGAAACTCCGACTTTAATAGAAAATTCCAACAGAATTTTTTATGTGTATATTTTATTTACATTTTTTTCTATAGTTTCTATGCCTAACTATCAAGTAATTTCATATTTTTTCAAACTTTCTGGTGTTTTGAATAACGAACAAATTATGGTTTTTTACATGCTTGCTATGTTTTTTGAGATGGTAGTTGCTATCGTTATCGGTAAAACTTACGATATTTACAAGTTTAAAATTTTAACTTTCTTACCAGTTGTAACTTTTCTGCTTGTGATTTTTTCTTTCAACGGTTACTTTTATACGGCTATTATTTCAGTATTACTTTATGGAACAGTTTTAGCTATCCATGAAAGTGTTATGAGGTCTGCTGTAGCTGATTTAACAAAAGTGTCAAAGAGGGGTTTTTCTTATGGAATTTTTACATTTATTTTTGGTCTTGGTTACTTTTTAGGAAATGTAACAATAGGATTTTTATCTAACAAAGGATACGTGTATGTAGTAATATTTTCTGGCTTAACTCAGTTTATATCTTTACTACTACTAATTTACTTATTCCAATTAACAAAAAAGAAAGCGTAAAACACGTTTGACAAAAAGTGAAGGACTGTAACTAAGATTAAAGATTTTGTCCTTTGGTATACAAAACCGTAAAACAAAGAAGGAAAAAAGACTAAAAAGGAGTGTAAATCATTGTAAAGGACTATGTGGGGGACAGTAAAAAGGATAGAAGTGATAAGGTTGGAAAAATATTTCATCATGTAAACTCTAAAAAACAACTCTTCTGAAAAAGCCGTAAGAAATTGACTTAAGACTAATGTAAAATCGCTTATAAAAAATATTGGAACTACAAAGATTAATGAAAAATTCCATACAGATTTTAGGTTTAAATCTTTTGTATCTACAAAAATTAAAGGAAGTAAAAGTATGAAAGGGGTTAAGAATGATACATTGAAAATTTTGTTGATAAATACTGATACTAAAAGTAAAACGTAGATGATTAATGGTTTTATGTAACTGCTATAAGCCAATCGTCACCTAAATCTCCGATTATCTCTAAAGTAGGGTCGTGGTTTTTCTTTAAATCTTCTAAAATCACGTATAAATCTTCTACAAAATCTGGAGATGTGATAAGGTCCAGTATTCCTTCTTTACCGTACCTTGTTCTTGGTAAGGCTATTCTATCGTAGCCGTTCATAACCATAGATATAAAGTTCATCTTTTCTGGGTTGCACTTTATAACAAGGTTTACGCTTTTTGTTGGCACTTGTGATAACTTTTCTAAAATTTCCTGTGAAAGCATTTTACAACCTCTCCTTCTTTCTTTTTTTGATTAATGATAATGCTAAGTTAATAGACTCTATAAGAGAAGATGGGTCTGCCAAATTTTTACCGGCTATATCGTAGCCTGTTCCGTGGTCTGGAGATGTTCTTATGAAAGGAAGTCCTAACGTTATATTTACGGCTTTTCTAAAGCATAAAAGTTTAAGGGGTATCAAGCCTTGGTCATGATACATAGCAACAAATATATCAAAATCTTTGTATCTGTTAAATGCTGTGTCGGCGGATAAAGGTCCTACAACATTTATACCTTCTTTTTTAAGTTGATTTAAAGCTGGGGTTATAATTTCAATTTCTTCGTTTCCTATGTTTCCACCGTCCGATGCGTGAGGGTTTAATCCTACAACGGCTATAGATGGGTTTTTTATGTCAAACTTTTCCTTTAACTCTCTGTCTATAACTTTTATTTTAGAGATTATGCTATCTTTAGTGATTTTAGATGGAACATCTTTAATAGGTATGTGTGTTGTAATGAGTCCAACCTTCATCTTTTTACATACAAGAGCCATAACGTAATCTTTTGTGTTGGAAACATCGGCTAAGTAGTCAGTGTGTCCTGCATACTTAAATCCAGATTCCATTATCCATTTTTTTGATATAGGTAAAGTAACTATTCCATCTGTTTTTTTGTTTAAAACGTCTTTTACGGCGTTTTCTAAAAATATGACGGAAGCTTTTCCTGACTCTTTCGATGGCTTTCCAGGCTGAAAATCTTTATCGTAAAGGTTGAATAGGTAAAAGCCAGATTTTTTTATTTCTTCCAAAGAGTTTATAACATCAAATTTTAAATTTATGTTTAAATCTTTTGATGTTTTTAGAAGGGTATTTTTTGAACCGTAAACTATGTAAGCCACATCTTTTTTAGGGATTTTTTTTGAAGTTAAGGCTTTTACAAGTATCTCTGGGGATATACCGGATGGGTCTCCAAGGGATATTCCAACCTTTACCATACGACTACTTTGTTTGCTTTCTCAATCAGGTTAAGAATGTCGTCATAATCTAACAGTCTACTTTCTGGTATTTTTATAGCCCTTGCAACTGCATCTTCTTTGCAGGCATACCAGTTATCTATTGAAGGCTGTCTTAAAACTGCATCTTGGATTAAAATCAGAACATCGTTGTCAGATATAAGCGTAGCTATAGGAAAATCTGCCGGCTTTTTTATAAGATAGACTGTATCTACCATATCAGAACCACCTCTGCCGACTTGATAAGTTTACAGACCTCTTCTTCCGACTTTGTAAAAATTTCCACTCCAAAATCTTTTAACTTAACTATTCCTCTGTCATCAAGACAGTTTTTGTCTACGTAAATCTTACCACCAAGCATAGCCAAAGCTTCTATAGATTTATCAAAAGAAGGAACTCCTATCATTTCTGGATGCCAGTTTGTTAGAGCAAAAACACCATCTTTTATGAATACAACGCTGACGTTGTGGTCCATAGCCATTCCTACGGCTTGTCTTAGAGCTTCAAACGTTTTCCAGCTAAAAGGGTTTGATTTTATAATGCAAACTGCATTTTTCTTAGCCATATCTCACCTAAACAAGATGTATAACTTTTTCTGAATCGGCTATAAGTTTAGAAAGTCCATACATACTGCTACTTTCTGCAAAAGTGGGAGGAGTTATTTTTCTTTGTTCTGCGTTATGGGCACAGTAGTAAAGTTTAGCCCCTTTTTCGGAAAGTTCCTTAAGTTTTTCATGGGTTAGACAGTAAACACCGTTTCCCATAAAGAATATGGAAAGTTTATCTTTTCTTTTTAGGGAACTTTCTGCCAGTTTTACCATCGTGTTAAAATCGGAAGAGTAAGGGTTGTTTGCCATTATGATTAACAGTTTCATTTTACTTTTCTCACTACCACTTCCCAGAGTTTATCTCCGATTTGGTTTACGGCTAAAACTTCCTGACCTTCCATTTCCATACTTTTTGGCACATTTTCAACAGAAGGTTGATAGTCAAGAATTATTCTCAAAACTTGACCTTTCTCCATCTGTTCTATGATTAACTTACTTTTTACAAAAGTAAAGGGACAAACTTCTCCTTTAAGGTCTAACTCTCTATCTACCTGCATACCATACCTCTAAAATCTTACTTCACAAGCTTGTTCGTATTCTATTAAATCCTTTATTGTTGGATTTTCACCGCAAAGTTCACATTTAGGATTTTTTCTAAACTTAACTGTTCTAAACTCTGTTTTTAACGCATCAAACACTAAAAGTTTACCAACAAGAGGTTCACCTATACCTAAAATCAACTTTAGAGCTTCGTTTGCTTGCAATGTTCCCATTATACCACCTACTACACCTAACAGTCCAGCTTCTTGACAAGAAGGAACTAATCCAGGTGGTGGTGGTTCCGGTATTAAGCATCTGTAACAAGGGGAAGTTTCTTTGTTTCTGTAATCAAAAACTGTTAACTGTCCTTCAAATCTTAGAATAGCGGCTGAAACGAGAGGTTTACCTAACATGTAGCAAGCATCGTTTACTAAGAATCTTGTTGGAAAGTTGTCAGAACCATCTAAAACTATATCAAAATCTTTTATAATATCTAAAACGTTTGATTTATCTAATTTTTTATTGTAAGCGATAACTTTTACGTCTGGATTTAAAGCTTCTACGGTCATCTTTGCAGACTCAACTTTTGGCACTCCAACTCTGGAAGTGTTGTGGAGTATCTGTCTTTGTAAGTTTGAAAAATCTACAACATCAAAATCTACAATTCCTATTGTTCCAACGCCAGCTGCAGCTAAGTAGTATATGGAAGGAGAACCAAGACCACCGGCACCGATTACCAAAACTTTTGCATTTAAAAGTTTTTGCTGCCCTACTCCACCTACTTCTGGAAGTATTATATGTCTGCTGTATCTTTTTATCTGCTCTTCTGTAAATTGAAATGACATATTCTATACCTCGTAAAGTATTTAAACTAATATTATATCACTTATAGAATATAAAAAGATATTTTTATAGATTATGAACTTAATCATAAATGAGATAAAAAAGGATTTTTAGATATACAGCCCCCGTTAAGGGGGCTTTATTTGTTATTGAGGTTCTATTCTTATGAGAGTTTCGTCTGGAGTTATGTTATCTCCAACTTTTGCGTATATTTCTTTCACAACTCCGTCTATAGGTGAGTGGATTTCGTTTTCCATCTTCATAGCTTCAACCATCGCAACTACTTGGCCTTTAGTTACTTTATCTCCAACGTTTACAAGTATTTTTGAAACTTTACCTGGCATAGGAGGTGCTACGTCTCCCGGTTTTTCTGGACGAGGTCTTGCTGAAGATTGTCCTGCTGCAGCCTGACTTACCGCAAATCCAGACTTTCCTACCAATGTAACTGCAAGAGGTGTAAGCTGAACTTCCTCTAACTTTCCATTTACGTTTATGTAGAACTTTCTTGGTTTTGATGGGTCTTGGTCTGGAGATACACCTTCTATTTTTACTTTGAATTTATCGCCATGGTAGGTTATTTCAAACTCTACTGGAGCTACGTTTTCTATAGAATCTGCCTTCATTTCTTTTGGTTCTACTACATCTGGTGGTAATGTTGTTAGCTCTCCTTTTTCTCTTGCTATTAAGAACTCTTTGGCTTGCAGTGGGAATAGTACCATTAGGAGAACTTCTTCGTCTGTTGGTTCTCTGTTTAGTATTAATTTAACTTCGTTGTAAGCTTTGTCCCACTCTTCTTTGTCTGCTAAATCTCCGGCTCTTATGGAGAAGTCTGGCTCTTTTCCTGGTCCAAGTATCTTTTCTACAAGCTCTTTTGATAAAGGTCCAGGTGGTCTTCCGTATTTACCTTCTACGTAATCTCTAACTTCTTTTGTGATTATTTTATATCTTTCACCGGATATAACGTTTAATACAGCTTGAACTCCAACAATCTGAGATGAAGGAGTTAAAAGTGGTGGGTATCCTAAGTCTCTTTCAACGTTTGGTACTTCTTCCAACGCTTCGTCCATCTTATCAAGTGCGTTTGCTTCCATCAACTGAGCAACCATGTTTGATATCATACCACCAGGGATTTTGTGTATGAGAACTTTTGCGTTAACTCCAGCGTACTCTGTTTCGTACTTTTTGTATTTCTTCTTAATTTCTCTTGTTATCTCAGCTAATTCATCAAGAATTTTTAAGTCTAAGCCAGTGTCGTAAGGGGTTCCTTGGAGTGCTGCCACTACGCTTTCTGTAGCAGGGTGAGAAGAACCAAACGCTAACGGTGAAAGAACTGTATCAACCATATCAACACCGGCTAAAATAGCCATCATATGGTTCATTATGGCTGTACCACTCATATCGTGGTTGTGTAATACTACTGGTATTTTGTCTCCAACTTTTTTCTTGATTCCTCTGATGATGTTGTAAACTTCCTCAGGCATAAGTATTCCTGTAGCATCTTTAAAACATATCCAGTGTGGCTCTAAGTCTATTAGTTCATCGACGTAGGACATCCATTTTTCCAATGTATGAACTGGGCTTTTTGTGTAGCTTATTTCTGCATGGACTTCACCACCGAACTCTTTTATTGCTTTTACGGCTACTTCTATGTTTCTGTTGTCGTTTAGTGAGTCAAAAACTCTAAAAACCGTTATTCCATGCTCTATAGATTTTTCTACGAACTTTTTAACAACTTTGTCTGACTTTGGTTTGTAACCAACGATGTTTTGACCTCTGAAGAGCATCTGGAGTTTTGTGTTAGGCATAACTTCTTTTATTCTTTTTAATCTTTCCCAAGGGTCTTCTTTTAGGTATCTTAAGCAAACGTCAAAGGTAGCACCACCCCACACTTCTACTGCGTAGAAGCCTGCTTTATCCATCTTCTCACATAAAGGTAGTAGGTCATCTGTTCTTACCCTTGTTGCAAGTTTACACTGCTGTCCGTCCCTTGGTGTTAAATCAGTGATTTTAATAGGTTTTGGTGGAGCAACTTCCAGATTTCCTTCTTTAATTAAATCTGTAAAAAGCTTAAAATCCATTTTTTAAGACCTCCTTTATTTCATTTATAGTCCGTAGTAAGAACCAATAGCTGCCGATATAAAAGCAACTATCTCTTCTTTAGATAACTCTTCTTTGTATTCTAAAAGTTGTGGGTTTTCTTGTAAGAACTTGGTAGTAAACTTTCCTTCCTTAAACGCAGGATGTTTAACTATCTCTTTTAAAAGTGGTATGGTAGTTTTTACACCGCTTATCTCAAAGTAATCTAAAGCTGCCTTTGTTACGGCTATAGCTTCTTCAAAGTCTTTTCCCCAGCATATAAGTTTTGCAATCATAGAGTCAAAGTAAGGTGTTACTTCAAAACCTGTTGATGCTGCACTTTCTATCCTTACTCCAAAACCACCGGGAGCGTAGTATCTCTTTATGGTTCCGATGCTTGGAGCGTAATTTTTCTTAGGGTCTTCAGCGTTTATACGACACTCTATAGCAAAGCCGTTAAACTTAACGTCTTCCTGTTTTATGTTTAGAGGATGTCCTGCCGCTATCTTTATCTGTTCTTTCACTATATCTATACCAGTTATCATCTCTGTAACTGGGTGTTCTACCTGTATTCTTGTGTTCATTTCGATAAAGTAGATGTTTCCTTCCAAGTCTGAAACAAATTCCATAGTTCCTGCACTGTAGTAACCTATTTCTTTGGCTGCGTTAGCGCATATTCTACCGTAATGTTCTCTCTTTTCTGGTGTAAGTATTAAAGATGGAGCTATTTCGACTAACTTTTGGTTTCTTCTTTGTATAGAACAGTCCCTTTCTCCAAGGTGTATAACGTTTCCATATTTATCTCCAAGTATTTGGAACTCTATATGTTTTGGGTTTTGGATATACTTCTCAAGTAGAAGGTCTCCTCTTCCAAAGGCTTTTTCGGCTTCTTTGTAAGCCTGCTCGTAGTTTCTTTTTAGTTCTTCTTCGTCGTTACATATTCTTATTCCTCTTCCACCACCACCGGCAGAAGCTTTTAGAAGAACTGGGTATCCTATTTCTTTAGCTAAAGCTACGGCTTCCTCAACGGATTTAAGTATTCCATCACTTCCCGGAACCGTTGGAACTCCGTACTTTTTCATTATCTCTTTAGACCTTGCTTTATCTCCCATCATTCCGATTACTTTGGAAGAAGGTCCTATGAAAGTTATACCTGCATCTTCACACATCTTTGCAAACTCTTCGTTTTCCGCCAAGAAACCGTAACCTGGGTGTATAGCATCTGCACCGATTGATTTTGCAAGGTCTATGATAAGCTGTTTGTTTAGATACGTATCCAGTGGGTTTGCACCTATCATATAGGCTTCGTCAGCCATTTTAACGTGTCTTGCCGTAGACTCAACATCTGAGTAAATAGCCGCCGTTGGTATTCCAAGTTCATGGGCAGCTTTGATTATTCTACAGGCTATTTCACCTCTGTTTGCTACCAGTATCTTGTTAAACATAACCGCACTCCTTACTTTTCTATTTTAAATTCATAAGATATTGGAGCTACTTGGTTTATCATGTAAGCTATGCTACATGTTTTGTTTAGTGATGTTTCTATCGCTTCCTTTACATCTTCTTCAGTAACATCACCTTTGATTGTAAACTTTAAGTATATTTTTGTAAAAACTTTAGGGTAAGTATCCTTTCTCTCAGCATCCGTTTCTACAACTATGTCTTCAACGTGTTTTCCAGCTTTATGGAGTGCTTCGTAAACGTGGATACCCATACATCCTGCAACTGAGTGGAAAAGTAGCTCAGGTGGTCTTACTCCTCTTCCTTTACCGCCTACGTAAGCTGCAGCGTCTATTGGGACTTCTATCCCTGCTTCACCTTTACCTATAAAATGAAAATCTTCTTTTTGCTTAACTACTACTTTCATTTTGCCACCTCTCTTAAAGATTTTTTATTTTATTTGCTATTTCATCTCCAAACTGACTTGTTGAAAGTTCGGTTGCTTCTTTACCCATTTTTCTAAAGCCTGATGCTATATCCGGTGTTCCCTTTCCTTCATTTATAACACTTTTAACTGCTTGGTAAATGATATTACCTGCTTCTTTCCAGCCTAAGTACTCAAGCATCATAGCCCCAGAAAGTATTATAGAAAGTGGATTGGCTATCTGTTTGCCAGCTATATCGTTTGCCGTTCCGTGTGTGCTTTCAAATAAAGCGTAACCATCTCCTATGTTACCGCTTGGTACATAACCGGGTCCACCAACTAACGCCGAAGCAAGGTCTGATATGTAATCACCGTTTAAGTTTTGAGTTATGATAACGTCGTAATACTCAGGCTTTAAAACAAGTTGCATCAACATCTGGTCTGTTATGACTTTGTATATTCTGGCTTGTCCTTCTCCCGGTTCTCCTTCAGTGATAATCTTACCTTTAAACTCATCTTCTTCAGCTACTTCAAAAGCCCAGTTTATAAATGCTCCTTCTGTAGCTTTCATTATGTTTCCTTTTCCTACTACGGCTATATGCTTTTTGCCGTTTTCTAAAGCGTATCTAAAAGCTTTTCTAACATGTCTTTTTGTTTTGTATTCAGACATAGGCTTAACAGTTATACCAACATCTTCAGGTAAAGCATACTCTGAAACGCCCATTTCCTCTATGAAAAACTTTCTTACTTTAGCCGCACCTTCGGTTTTAGGCATATACTCTATAGCCATATAAACGTCGTCAGAGTTTTCTCTAAAAACGGTTACATTGACCCTTTCAGGGTTAGGAATAGGAGAAGGTTGTCCCATGTAAAATACAGGCCTTATAGCCGAATAAAAATCCATAGACTGTCTTAAAATAGCGTTTAAAGACTTTCCACCTTTACCTACTGGAGTGCCGAGAGGACCTTTTATGCTTACTATACTTTGTTTAAGCAGTTCCAACGTCTCTTTTGGCATTCTATCTAAGCCATTCTCTTCAGCTTTATCTCCGGCTAACACTTCAACCCAGTATATCTTTTTAGAGTTTCCGTAAACCTTTTCAACGGCAGCATTTACAACTTTAATCATTTCAGGAGTGATTTCTGGACCTATTCCATCTCCAACTATAAAAGGAATAATTGGATTGTTTGGTACTGTAATAGACTTATCTGGATTTAGTGTTATAAAAGAACCTTCCTTTGGAATTTCTAACTTCCCTTTCCACCAGCAAACATTTTCCATTCAAACACTCCTAAATTTTTTAATTTTATGTCAGGAAATTATAACATTAATGCTTTTTCAAAGTCAATAAAAAATAAAACAGTGTTTGATTTAAAACCTAACTCAAATAAAACGTCGTTTGTTTTTTATAACCTTTTTATGTTAAAATACTGATTTAATAGTTCAATAAAAATTAAGGAGTGGTAAAATGGCTCAAAGAGGAATAAGAGAATACGATGGAAAGAGAATCATCTACCAAAACTGGAAAGATTACTTTTCAGACGCTTTTGAGTATGATTTTAAGTCAGTCCTTGTTACTCCTGAAACAGATTTTGATAAACTTCCAGAGCAGCATCCTTGGCTAAAAACTACACCTTTAGTAGCAAAACCAGACATGCTTTTTGGAAAAAGAGGTAAACTTGGACTAGTCCTTTACAAAATAAACAAACCGGGAGACGTTACATACGAAGACGCAGTAAAATGGATTAAACAAAAGATGCAGGAAGAAGTTGAGATTAACGGAGTAAAAGGACACCTTACACACTTTCTTATAGAGCCTTTCGTTCCTCACAAACCAGAAGAAGAGTATTACGTAGCATTTTCTATGGGAGATGATTACGATACCGTTTATATGTCAGCTTTCGGTGGTATAGATGTAGAAGAAAACTGGGATAAGGTTTCAGAGGTAAAAATTCCACCTACTGCTTCAGACGAAGAAATAGAAAAACTTATAAAACAAAATGTGCCAAAAGAGATAAGCGATAAAGAAACCTACGCAGATTTTGTAACAAGAGCCTTTAAAATGTTTAGAGATTTACACTTTGTATACTTTGAAATAAACCCATTAGTATTAGTTGGTAGAAAAGCTTACCTCTTAGACTTTGTAGGAAAGGTAGACGATACTGCAGCCTTCGTAGTAGGTAAAAAATGGGGAGAGCTTGAGTTTCCTTCCGGTTTTGGAAGAGACCTAACTCCAGAAGAGAAATACATAAAAGAGTTAGACGAAAAATCCGGTTCTTCACTAAAACTTACCATTTTAAACCCAGAAGGAAGAATATGGACGTTGGTAGCCGGTGGTGGAGCATCGGTTGTTTACGCAGACACTGTAGCCGATATGGGATACGTTAACGAACTTGCAAACTACGGAGAGTATTCCGGAAACCCTACAAGAACAGAAACCAGAGAATACGTAAAAACAATTTTAGACCTTATGACAAGGAAAAAGCATCCATCTGGAAAACCAAAGATACTACTTATAGGTGGAGCCATAGCAAACTTTACCGATGTTGCAAAAACGTTTGATGGAATAATTGATGCCTTTAAAGAGTATGCTGAAAAGATGAGACAGGTTGGAGTTAAAATTTACGTCAGAAGAGGAGGACCAAACTACGAAGTTGGTTTAAAGAAAATCAAACAAGCGGCAGAAGAGCTTGGTTTACCTATAGAAGTTTACGGTCCAGAGCTTCATATGACTGACATAGTAAGAAAAGCCTTAGAAGAAGAAAAAGCAGCATAATTTAAGGAGGATTAGAGTATGAGTAGACCTGATTACTTACTTTTTGACAGAAACACAAAAGCCATCTTTTGGAACCTAAACACAAACGCAATCCAAAGAATGTTAGACTACGATTACGTTGTAGGAAGAAGTCCAAGTATAGCGGCAATCGTAGCTCCAACTTCAGAAAGGTCTTTTGAAAAATTTTTCTACGGAACAACAGAAATCATAATACCTATATACAAATCAACAAAAGATGCAGCTAAGTTTCACCCAGAAGCAGACGTTTTACTAAACTTTGCATCTTTCAGAACTGCATACTCTGTTACGTTAGAAGCTTTTGAGATACCTACAATTAGAACCATTATCATCACGGCAGAAGGTATTCCAGAAAGATTTGCAAGAGATATGAGAATAAAAGCAAAACAACTTGGAAAGTGGATAATAGGTCCAGCTACCGTTGGTGGTATAGCTCCGGGGGCGTTTAGAATAGCAAACACAGGTGGAACGATAGAAAACATAATAGCTTCAAAACTTCACAGACCAGGTTCTGTAGGTTTAGTGACAAGGTCCGGTGGACTTTTTAACGAACTTTCAAACATAATAGCAAGAAATGCCGACGGAGTTGCAGAAGGAATAGCAATAGGTGGAGATAGATTTCCCGGCTCAGACTTTTTAGACCATATGCTCAGATTTGAGAAAAACCCACAGGTTAAATTTATGATTTTACTTGGAGAGGTAGGTGGAGAAGCTGAATACAAGGTAGTGGAAGCAGTTAAAAATGGTCTTATTACAAAACCAGTTATAGGTTGGTGTATCGGAACAATATCTAAGTTTTTTGGTGGAGAAGTTCAGTTTGGACACGCAGGAGCTAAAGCCGGAGCTGACAGAGAAACGGCAGACGCTAAAAACAGAGCTATGAGAGAGGTTGGTATACACGTTCCTAACAACTTTAACGAACTTCCTCACGTAATAAAAGGTATATACGAAATGTTGAGAGGAGAAGGAAAAATCCAACCTGTCGTTGAACCTGAAGTACCACCAATACCTGAGGATTTATCAAAAGCCATAAGAGAAGGTAAAGTAAGAAAGCCAACAAACTTTATCTGTACGATTTCCGATGACAGAGGCGAGGAAGCAACGTACTGTGGTGTACCTATCAGTGAAGTTATAGAAAAGAACCTATCTATTGCCGACGTTATAGGATTACTTTGGTTTAAGAGAAAGTTTCCAGATTGGGCATCTGGATTTATAGATATGGTTATAAGAGTAGTTGCAGACCATGGACCGGCCGTAGCTGGAGCCCACAACACAAAAGTAACAGCAAGAGCAGGAAAAGATTTAATGTCTTCTCTGGCAACAGGTATACTAACAATAGGTCCAAGGTTCGGTGGTGCTATAGATGGAGCTGCAAAATACTTTAAAATGGCTTACGAAAAGAACATGTCTCCACACGAATTTGTAGAGTATATGAAGAATGTTGAAAAAATACCTATACCAGGTATAGGTCATAGAGTAAAATCTACCAAAAACCCAGACAAAAGGGTAGAACTCTTAAAGAACTATGCAAGAAGAAACTTCCCTAAAATAGAACTTTTAGATTACGCTTTAGAGGTAGAGAAAGTTACCACTTCTAAGAAAGAAAACTTAATATTAAACGTAGACGGAACTATAGGTGTTTTACTTGTAGATTTATTTAAGGCTATCGGTTACTCAAACGAAGAAGTTGACAAATTGATAGAAGCTGGAGCATTCAACGCATTCTTTGTTCTTGGAAGGTCTATCGGATTCATAGGACATTACCTTGATGAAAAACGTCTTGATATGCCTCTTTACAGACATCCAACTGACGATATCCTCTACGACGTAAAAAGACCTGAAGGAATATAAAATAACCTATCCCCCTTTTATAGGGGGTTTTTTTTATTTAGTGCGCCCAGAGGGACTCGAACCCCCAACCTTGTGATCCGTAGTCACATGCTCTATCCAATTGAGCTATGGGCGCATAAGTAATATTATTTATATCTCAAATCTCTAACTTTGCCAGCTTTTCTTCGTTTTCTTTTGCTATTAAAACTTCTATGATTTCGTCTAAATCACCGTCCAGAATATCGTGTATCCTGTAAGATGTGTAGTTTACTCTGTGGTCTGTTACCCTGTTTTGAGGAAAGTTGTAAGTTCTTATCTTTTCGCTTCTTTCTCCTGTTCCTACCTGCTCTTTTCTTTCTTTGGCTATCTTCTCTTTTTCTATTCTATCGTAGTAATCCTTTAATCTGGCTCTAAGTATCTGCATAGCTTTCATTCTGTTTTGTAGCTGGGACCTTTCATCTTGACATTGAACCACTATACCGGTTGGTAAGTGGGTTATTCTTACGGCTGAGTCGGTAGTGTTTACGTGCTGACCACCAGCTCCACCTGCTCTCATCGTTTCTATTTTTAAATCTTCAGGCTTTATCTCTATATCAACCTCTTCAACTTCTGGCAAAACTGCAACTGTTGCCGTAGATGTATGTATCCTACCAGAAGACTCTGTTTCTGGCACCCTTTGAACCCTGTGAACTCCACTTTCGTATTTTAGCCTTGAGTAGGCTCCTTTACCCTTTATCAAAGCTATAACTTCTTTTATTCCACCCCTGTCAGTAGGATGGATACTAAGGATTTCAGTTTTCCAGCCGTGTCTTTCAGCGTAACGTTGATACATTCTAAAAAGTTCGGCAGCAAACAAAGCTGCCTCTTCACCGCCTGCACCTTGTCTTATCTCGATTATGACGTTTTTCTCATCGTTAGGGTCTTTTGGTAAAAATGCAAGCTCTATCTTTTTTTCAAGTTCTGCAGACTGCCTTTTTAACTCTTCAAGCTCAAGTTCGGCTAACTCTCTTAGGTCTTCTTCCGTTGTAGAGTTTAAAAGCTGTTTTACCTCTTCTATTTGAAAGTTTACTTTTTCATACTGGTCGTAAAGGGATACTATCTCCGATAACTCTTTGTGTTCTTTTCCTATAGCTTGAAGTTTAGACGGGTCCTTTAAAATTTCTGGGTCTGTTAGTAAAAACTCAAGTTTTTTTACCTTATCTTTGACGTGCTCTATCTGAGCCAGTATCTTTTTGTTCATCTTTTTACTTTTCTGTTAACTGTCCTTGAAGTTCTAAAAATTTAGGTTTTACTTTTAGTTTTCCTGTGTAGAATGGATGGCAGTTGTTGCAAACTTCAAGGTGCACAACTCCACCTTTAACTGTGTAAATCTCAAACTCGTTTCCACAACCACAAACAAACTTTGTTAATTTTAACTCTGGATGTATTCCTTTTTTCAATTTAGTATCCTCCTTTAAAATTTTTTGAATTAAATATTATATCAAAAATTTAAGCGTTCATAGATTTTAAGAACTCTTCGTTTGTTTTAAACTTAGCCAGTTTTCCAAGTAAAAACTCCATAGCCTCAACTTCATCCATGGTTGACAGAAACTTCCTTAGTATCCAAAGTCTCTGTAGCTCCCAATCCTGCAGTAAAAGTTCTTCTTTTCTTGTACCTGATTTTGCTATGTTTATAGCAGGGAATATTCTCTTTTCCATAAGTCTTCTATCAAGGTAAAGTTCCATATTACCGGTTCCCTTAAACTCTTCGAAGATTACGTCATCCATTCTGGAACCTGTTTCTACAAGTGCAGTTGCAAGTATAGTTAAGCTACCTCCACCTTCTATATTTCTTGCAGCTCCAAAGAATTTTTTAGGTCTTTGTAAAGCCGTAGCTTCAATACCACCAGATAGAACTCTTCCTGAAGGTGGCGTTACTGCGTTTGATGCTCTGGCAAGTCTTGTCATAGAGTCAAGTAGTATAACAACGTCTCTTCCTTCTTCTACAAGCCTTTTGGCTTTTTCTATAACTAACTCTGATATCTGTATGTGTCTTTCTGGTGGCTCATCAAACGTGGACGCTACAACTTCCGCTCCTGAGCCTACGATTCTTCTCATTTCCGTTACTTCTTCAGGTCTTTCATCTATCAGTAATATAATTAACATTACTTCTGGATGGTTTTTTATTAAAGCTTTTGCTAATCTTTGTATGAGAACAGTTTTTCCTGCTTTCGGTGGTGCAACTATAAGACCTCTCTGACCTTTACCTATAGGTGCTACCAAACTAACTACTCTTGTAGATAAGTCTGAAGGGTCATACTCAAGGTTAAACCTCTCTGTTGGGTGGTAAGGTATGAGTTTATCGAAAGATGGTCTCTTTTTAAGGTCATCTGGAGAAAGTCCCCCAACTTTATCTATTCTAACTAATGCTCTGTACTTTTCTCCTTCTTTAGGGTTCCTTGCAACACCGATTATCGTATCACCTGTTCTTAAACCTGTTTTCTTTATTTGGTAAGGAGAAACGTATATATCAGATGGACTTGGAGAGTAATTGTTCTCTAAAAATCTTATAAAACCGAAACCTTCCGGTAGTATTTCCAACACTCCGTTTATTTTCATTAAACCTTCTTTTTCTTCTTTCTTTTCCAGAATTTTCTGTATCAGCTCTTCTTTTTTCAGGCCAGTTACTCTATCTAATTCCAACTCTTCTCCAATTTTTCTAAGTTCTGCTAAGGTCATTTCTTTTAGTTTTTCTGGTGTCAATGTAGCTAAGTCCATACTTCCTCCTTTGAATAGAGATTTTTATTTACCGATACAGAACTTACTGAAGATATTACCAAGCACATCCTCCGTTGTTATCTGACCTACAATCTCTTGAAGATAACTTAAAACCTCTTGTAGGTCTAACATCAGTATTTCTTTATTTTGTAGTAAAAAGTCTAAGTTTGAATTTATATACTCTATTTTTTCTACCGCTTGTTTTAAAAGGTTATAATGTCTAAGATTTATAAATACTTCGTCTTCAGTTTCGGTAATACCAAGAATTTCTGCGATTTTCTCTTCTAATTCTTTTATACCTTGGTATGTTTTAGAACTAGTATACACTATATTATCAAATTTTTCAAAAATATCAAGAGGTTTTTCTATTAAATCTGCTTTGTTTACAACAAAAATGTGAGTTTTATTTTTAATTTCATCGTATATTTTTTTGTCTTCATCTGTAAAACCTTCTGAGCCGTCTATAACAAACAGAATTATATCAGCCTCTTCTATCTTCTGTTTTGCCTTTTCTATTCCTACTTTTTCAACATACTCGGACGTTTCTCTCAAACCTGCCGTATCGAGTAAAATTACTGGAATATCATTTATTTTCAAGCTTTCTTCTATAAAATCTCTCGTTGTACCTTTATACTCAGACACTATAGACCTTTCGTAACCTACCATAGCGTTAAAAAGGGAAGATTTTCCAACGTTTGGCCTTCCAACTATCGCAAGTTTTATACCTTCCTTTACTATGCTACCTTTTTTGTAAGAAGATAAGAGTTTTTCTATCTGGGTTTTAACTTGTGATAGATTGTCTATTATTAGATTACTATCTATCTCTTCAACATCTTCTGGAAAGTTTATTTCCGCTTCGATTAAGGATATTAACTCTAAAAGTTTGTTTTTTAAAGTGTTTATCTGCTTGGATAGTTTTCCTTGTAAAATGTTTACGGCAGCCTTTGATGCTTTCTCTGTTTTGGCGGATATGAGTTCGGCTATAGCTTCAGCTTGGGTTAGGTCTATCTTTCCGTTTAAGAAAGCTCTGTAGGTAAACTCTCCCGGTTGAGCTAACCTTCCACCAAGTTTAACTACGTTTTCTATAATCTTTTTTACTACCGGCACGCTTCCATGTGGATATATCTCAACTACATCTTCACCCGTAAAACTTTTTGGACCTTTGAAGTATACAAGCAAACCTTCATCTAAAACAGTTTTATCTAAGTCAAGAATTTTACCAAAGTAAGCTCTTCTCTCTTGAACGTCCTTTGGAAGTGTAAAAATCTCTTTAGCTATCTTTAAAGAATCCTCTCCACTTATCCTGATTATCGCAACAGCCGAAGGGATAAGTGGAGTTGCATTTGCAACTATCGTATCTCTTTTCATTTTTTCATTGTTTTGTTTATTATAAAGCTTTGTATCAACCCTAATATATTGTTTGTAAGCCAGTATAAGACAAGTCCAGCGGGAAAGTTCATAAACATAAACGTAAATACACCAGCTAATATATACATAATCATCTTTTGGTTTTTATCTGAAGAAGGCGTTATCCACTGTTGAGCTACCATAGAAAGTCCCATCAAAATTGGCAGTATGTAGTAAGGGTCTTTATCGGATAAGTCTTTTATCCACAGTATAAAAGGAGCATTTTTAAGCTCTACCGTAACCATCAAAACGTTATAAAGGGCTATAAAGACCGGTATCTGTATAAGTATAGGAAGACAACCGCTCATCGGGTTTGCTCCAGCCTCTGCGTATAGCTTCATTATCTCTTCCTGTAATTTTTGAGGGTCTTTTGCATACTTTTTCTTTAGTTTCTCTATCTCTGGAGCTAAATCTGCCATCTTTTTCATAGCTTTTAAAGATTTATGGTTTAGAGGGAAGAAGACAATTCTTATAAGGATTGTTAGAATTATTATTACTACACCCCAGTTAGGTATGTAAGTGTAGAAAAAGTGTAGCAGTAAAAACAACGGCTTTCCAAGTATTCCAAAAAATCCAAAATCTATGGAATCTCTTAAATCTAAGTCTACCTTCCATAAGTTTTTGTAGTAATCAGTTATCTGACCTAAAAGAGAGTACAGTTTTGGACCACTGTAAATAAAACCTTCAAAATCTGGACTGATTGAAACTAAAACTGCCGTAACATCTTTTCCAATTGGCACAACGTTAACAGAGTTACTTCCACCCTTAGGAGCAAAAATCTGTAAAAAGTACTTGTTTTCCTCACCAGCCCAAAGTATGTTACCCCTTACTGTTTGAGTTTGATTTATATCTTTGTCTAACTTTATTAACTCTTTATCAGTTTTGATTACTGCTCCTTCGTGACCAAAACTTCCTTCAGATTTTAACGATATACCAGATAGTAAAGCTACTGATGTGTTTTCTATACCTTTTGTTTTTACTGAAAGTGTTATCGTTCCATCGTCGTTAACAGTATACTTTTTCTCTACCTCTAAGTTATCCCTTTGAAGTTTAAAGGTTATGGTATTTTTGTCTTGAGTAACACTGTACTGAGAAAAGTTTAGTATCTTTGTTAGATTAGGGTTAGAAGTGATAATCTCGGCAGGAAATATTTTATTTTTCTTAGAAAATTCATCTACCATATCTTGATTATACTGTTTGATGTATACAGATGTGATTCTACCACCAAAAGGAGTAAACTCTACATAACCATACTTTGTCTGCACTTTAATGTTTTGAGATAAATCTAAATTTTGTCTTTCGTTTGTGATAATAAGGTCGAATGTTCCCGATGTTGGAGTTGGATTGTTAGGTTGTGTTTGTTGAGACTTTACCTCTTCTTTTTTAGTCTCTTGAGGAAAGAGAAAATGACTTACCAAAGAGTAGCTTATAAGTAGAACTGACGTTATAACAAAGAATAGAAGCATTCGTTTCTGCATATCTTCTTGTTGCATCTTTTCACCTCACTTAGGGATAGTCTACTCCACCTTTTGAGAATGGATTACATCTTAAAACTCTCCACACTGCTTTTATACTACCTTTTAAAAAGCCATACTTTTCTATAGCAAGGATTGCGTAGTTTGAACAGGAAGGGTAGTATCTACAGGAAGGTTGTTTTAAAGGAGACACATACTTTTGATACATTTTTATGAGTTTTATTAAAGCTTTACCTAACATTCTCTTTCCAAAAAGTTTGAGATACTTTCAATTTCCTTTTCCAAATCATAAACTTTAAGGTTTAACAAATCTGATTTTCCAATAAGTATGATATCACAGTTTAGATTTTCAAATCTATGGTAGAGAAGCCTTAAGGCTTCTCTAAGTAATCTTTTTACCCTGTTTCTCTTTGTAGATTTTTTGAACACTTTTTTAGGTGCTAAAAAAGCAAACCTTGGTATACCTATACTGTTTTTTAAAAATACAACCGTTATGTAGTTAAAGCTAACTCTTTTGCCGGACTTAAATACATTTTCGACTTCTTTTTTTTTAATGTTACCATTAAGCTGCGAGGCGTTTTCTTCCTTTGGCTCTTCTTCTTGCTATGATTTTTCTTCCAGATTTAGTTCTCATTCTGGCTAAGAACCCTGAAACTCTTTTTCTTTTTCTATTGGAAAGGTGAGATTTTGCCTTCTCGTTTGCCATCTTTAAAACCTCCTTATAAAATAAATAAGGCAGCTTTAAACAGCTGCCCCTATCTTAGTTAGATAAGATATTATATTAGAATCCAGCTTTAGAGTCAAATATTCCAGTAAAGATGAAGATTATAGCTATTAAGAGAGCGTAAAGAACGAATGTTTCAATCAAAGCCATACCTATAAACATAGTGGTTAAAAGTCTTGGACCCATGTTAGGGTTTCTTGCCATTCCTTCGAGAACACCTCTTATAGCGTTACCAAGACCTGCCGCACCACCACCTGCCGCTGCACCGATAGCAACACCTGCACCGATAGCTAATGCTCCGTAGAACACGGCTCTTGCCATAGGGTCTCCTTCAGCTGCAAAAGCTGCTGAAACTGTTCCTGCAAGCACCATCAGCATCAAAACTTTCGAAAACTTAACCATTATTTATACAACCTCCTATAAGTGATTTATTTTACTATTAGAGTGTTTACGTCTACTTTTTTTGCTACGTATTCATACTCATCTGTAAGAATCAGTAAATCAGGTTTTTCTTCTTGGACGAACTTAGGAAGAGTATCTTCCACTCTTCCAGATATATCTACTATAATTTTCTTTTCACCGTTAAAGTCGTTTAACAGGTCTTCTATCTTAGAAGTGGCACTTTTTTTACTCTTTTCTTCTAAGTCTGGTGGAACTGGCATACCAAAGCTTACGGCTACTTTTTTCATCATATACACGTCTACTATTTCATGAAAAACTACAAGTTGGCTGTTATACTTTTGAGCTAAATCTTTTGCAAGCTCAACAGCCCTTAAAGATGCTGAGTCAAACTGAATGTTAACCATTATCTTTTTAATCTCTACCATAACAACTCTCCATTAATGTTCTACGTGAGTAATAGCGCCTGCTATGTAAACTGTTGTAAGCACTACGAAAACGTAAGTTTGTAAGAATACAGCTATAAGGTGTATCAACATTACTGGTAAAGGAACTAAGAAAGGAACCAGCATTATTAAAACTACGCTTACAAGCTCTCCACCTGTCATGTTTGCAAAAAGACGTAAAGCCAACGTTACAGGCCTACTAAGATGGCTAAGAAGTTCTATTATAAGGAAAACAGGAGCCATAGCAGGGATAGGACCTAAAAAGTGTTTAAAGTAAGACAGTCCATTTTCTCTTATACCTTCGATGTTGTATATTAAAAATACCATTAAAGCTAAAGCCATAGTAGTGTTAAGGTTTGCAGTAGGAGATTCAAAACCCGGTATCATACCAAGTAAGTTTCCAAAAAACACGAAAAGACCTATGGCAGCTATAAGGTTAAAGTATTTTCTTCCTTTCTCTCCCATATTCTCTTTTATAAGGTTATCTATAAATTGAATGTATATCTCAAAAACGTTTTGGACTGGTGTAGGTATCAATGAAGGTTTCTTTGCCATTATTAAAAACAAAATAGGCACTATAACTACAACGATAGCAGCCATAATTACGTGAGTTTGATGTTCCACCGTTTCCTCCATCAACTTTGTTAGTTGGTTATTAAATACTGGAATATTATACAAGAAAAATTTAAGGTTGTAAATAAATCCGTGAAACTTCTAAAATCCAAAAAAAGCCCTTTAAAAAGGCAATTTGTAGTATTTATAAAGATTCTGTAAAGAGTTATTAATATTTCTACTTTAATACGATTAGGAGTGTATCATGAAAGTAAAAGTTGATATGGCTACAATAAAGATAAAAAACGTAAAACAAGGAGAAGTTTTAAATGTTGAAGGAACAGGCTACCTTGAGTGTCGTTTAACGTTTATATCAGAAGGAAGTTATAAAGTATTGATAAAAACAGAAAATGAAGAAATAACGGTAAACGGTAAAGGTTTATCGAGAATACTTCTTTCTACAGACAGTTTTACCCTTGAGTTTCAGAGTGTTGAAAAAGATTTAAAAGTTGTCCTTAACAACATCAAAGATTACTTTTTTGACATTTTATCTGAAAACTAAGGAGAGATGTTTTGGTAGATTATATAGTTGTAGGTGGAGGAATAGGTGGAACTGTTGCTTATTTACTACTTAAAAGTATAGGTAAGAACGTTTTACTTTTTGAAAAGTTAGACTACCTTGGAGGTTGTGCTGGGACTTTTAGAAAAGATGGCATATTTTATAACGTTGGAGCTTCTACTTTGGTAGGTTTGGACGAGAAGCTACCCCTTGATACCCTTTTAAAAATTTTGAAGATAGATAAAAACATTCTACCCATTAAGCAGATAGACCCATCTATAGTTGTGTTTGTTGGAGACAAAAGAATAAACCGTTACAAAGACTTTGATTTATCTTTTGAAGAAATAAACTCAAACTTTCCACATAAAAAAAACAGAGAACTATGGAATAAGATACTTAAAACATCAAATCAAAACTGGAGTAATCTTTACAACTTTTTACCTTTTAACCCAAAAAGCCCAAAGAACGTTATCCATCAACTTTTTAAAAACTACCACTACCTACTTTCTAACGTAAAAGAAAACTTACTTACAGCAGAAAGTATAATAAAACCTTACTTAGATAGATGGGACAAAGATTACGTAAAATTTTTAAACAGTCAGATACTTATGACTACACAATGCTACTGGAACGAAGTTAACTTTTCGTTTGCCTGTATGGGTCTAACTTACACTAATCTGTCTAACTACTACGTTTTTGGTGGTATGAGTGAGTTTTTAAACGCTTTGGTTGGTAACGATGAAAACGTTAAAAAGAAAACGAAAGTAATAAAGATATCGAAGGAGTCTGGAGTTTACAAAGTTCATACAAACAGAGGAGTTTTCGAAACTAAAAGAGTGATTTTAAACAAGACTATATGGGATTTTTGTGATATTTTAGACGATAGCTTAAAAAACGACCTATGTTTAAAAAACAGACAAAAATACAGTAAAATTTGGTCTTCGGCTACTTTATACTTTGCAGTAAAAGATGATAGCAACCTTTTAGACAAACATCACTACCAGATAGTTCATGATGAAGAAAACCCTTACACAGGTAGCTACTCCTTCTTTGTATCGGTAGCCGATGATAAAGATAAGATAAACGGCTACAAATCCGTTACCATATCTACCCACTGTAAAATAGACAGATGGGAAAACGTAGAAAACTACCAAGAGCAAAAAGAAAAACTGAAAGAGTTCATCTTAGACAAACTTTACGAAAGGGTCCCAGTATTTAGAAACTTACCAAAAACTGATATAATGGTAGGAACTCCAAGAACCTTTAAACGCTACACGGAAAGGTATAAAGGAACCGTTGGGGGAATACCATTGATGAGAAGCTACACGATGTTTAACTATCCTGTAGGAAACCTACCTATAGATGGAATGTTTTTAGTTGGGGATTCTATATTTCCGGGGCAGGGTTATCCAGGTGTAGTTCTTGGAGTTTTTAACATTCTTCTTCAGATAGAAAGGGATTTTCATGAAGTATTCTATCGACATATCTAAGCAGGATTGGTTTATAGTATTTGTCTTTGCCGTAATATTTGGTGGTGTTTTAGGGAGTTTTATAACCATACTTTTGAATCTTGGGACCATTCTAAATGGGTTTATAGCAGGGTTAACTTTTGGTTTTTCGATTTTTTTACACTCTCTATTACTTATAACTTTTTCTAATCATTTTGTGCTAAAGCATATACCAGAGAAGTACTGGGAGTTTGTAAGTTTGTTTTTCTCTTTTATGGCAGGTTTCCTTGGAAGTTTAGTTGCTTATACATTTTTAAAAAGTATAAATATTTTAAAGATTGATTTTAGTCAAAAAGTTTTAATAACAAGCTTTGTAATGATAGGTATACTTACATCACTTTTAGGTTACCTACTTTACTGGGTTGTAAACATAAGAAAAATGAAAATGGAAGTAGAAAAATCCCTTATCTTAGCCAAATTAAAATCTTTAGAGTATCAAATAAACCCCCATTTTATGTTTAACACTTTAAACGTTTTAGCCGAGCTTACTCACATAAACCCATCTTTAGCAGAAAAGTCAATTCTAACCTTTTCAAAATACTTAAGGGATATGATAGATGAAGAAAGTGTCATACCTTTGAGGAAAGAGTTGTCCATTGTAGAAAACTTTCTTTTTATTCAAAGGCTTAGATTTCCCGATATAGAAGTTGAGTATGATTTAGATGATTCTCTGATGGACGTACAAGTCCCAAAACTTTCTATACAGATACTGGTAGAAAATGCTATAAAGCATGGTATAGGTTCAAAAGGAAAGATAAAGATTAAAAGTTATAGACAGGACGGTAAGGTTGTGATAGAAGTTATAGATAACGGTAAAGGTTTTGAAAATCTAACGGAAGGCACAGGACTTAAAAACCTTAGAAACAGGTTAAAGTATCTCGTAGATGGAGACCTTTTCTACGAAAGAAGAAATGGAGAAACCGTTTTTAGAATAGAGATTAAAAGATAACTTTAGCTAACATCTTTTGTAAACATCTTCAAACCTAACTATATCATCTTCTTCCACATACTCTCCTACCTGAACTTCTATTATCTCCAGTGGTATTTTTCCCGGGTTTACAAGTCTATGTTTTGTCGTTTTTGGTACGAATATACTTTCATTTTCATGGACAAAAATTTCCTTTCTGTTTCCTTCAGAATCCTCTAAAATCACTTTTGCAGTTCCTTTTACCACTACCCAGTGTTCACTTCTGTGGTAATGAAGTTGTAAACTTAGCATCTCTCCGGGCTTTACGGTTATTCTTTTTATCCTGTATCTTTCTCCTTTTTCAAGTTCAGTGTAACTTCCCCAAGGTCTGTGGACTGTTTTATGAAACTCTGTTAACTCTTTTGTATTAGGGTTAGATTTTAAAACAGATACTAAATCTTTTATTTTCTGTCCTTCTCCTTTTTTTGCTATAACTATAACATCTGGTGTTTCTATAACCATAAGGTCTTCTACTCCAACCGTAGCTATAAGTCTTTCGTTTCCAAAGATAAGAGATTTTTTTGTATCTATGTCTATAACGTTTCCTACTTTTACGTTTTCATTTTCATCTTTGTCTAACACTTCATAAACACTATCCCAAGAGCCTACATCAGACCAAACTATGTTTAATGGTAAGACTACAGCTTTGTCCGTTTTTTCCATAACTGCGTAGTCTATAGATATATCTGGCATATCTATAAAACTTATAACAACTTCTTCAAAGGTTTTTTCGTTTATCTGGTTAAATATATCTGGAGAGTATTTTTTAAACTCTTCAAGAATTGTTTTAATAGAAAATGTAAACATTCCACTGTTCCAGTAGTAGTTTCCTGCCATTATGTACTTTTGTGCTGTTTTTAAGTCAGGTTTTTCGTGAAACTGTTTCACTTTATAGGCTTCTTCTATAGGCATATCTGCTTCTATATAGCCGTAACCAGTTTCTGGTTTTGTTGGATTAACTCCAAAAGTTACAATGAATCCCTTTTTTGCAAAGTAATCTGCTTTTTTAACGTAATCTACAAATCTATCTTCTGGAGATATTATATGGTCGGAAGGAGATATAAAAAGTGTTTCATTCTCTGTTACGTTCAACTTATCCAGAGCGTACCTTACAGCTAAAGCTACGGCTGGAGCAGTGTTTCTTCCGATAGGTTCAAGTATTATGTTTTTAAAGTCTTTAATACCGATATCTTCCAACTGGTTTTTTACATGGAACTGGTACTCGTTGTTAGTTATGATGATTATATCGTTTATGTTCCCAACAGCCTTCAAACATCTTTCAACTGTCTTTTGAAAAAGGCTTTTACTTGAATCTA